>CAZWAR010000001.1:0-20880 GCA_964631965.1 uncultured Gaiellales bacterium
GGATGGCGTACTCGATGGGCATCGCGATGTTCTTCTTGGCGATGTCGGGCGCCGCCCCCGTGCCACCGTAGCTGCCATCGAGATGGACGATGTGCGCTCCGGCGTAGTAGCTCCCGACAGCAACCATGTCCACGTCGGTGGGAGTGGAGACCTTGACGCTCACCAGACAGGTGGGGTTCATCTCCTTGATCCAGTCGACGTGCTTCTTGTGGTCCTCCACGCTGTACACGCTGTGGAAGGGGAACGGGCTGAAGAGCGCGTTCCCGGCCACAGCCTCGCGCATGCGGGCCACCGGCGGGGTGTTCTTGTCGCCGAGCAGGTGGCCGCCCAATCCGGGTTTGGCCCCCTGCGCATACTTGAACTCCACGATGCGCACCCGCTGGATGGTCTCTTCGCGAACTCCGAAGAGTCCGGTGGCCACCTGGGTGATCACGTGGTCGTCGTAGGGACGGAGGCGGTCATGGTAACCACCCTCGCCGGTGCAGGTGAAGCTGTTCCAGGCCGTCATCGCCCGGGCTTTGGCCAGGATGGTGTGGATGGAGACGGAGCCGAAGCTCATTCCTCCTCCGTACACAGGGATGTCGATATGCACCTGCGGCCGGCCGTCGCCGCGCTGGTTCAGGTCGAGACTGAGGTCCATCTCTTCCTCGGGCACAGCGGCCGGCGCCGGCAGCTTCTCCCAGCCCTCCGCCTCGAAGGCGAAGACCAGCCTGTCGAACCCGCCTTCCGACTCGCCCCGGCGGGACTCGAGGTGGTCTGGCGGGATATGACCGGTGGCCGCCATGTGCCACGTGGAGAGGATCAGGTCGCTGGACCAACGCGGGTCACCCATCGCGTCGGTGGTGGGGTTGCGGCGGATGACCAGCGCCTTGTTGGGGCACTGGTTGACGCAGGAGTCCTCCCTCTCCGCGCACTCCGGGCCTATGCAGTACTGGTCCTGGGGTCTCAGAGTGACGGTATAGCCCTTGGGCTTCACGTGCACCCCATACGCGCAGGCCTCCACGCAACGCCCGCAGCCGGTGCAGGAGGCCAGACGGTCGATCTTGTACTTGCCCAGCGCGTTACGATACCTGTCGGGCGCGGGCCGGACATCACGCTCGACGTGTTCCTGCTGCCAGTCCGTCACGATCGTACCTGCCCCTCGGATACCCGGCAGAGATCGCCGAACGCCTCTCTCTCGATGTCTTCCAGGAAAATGGCCCGCCCGGTCTCGCCACGAAGGCGCCGCGCCTCGCGGATGCCCATCGCCCCGAGCACCTCGATCAGCTGGCTGTGCCACGCGCCCATCAGGTTCACCATCCGCTGCGCGGCGTACTCCGGCTCCAACTCGGCGATATCACAGGGACAGCCACTGGACGAGCAACAGGCGCTCTTGTCGCTGCATACCCGGCAACCGAGCGCCACCAGCAGCGGAGTGTCCAGGGCCACAGCGTCCGCGCCGCAGATGACGGCCTTGGCCATGTGTTCCGCGAGAGCGATGCCGCCGGATACGACGAGCGTCACCTCATCGCGGATGCCGGCCTCCACCAGCCGGCCGTGGACGGCCCGCAAGGCGTCCTTGAGATGCCGCCCCGGGCGTCCGTCACTTGAGGTCTCCCGGCCGTGCTGGTCGGCGACCAACTCCACGACCCGGACCCCGGCTCTCGCCAGTCCGATCACCCTCTCGGCCGTGTCGGAGGTGAGCGGGACGCGCATGGCGACCACCACGTCCTCGTGCGCCGCCTGCAGCTTCGCGGCAAGCGCCTCCACCCCGGCCCGGTCGGTCAGAATCACCATCCGCACCGCGCCCAACAGCTCCGCGGCCGCCTCGATATCCGCCTCCCCGGAGGCCCCGCCGAAGAGCGGGGCCACAGATCCGAACAGCAATGAGTCGATGCCCGCACACTCCTCAATTGGGACGACACCAAGCGTCCCCAGGTCCCGGGCCGCCCGGACCCGGGCCTCGGCCAGACGCGGGCTCTCGACCTGCCAGGCAGGTACGCCGAGGATCACCGGCAGCGGGATCTCGATAAGCGACGCCGGTGGGGCGATCAGGCCACCATCGGGGGTGAAGCGGAGGCGCATAGGCTTGGGCCCGACGTCGACAGCCGTCGATATGTACTCGCGGCCGTGGATGCCGTCACGGGTGGGGCGGACAATCTCGGACATGTCGGTCCAGATGGAGTCGAACCCATATCCGAAGAACTTGCCCCGGTATCCGGCCCCCGACACCGGGATTTTGCCACTGTCCGCCTGGTTCCAGGTGGTGAGGAGGATCTCGGGCTTCCAGTATTCGTCCCCCATCTCCAGGAACCCTGGGTTGATGGAGACGCTCAGCAGGCCCTTGGTGCACCCCTGCACGCAGGAAAGGCAGGCCTTGCATTCGTCGAGGGTGACCACGGGGGCGTCCGGGTCGCGATTGTAGGCCGCCTCGATGCGATAGACGTTGTAGAGGCAGCGTAACTTCACGCAGTTGGTGCAGCGCGAGCAGTCTTCCCGCCAGTCGACGTTGCCGTACTTGCCTACTCTGTGAAACTGCGGAGGGGTGGGAACGACGGGTACGTGATAGCGCTCGGGCATGTCGTCTCGCCCCTAGGCCAGTCCGGCCGTTTGGATCACCCGGCCGGCCAGCTCTTCGCATCCGCTGCTCAGGATGTGGATGCCACGGACGCCGGGGATGTCCTTGAGTTGAGCCGCGGCCGATGCCGCCATGGCCACTCCCTCTTCGGTCGGGTTCCCGGCGGCGGCCATGCGCTCAATGACTGCGCCATCCAGGGGACCGTAGGTCTTGCGCTGCTCCAGCCGCTCGGCCTGGTCCACGCTGCAGAGCGGCAGCACGGTGGCGATGATCGCAGCCCGGCCATCGAGACCGGCCAGACGGACGGCGTCCATCCAGGCAGAGAACACAGCCACGTCGAATACCGGCTGAGTAAGCAAGAACCCGGCTCCGGCATCGATCTTCTTCTTGAGGCGAAGCAGGTTGAGCTCGAGAGGTTGCAGGTGAGTGTTGGCCACCGCTCCTACGGCCAGGTGGGCAAGACCCAGGCCGGATATGAGCTGTTCGAGCTGGGTGGAGTCGATGTCGTTGACCCCGGCCGCCTGCGGCGATACTCCCAGAGACTGGTGGTTTCCGCTGACGCACAGGACCCCTGAGACACCGAGGACGGAGGCCCCCAGAGCCTCACTTTCCAGTGCGATCCGGTTCCGGTCCCTGGTGGTCATCGTGAGCAGGGCCTGGCGGCCTTGACCGGCCAGGACGGCCGCGCAGGCCAAGGCAGAACCGAGGACTCCGTCGGGGTTGTCGGCCACCACGACAGCGTCGATCGCGGCCGGCAGCACCTCCCCGAGCCTGATGACCGCCTCTTTGTGGCCGCTGTGCGGAGGTGCGCATTCGGCTGTGATCACCGACCCCCCCGAGGCCAGTACTTCCGAGAAACTAATCTTCGTTGTCGTCATAGCTCGTATCCACTTGCTGGTAGGGGTCCGGTGCAGCTTCAGTGACGGGGATGTCGAGAGGGGTAGGAGTCAGACCGTCGAGCACGCGTGTCACGTCGCTGCGGATTTCGGCCACCCGCGCCCGGACCGCATCCGCAGCAAAGGGCGGGACGGACCGGTTCACGGCAAGCGCCATATCTTCCGCAGCCGTCCCCGGCAGATGGTGGAAGACCAGTCTCTCACGCCCGAGTCCCACCTCGTCCAGGATGCCTCGCACGTATTCGACCCGCCGGGCGCAACGCTTGCTGCCCTCCAAGTGGTGACAGTTGTCCTCGCTACAGGCAACGACACATACAAGACGGGCGCCCGATTCGAAGGCCTTCAGAACATGCTCGGGCTGGAGCCGCCCGGTGCACGCCACCATGATCTCCTGGGCGGCGAACGGCCAAGCGAAGCCGGGCAAGGACGGACGGGAACGCTCGGCAGATTCGGGAGCGGCCCCGGGACGAGCCGCATTGGCGCACACGAAAACGGTTACATAGGGCGAGCCGGCTTCGATCGGTCCCATTTCCCGTACCGTGGGCGAAGAGGTCATCAGCCCGCAGTCCCTTCCTGGCGTTGCATCCGTGGCTCCTCCACCTCTCACCCCCTCGATATCGGGGTTAATGAGGGTAGCAGCCCGGCCGTCAAGATTTATTATCCAAAAGGCCAAGTTCCGGGCTCATATGCTTATACTTTTGGAGCTGTCGGCCCTCGACCAGGCTCAGCCCGGGAACGACATCCTGGTTCCAAGAGACCCGACAGCTGCCTCAGGCGAGAGCCGACACGCCGGTCTCGCCGGTGCGGATGCGAAGGCACTCCTCCATCTCGAGGACGAAGATCTTGCCGTCACCGATCTTCCCGGTACGCGCTCCGCGGGTGATCGCGTCCACCGCCTGCCAGACGTTGTTATTGCTCACGGCCAACTCGATCTTGAGCTTGTGAAGCAGCCCGTTCCGCTCCACGTGGCTCCTGTAGACCTCGGAGACACCCTTCTGACGGCCGCGGCCCATGCAGTCCGACACCGTGAGCAGGATGATCTCCTCCTCCTCGAGCGCCGCTATTACGTCGTCCAGTCTGTCCGGTTGGATGATGGCGATGATGTACTTCATGACCGTAGCTCCTTCGCCGCTCGAAGCGCCGCTATCCGACAATGGTGTAGGCGGATTCCCTATGCTGCGTGAGGTCCAGACCGATGTTCTCATGCTCGGAGGTGACCCTGAGGCCGATCAGCCTATCAACCAGCTTGAGCAGCCCCCAGGAGACTACGAACGAGAAGACCGCGCATACGATCACGGCGATCAACTGCAGGAGCAACTGTCCGGCATTGCCGTAGGCCAATCCGTCGGCCCCGTTGGGATTGACGGCCGTTGTGGCCAGGAGCCCCGTGAGCAGCACCCCGAACATGCCCCCCACCCCGTGCACGCCAAAAGCGTCCAGGGAATCGTCGTAGCCGAGCCTGCTCTTCACGACGACCACCGAGAAGTAGCAGACGACCCCGGTCAGAACGCCGATGGCGATGGCACCGGCCGGTGTCACGTAGCCGGCCGCCGGAGTCACCGTGGCCAGGCCGGCGATGGCGCCAGAGATGAGGCCGAGTGCGGTCGGCCGACGACGCAGCGCCCATTCTAGTACCGCCCAGGCCAGCGCCGCCGCCGCTGCCGCCAGATGTGTGGAGATGAAGGCTGAGACGGCCAGCGTGCCCGAGGTCAGGGCACTGCCGGCGTTGAAGCCGAACCAGCCGAACCATAGGAGAGCGGCGCCGAGGACAGCAAAGGGCAGATTGTGGGGCGGGGAGATATCTGGATAGCCTCGGCGCCGCCCCACCACAAGTGCGGCCGCCAGCGCGCCTGTGCCGGCGCTGATGTGGACGACGATACCGCCGGCGAAGTCGAGTACGCCCATCTCCCTCAGGAACCCGCCCACGCCCCAGACCCAGTGAGCCATCGGGTCGTAGACGATGGTCGCCCAGAGCACGGAGAAGAGCAGGAACGCACTGAACTTCAGCCGCTCGGCAAAAGCACCGATGATGAGCGCAGGGGTGATGACCGCGAACATCATCTGGTAGACCATGAAGAGTTGATGCGGCACCGTGGCGGCGTAGTCGGGATTCGGCGACAACCCCACAGTATGGAGGCCGGCCCAGTTCAACCCACCAATGACGCCCCAGTGGTCGGGGCTGAAGGCCAGACTGTATCCGAACGCCACCCACTGCAGGCTGATGACCGCCACCAGCATCATGCACTGCATCATGATCGAAAGGACGTTCTTGCGCCGTACCAGTCCGCCGTAGAAGAAGGCGAGACCGGGCGTCATGAGCATGACCAAAGCGGTGCTTATGAGCATCCAGGCGGTGTCGCCGGTGTCGACGCCCACTACATGTTCTCCTTACCGAGAGGCCCCCGGCATCAGTCTAGGAGTTCGGCGCACCGGCTCTTATCGCCAAAGGTACAAGCTGCAGCGGGATATTGTTATACGTATGGAGCACCGGAGCCGGCTTCGCCGGCCCCGAAGGGTCTTCGCACTGTTCGCAGCCATCTAAGGCATACCGCGCCGACCACGGCCGAGTCTACCTGATGGCCGATACCCCTGTCTCACCTGTGCGGATACGTAAGCACTCCTCCATATCGAAGACGAAGATCTTCCCGTCGCCCACGTGGCCGGTGCGCGCTCCCTGGGCGATAGCGTCCACGGCAGTCCACACGTCGTTGTCGTTCACGGCCACTTCGACCTTGATCTTGTGCAGTAGGCCGTTCCGTTCCACGTGGCTCCGGTAGATCTCAGCGACGCCCTTCTGCCTGCCCCGGCCCATGACTTCCGACACCGTCACCAGGATGATCTCCTCCTCCTCGAGGGCGCTGATGACCTCATCGAGACGGTCCGGTTGGATGATGGCCACTATATATTTCATCTCGAGCCTCCCGATCCGGCGCTAGCCGACTACCGTGTACGCCGATTCACTGTGCTGCGTGAGGTCGAGGCCGATGTTCTCGTGCTCGGCCGTCACCCGCAGGCCCATCACCTTGTCGATCAGCTTCAGCAGCCCGAAGGAAAGGACGAACGAGTAGGCGAACGAGGCGAGGATGGCGAGGACCTGCCACAGAAGCAGTTTCCCCCCGCCGTGGAACACGCCCTCGGCACCCGCGGGATTGATGAACGTCGTGGCCCAGAACCCGGTGAGCAGAGCACCCAGCATCCCACCGACGCCGTGGATGCCGAAGGCGTCCAGCGAGTCGTCGTAGCCCAGCCTGCCCTTCATGAACATCACGGACGCATAGCAGACCAGGCCGGCCAGGGCACCGATCCCCAGTGCGCCCATCGGCGTCACGAAGCCCGCGGCCGGGGTGATCGCCACGAGACCGGCTACCGCGCCCGATATCGTACCCAGGGCGGTCGCGCGCCGGGTGCGGATCCAGTCCATGGCGGCCCAGGCTACAGCAGCCGTGCCGGCAGCCAGATGGGTGGACGCGAAAGCGGACACCGCCAGACCCCCCGAACTGAGGGCGCTGCCGGCGTTGAAGCCGAACCAGCCGAACCATAGGAGAGCGGCGCCGAGGATGGCGAAGGGTAGGTTGTGAGGCGGGGAGATCTCCGGATACCCTTTGCGCTTACCGATGACCAGGGCTGCAGCCAGAGCAGCGGCGCCGGCGTTGATATGGACCACGGTGCCGCCGGCGAAATCGAGTGCACCGAGATCCCTGAGGAAGCCGCCCACGCCCCAGACCCAGTGGGCCATCGGGTCATAGACGATGGTGGCCCAGATGATGGAGAAGACGAGGAACGCGCTGAACTTCATACGTTCTGCGAAGGCGCCGATGATGAGGGCGGGCGTGATCACCGCGAACATCATCTGGAAGAGCATGAACAGGATGTGCGGAATGGTACCGGCATAGTCGGCGTTGGGCTCGATGCCTACGTTGTGGAGGCCTGCGAAGCTCAGCCCCCCGATGAAGCCCCCATGGTCGGGACCGAAGGCAAGGCTGTACCCGAACAGTACCCACTGGATACTGATCACACCGACGAGGATGAGACACTGCATCATGATGGAAAGCACGTTCTTCCGACGTACGAGCCCGCCGTAGAAGAAGGCAAGCCCAGGGGTCATGAGCATGACCAGCGCGGTGCTGATCAGCATCCAGGCGGTATCGCCAGCACTTATGTTGTCCACACCAAGCCCCCTTCCAACTGATCTATGGGCGTGATTATTCCCATGGTTAAGGCGCCGGCCTATCGCCCGGCGTCCAAGGGTTGGGCACGTCCGTTGTACAAGTGGAGCAATGGTTCAGATTGACCGGAGCGGGCGGGGAACGCCCGCGGGCTCAGGACGTGAGCAGGTTTCGCGCTTTCAGACCCAGGCCGAGGCGTTCCTTGTGCTCCGTCTGGAAGACACTGAGTCCGGTTATCTCCGCGATCTTCTCCAGCCGGTAGCGTATGGTGTGGCGGTGGGCGTACAGTTCAGCCGCCGTCTGGGTGAGGCTCTCGTCGTGCTTGAAGAAGACTGCGAGCGTCTGCACGAGTTGGGTCCTGTTGGCTTCGTCATAACGGTCCACGAGACCGATGGTCTCGTCATAGAGAGACCGGATCTGCTCGGGGTCCCGCTCCCAGATGTCGAGCAGCAGACGGTAGGTCCCGACATCGTGGAAATGCAGAAGCGCAGACGCGCCCTGAAGTTTGCGTGCCACTTTCAAGGCTATGAGAGCCTCCTGGTAGCCGCGATCCATCTGGGCCGGGTCGTTCACGTAGCCGCTGATGCCGGCGGAGACACTGAGCGGACCCGAGGAGCGACCGAGTTCCTGGATGGTGGCCGCCAGCTTCCGCAGGGCTTCCGGATCGCGAGCGGTCTTGCCGCAAACGAACACGACTATCTGCCCGGACTTGAGGCTGGCCAGGGAGGAGGGTTCCTTCGCCGACACGTAGCGCGTGACCTGGCTGAAGAAACGTTCGATTGCGGCTTCCAGTTCGGCCTCCCCCAAGTTCCTGCGGGCAAGGGTGCCCCCGAACTCGTCCACGCCCAGGAGCAGCACCGCGGAGCCCTGGCTGAGGTCGCACCCCAGGAACGCACCCCGGCGAAGCAGCGAGTCACCCCCTCTGTCGCCACCGGCGATGACATCGTCGACGAAATCCCCCTTGAGCCGCACCTCGGTCTCGAACCGGACTCGGTCCTGAGCCATCTCCAAGGCGGCAATGGTGGCCGAATGTTCGAGCACGAGCGTCTCCATGGCCGAGGGCTTCTCGGCATCGGTGACCGCGCACAGATAGCCCAACCGCTTGTGGCTCGCGACGATAGGCAGAGCCAGCATGGCGGGTAGGCCTTCCTCGTCCAAACGGAACAGCTTCTCCGCCATTCCCAAGGCGGCGAATGCCGACCGGATCTCGGGCCGGCGCAGATGTTCGGCGAGGACGGCCCTTTCGAGCGGGAGCCCGGGGGATGCGGCCAGGAGCTCGAGCGACGAGTCGACGACGAAGACGGGCCGCTCCAGCAGCCGCGAAGCTTCCTCCGCCAGGTCCTGCCATCCCCCGCCCCGTATGACCACGCCGAGGAGGCTGCGATGGATGGCCTGCGATTGTTCGAGCTGGGAGGCCTGCCGGTTGATGATCACCTCGGTCGCATCCTGCATCAGCCGCGTCCAGCGGAGGTTCTGCGGGACCTCGATGATGGGGAACTTGCGACGCTGCGCGAGCTCGATGATGTCCGGAGGGATGCCTTCCACGAAGCGGGTGGTCTTCACGAATAGAGCGGCTGCGCCGGCCATCATGACCCGGCGGCAGAACTCCCGTTGCCGGTCGAGGTCGCCCTTGACCGCGAACATGGTCGACAGCACCATCTCGCCCCCCGACAGCCAGTCGGCGATGTCGGGCACTTCGCCGACCGTGACCGACGTGACCCGGCGATCGAGCCCTGCCTCCCCGGCGAGAAGCCTGGCGTCCTTGAGTGCGGGTAGCGCGAGTATCTGTTCAACTGTCACCGGCATGGCGGATACACGATATCACCGGTTTGGACATTCGTACAAGCGGACCGCACCCTTTGTTTACTGCCACCCACGACATATGGTGACCTTCCGGTGCACACCCTCACAAGCTTGCGCCGTTTGTACAAATCATCCCTGTAGGCTTCTCGTCTCAGGGCCGATGCGAATGTGACTCGGGAAACGTAGTATCGCGGCCGGAGGCTATGGGCGTGTTCGGACCGGACCGGAGCGCTCGATAGGAGCGCTCCAAGGGATACTGGAGGTCGGCGCAGAAGAGATTGGCGGTCTCGCTTTCGCCGAGACGGGTACCCCTCGTTTGCACCACCTGCGTCGATGGACTGCGAAGCTCTGCTGAGGAGGAACCGTGAAGTACATCATCGCGATCATCCAGCCTGACCGCCTCGACGAGGTGGTCGGGGCGCTGACCGACACCGAGATCAATCTGATGACCGTATCCGACGTGATGGGCCGGGGTCGCCAGAAAGGTGTAGCCGAGGTCTACCGGAGTCACGTGGAACCAGGCGGGCTGCTACGCAAGGTGAAAGTTGAGATCGCTGTGAACGACGCCTTCGTGCAACCGGCCATCGACGCGGTGGTCAAGGGCGCGCGCACCGGCAACATCGGCGATGGCAAGATCTTCGTGCTCGATCTCGAGGATTGCGTGCGCATCCGCACCGGTGAGACAGGAGGTCCCGCGATAGGGTGAAGTGCCCCCCTGCGACAGCGGCCACGCGGCCCCGACCGTAGCGCGGCAGCCTCCCGACAGCCCATCTCCCGGCCCGCCCCCGGCCGGAGGAGATGGCTCCTCGGCCCCCGGACCTGTCCCACACCGCAGGTTCGGGGGCCTTCCTCATGGTAATCTATTCGGGCTGATGGGCTGCTGAGCTGGACCAGCCCGACAGGACTCGTTGCGGATGAGTCTGGAAGCCAGGATGAATCAGCGGTCAGGCCGCACCGGGCTGCGTTTCTGCAGCCAAAACAACACCGGGGCGGTTCCCCCGCTACAAATGCGGAGGATGTGCGTACACGATGGCGACGCTCGGCATCGATATCGGCTGCATCAGTGTGAAGATGGCTGTCGTCGGCACCACTGCCGACCGCGAGCTCTTCGACCGGATAAGGCGTGATTCCACCCTCTTCCATGTTCCGGAGGGCGAGGACAAGGTCCGCCCTCACCCGGATGCTCCCCCGGTCCTCGCCACAGTCTACCGGCGCATCAAAGGAAGCCCCGCAGAAGCCACTCGGGAGCTCCTCGATCACCTGCTGGGCGCGCTTCCCAAAGGGCTGGTCACCGCCGTGCGGGGCACCGGCAGCGGCGGTCGCCTCGTCGGCCAGATACTGGAGATCCCGTTCGAGAACGAGTTCAAGGCCATCGCCCGCGCGATCGGCGCTCTGCATCCGGATGTAACCACCGTCTTCGAGATGGGCGGCGAGACGTCCAAGTTCATAAGGTTGGAGACCGACCAGTCCTCCGGCCGGGTGGGGATCGCGGACTACGGCACCAACGGTGACTGTGCCGCCGGTACCGGGTCGTTCATGGACCAGCAGGCCAACCGTCTGCTCTACGCCATCGAGGACGTGGGCGATATCGTCCAGCGCGCCGGCAAGGCCGCCTCGATCGCGGGCCGCTGCTCGGTGTTCGCTAAGTCGGACATGATCCATGCCCAGCAGAAGGGCTATCAGCCCCCCGAGGTGTTGAAGGGCCTCTGCAACGCCGTTGTACGCAACTATCGGGGCTCCATCACCAAAGGCAAGGAGATCGGCGAGCGGGTGGCCTTCATCGGGGGTGTCGCCGCCAACACGGGCGCGATCGCCGCCATGCGCGATGCCTTCGGGACCGACGCCGAGCATCTCATCGTCCCCGCCTACTACGCCTGGATGGGCGCTATAGGCACCGCCCTGATCGCAGCGGACGAAGCGGCGGGGCAGGAGATGGTCACCGTCGATACAGGCCGTCTGGCTCAGGGGCTGGCGGCCGAGTTCCAGACGAGCGACGCTCTCTCCACGGAGCACGTCACCCTCCTGCGCGACCGGGTGAAGCCCTACCGCTTCGCGGCCGAGGGCAAGATATGCGCGTATCTGGGCATCGACGTCGGGTCGGTGTCCACGAACCTCGTCGTCCTCGACGAAGAGGGCGAGATGGTCAAGGAGATCTACGTCAAGACCGAGGGGCGACCCGTCGAGGTGGTCAACCGCGGGTTGGCGGAGATCTACAACGAGATGGGCGACCGCCTCGCGATTCGCGGAGTCGCCACCACCGGCTCAGGCCGGGAGTTGATCGGCGAACTCATCGGCGCCGATACGGTCAACGACGAGATCACCGCCCACAAGACCGGCGCCACCTTCATCGGCCGCAAGTACATTGACCGGGTGCCGGACACCATCTTCGAGATCGGGGGGCAAGACTCCAAGTTCATCAGCTTGGAAGACGGCGTGGTGGTGGACTTCGCCATGAACGAGGCCTGCGCGGCAGGTACCGGCTCGTTCCTCGAGGAACAGGCCGAGAAGCTGGGCATCAACATCATCGGCGAGTTCGCAGAGTTGGCACTGTCGTCGGAAGCGCCGGTGAAACTGGGGGAACGCTGCACGGTGTTCATGGAACGGGACGTCAACTCCTACCTGCAGCGCGGGGCCGACAAGAAGGCGCTGGTGGCCGGGCTGGCCTACTCCATCGCCTACAACTACCTCAACCGCTTGGTGGGCCAGCGACACATCGGCGAAACCATCTACTTCCAGGGCGGCACCGCCTACAACGACTCCGTCGCCGCCGCCTTCAGCATGATCCTGGGCAAGGACATCATCGTACCGCCGTACAACGGCGTGGTGGGCGCTATCGGCGCCGCGCTGCTCGCCCGCGAGAAGATGTCGGCTACCGAGGCTCCTTCCCGCTTCCGCGGCTGGGACCTCGAGCAGGTGGACTACAGCGTCCGGGAATTCGTCTGCAAGGGCTGCAGCAACGAGTGCGACATCCGCCAGTTCACCATCGGCGACGAGAAGACCTACTGGGGCGACAAGTGCTCGGACCGGTATCGAAAACGGGCCAAGGTGGATAAAGAGCCGGTCATCCGCGATCTGGTCGAATTCCGCAACGCTCTCTTCTTCTCCTACGTCGCCCAGACCGAGGACAATGAGACCTTCCTCCGGAGCGGCACCGGCTCGCCTCTCGGCACGATCGGGATCCCCCGGGCGATGTACACCTACGACCGCCTGCCCTTCTGGGCGACCTTGTTCAAAGCCTGCGGTTTCGATGTGGCCGTCTCGCGCCAGACCGACAAGAAGATCCGGGAATGGGGCATCGAGGCGTCTGTGGCCGAACCCTGCTTCCCCATCCGTGTGGCTCACGGGCACGTGGCCGAGTTGCTGAACGCCGGCGTGGACCGAGTGTTCATCCCCAACCAACTGAACGAGGAGACGGACCATCCCGAGCTGGAGTCGCACGCCTGCCCCTGGGGCCAGACCCTTCCCCTCGTCATCCGGCTGGCGCCCCGGTTCGAAGCGCAGAGGGACAAGTTCCTGGCTCCCACCATCCATTTCCGCCGCGGACCGGACAACGTGCGAGAGACCCTGCGGGCGGCCCTCAAGCCGCTGGGAGTACCGCCCCGGACGGTCGACCAGGCCGTCAACGAGGCCTACGAGGCCCAGAACGACTTCCGCGCCCGGCTTATCGAGGCCGGTGCAGACGCCCTGGCCACCCTGGAGGAGCACGACGAGCTGGGTATAGTCCTCGTCGGCCGGCCCTACAACATCTACGACGCCGGCGTCAACATGGACATCCCTGCCAAGCTGCGGCGGTTCTACGGGGTCAACGTCATCCCGCTCGACTTCCTGCCGCTCTGGGGCACGGATACGCGCGACGTCACCCCCAACATGTTCTGGAACTACGGGCGCAAGATCCTGCAGGCGGCCCGCATCGTAGAGCAGTACCCCAACCTGCACATCATCTATATGACCAATTTCAAGTGCGGGCCCGACTCGTACGTGAAGCACTTCATCCGCAGCGCTTCGTCGGATCCGTTCCTGGTGCTGCAGTTCGATGAACACACCAACGACGCCGGCGCCATGACGCGCTGCGAAGCCTACCTGGACAGCAAGGGCTTCCTGCGCTGGTGGGCCCGGCAGGACAAGCAGCCCGTCGGGGGACGATGATGGCGACGGAGAGCAGGGAACGCGGCAGTACGACCGGCGCAGCCGGGAATGGCAACGGCAGGTCCACTCGACCCCCGGCGGACACGGCGCTGGTTGCAGCACCGAAACCAGAGACCGCGCACAGTGCCGGCAAGAGCCCCGTCCGCGAGGACGTGGACATCAAGGGCCGCACCCTCTGGCTCACTCACATGCCCTTCGGCGGTTCGGTCATGCTGGCCGCCGCTTTCCGTTCCATCGGGCTCGACACCAAGGTGGTGCCTACCGAAGACGCCCGCGTGCTGGAGTTGGGCGGCAAGTACACCTCCGGTGACGAGTGCTACCCACAGCGGATCGTTCTGGGGGACTACCTGCGTCTCATCGAAGACCGGCAGATGGACCCCAAGAGGACTGCCTTCCTCCTCCCCACCGCCAACGGCCCCTGCCGCTTCGGCCAATACTTCGGGCTGCTGCGCCAGGTGCTCGACGAGCGGGGCCTCGAAGATGTCATCATCCTCCCCATCACCTCCGCCGATGGATATGCCGGCATAGGAGAACAGGCCGGGTCCCTCATCCGGACGGCGTGGCGGTCGGTGGTCATCCAGGACATCCTGCTCAAGCTCTTGCTGATGACCCGACCCTACGAGGTGAATGCGGGCCAGACCGACAGGGTCTACTTGGAAAACCTCGAGCTGATGGCCGGGATCATCGAGCGCCAGGGCATCAGCAACCAGGAGCGTCTGACGGATGCGAAGGCCGGTTTGCTTCGAGTGAAAGAGGCGTTCGCGAAGATTCCGGTGAAGCAGGAGGATCGCCCGCTCATCGGTGTGGTCGGCGAGATCTTCTGCCGGCTCAACACGTTCGCCAACAACGAAGTGATCCGCCACATCGAGGCCCAGGGCGGCGAGTGCTGGCTGGCCGGCGTGGGGGAATGGGTGTGGTACACCAACGCTGAGGCGTTCCGCCGCTTGCGTGAAGAGAAACGCCGCGTCAGCAAGGATTGGCTCAAGAACTTCCTGACGGCCCGAGTGATGCGCAAAGACGAGGAAGCCCTCATCGAGGACTTCAGGGAGACGTTCAAGCGCCACCGGGAACCGCACGTGCACGAGATTCTCGAGTGCGGTCATCCCTATCTGCCTCAGGAAGGGGCTCTCGGGGAGATGGTGCTGTCCACCGGCGGAGCCATCTACCTCTACCACCAAGGGGCGGATGGCATCGTCGACATCAGCCCGTTCACCTGCATGAACGGCATCGTCACCGAGGCCGTGTACCCGGTGGTGAGCCGCGATCACGACAACATCCCCATCCGCGTGTTCTACTTCGACGGCACGGCCAGCGACCTTGAACGGGACGTCGGCATCTTCCTCGAACTCGCAAAGACCTACAAGCGGCGCAAGAAGATCGTCCGGTCGTAGGACGGTGCGTACCCGGCCGCGGATTGAGGTCTAGAAGCAGATGTTCGCCCGCATAGGTTCGTTCGCCGTCCGCTATCGTTGGTTCATCGTCGCAGTCTGGATCCTGGCAGCCATTGTCCTCACCCTCGTCGCCCCAAACATCGACGATGTCGCGGTCAGCGACCAGCGGGCGTTCCTCCCGTCCACCGCCCCCAGCCTCGACGCCAACGAAGTGGTCCGGACGTACTTCCCGGACCGGGTTTCGCCCTCGAGTGCGGTGGTGGTGGTCGATGCGGGACAAGGGGGCCGGGTCGATCAGGGGGCCGCGGGCGACTTCGTCGCCGGGCTCACCACCTGGCTGACCGGGCCGGACAAGCCGGCCGGCGTGGATCGGGTGCTGTCTCCGATTAAGGGAGACGAACAGACCAAGGCCAGCCTCACCAGCCCCGACGGTCAGGTGGCTCTAGTCCTGGCCCGCTTCACGGCCGTCGGGACGGAGCCGTCGACGAAGGACGCCATAGCCGCCCTCCAAGAGCGATTGACGCAGGCGCCTTCGGGTGTAACGGCCTACCTCACCGGGGACGGCCCCATCCTGTCCGCTTACAACGAGGATTCGAAGCAAAGCGTCGATTCCCACCACCTGGATCACCATCCTCCTGGTCGTGGTGATACTTCTCGTCATTTACCGGTCGCCGGTAAGCCCTATCATCCCCCTGGTGACGATCGGCCTCGCCTACTTCATCTCCCGGGGGCTCATCGCCTTCCTGGGATCCGGTCCGCTCACCATCTCGATGTACACCAACGTGTTCCTCATCGTGGTGCTGTTCGGGGCCGGCACGGATTACTGCCTCTTCCTCATCAGCCGCTTCCGCGAGGAGATGACCGACGTGCACACGGCGGCGCCGGCCGTGCGCACGACCGTCCGCACTGTCGGGGAGACCATCGCGTCGAGCGCCGGCACCGTGATCGTGGGGCTGGCTTTGATGGCCGCTGCGGAACTCGGCCTCTACAACACGACCGGGCCCAGCATCGCCATAGGGGTGGCGATCGCGCTGGCGGCCGGGCTCACCTTCACGCCGGCCCTCCTCACCATCCTTGGCCACTACGCCTTCTGGCCCCGCCATCCGAGGCATATTGGTGAGCGCGGGCTGTGGCACGCGTGGGCGGGTAAAGTGCTGGGCCGGCCCATTGTGGCCCTGATCGTACCGCTGGTGATACTGGTGCCGCTGGCGGTCTACGGGGCCGGTCTGGCCCGGGACTTCGATCTCCTCGGCGACCTGCCCAAGAACGACGAGACCAGGCAGGGGTTCAACGTCCTCGCCACCCACTTCGGCCCTGGCCAGATGCAACCCCTCAACGTCGTGGCCCTCGATGACGCCCGCTTCGACACTCCCCAGGGTCTGGGCAAGATCGGGGAACTGCAGACCCTCCTCCAGGGCACGACCCATGTGACCACCGTGCGGAGCTTCACCGGCTCCCTGGACCGGACCACCCTGAGCGTCGCCGACCAGTTGGCCACCCAGGCCGAAGGAGTGCGGAAGGGCGCCGCCCAGCTCCAGGCGACGCTGGGTAGTGGCGGCGGGGACACGAGCCAGCTGCAATCTGCCGCCGCCGGTCTCACGGGCACCTACGGCTACCTGATGCAGCTCGCCCAGGGCTATCCCGACATCGCTGGGGACGCCGGCTACGTGCAGGCCACGGGTGCCCTCGCCGAACTGGCCAAGCTCGCCTCGTCGCTTTCCGGAGCCGGGGACGGCCTCCAGCAGGCGGCCGCAGCCCAAGAAGCCCTCACGCAACTCGACGCACTCGCCGCCGGGCTGGCGACTCTGCAGCAGGCCTTCGCCGCCAGGCCGGACGCGCTCATGCTGCCCCAACTCTACCTCGACCAGAACGAGGGACTCACGCAGCTCCGCAACGCCTATATCTCCACGGATGGGGTCGCCGTCCGCCTCCAGGTGGTACTCGACGCCGGCCCCTACAGCCCGGAGGCCATCGCCGCCACGAAGGCCATGCGTTCCACTCTCTCGTCC
Organism: uncultured Gaiellales bacterium; assembly: GCA_964631965.1. Lineage (GTDB taxonomy): Bacteria > Actinomycetota > Thermoleophilia > RBG-16-64-13 > RBG-16-64-13 > CAIQPS01. Next base: position 16,969 of record CAZWAR010000001.1, read on the forward strand.
TCCGGCTTCCATGCGGTCGTGGAGGGCGACTCCGCAGTGCTCCTCGACCTGCAGCAAGCGTCCGACCACGACATGAACATGGCCCTCATCTATGTCCTCGGCGGGGTGTTCGTGGTGCTGGTGCTGCTCCTCAGAGCACTGGTCTCCCCCATCTACCTGATCCTCACCATCCTCCTCTCCTACAGCGCCACAATGGGAGTGGTCCGCGTGCTGTTCGTGGACGTCCTCGGCAGCGCGGGGATCGTGTGGTGGGTGCCGATGTTCATGTTCGTGATGCTTGTCGCCCTTGGGATGGACTACAACATCTTCCTCATCGGCAGGGTGAAGGAGGAGGTGGCGGCGAGGGGGACGCGGGACGGCACCCGCCAGGCTCTGGCCCGCACCGGGGGCATCATCACCTCGGCCGGTATCATCATGGCGGGCACGTTCGCGAGCATGATCAGCGGCAGCTTGCTCGGCCTCCTGCAGATCGGGTTCGCCGTGGCCTTCGGCGTGTTGCTCGATACGTTCGTGGTCCGGACTACTCTCGTACCCGCCATCACAGTGCTCCTCGGTCGCTGGGCCTGGTGGCCGCGCCGCGGGCCTGGACGAAGCGCGGCCCCGATCTCCACCGATGCCGAGAGGGGATCACCGGACATCACCGGGCCTCCGACCGAGTCGTAGGGAGTCTCCTACTTCAGAGCGCCGGGGTGGACCGCCTCTGCAGGTGCTAGCGTGAAGCAGTCTAGAGGTAGAAGCGAGGCACCTCTCTCAGCCAGTCGTCGCTCGGCCGCTCGAGGAGGAACGTGCTCGCGAAGTTGGTCTGCGGCTCCAGAAAGAGGTACCCGTCGAGAGTCGCCCAGCCCGGTTTCGAATACTTCGGCGGGTGCGAGAGCACCGAGTCCACCCAGTCGTTGGCGTTCTCGTACCACATCTCGCTGATGCGGTGCCAGTCGGACGACACCACGGACTCCGGGTGCATGAACGCCGGTACCACCTTGTCCATGACTTCCGGCGGCTTGATGACCTTGTAGCTGAAGAACCGGGTGAGCCCGGGCTGGCGCGCGACTTCCTTCGCGTGCACGTTTACGTACCAGTCGTCCGCTTCCTCGACACTCACTGCCGCTGGATAGCGGATGGCGACCAGCCAGCGCAGGATAGTCTTTTCCGCGAAGGACGTCTCCCGGCCGAGGAAGTCCTCGGTGGGCGTGGCCGGCACATTGACCATGATCACTTTGAGCGGAACCACTTCCTTCGTCATGGTGAGCAGTCCGAGGGGCTTCTCCCCCTCTCCCCGGTTGAGGTTCTCGTGCACCTTGTAGTTGTAGTAGCCGAAAGCCTCGGCCCCCGGCGGCGGCGGGACGGCCCGAAAGCTGACGTAGCTCAGCGGCTGGTTCCGCAGCACCTCCGGGATGTGGTAGCGATAGAACCAGCGTTCCGCGGCCGGCAGGTCGCTCATGTGGAGCAGGTGATGGATGATGATGGTCTTGATCATGTCTGACTCGCCCCCCCGTCCGTCTCTTCGCCGACTGCAGCAGGCCCGGTGGCCACCGGTTCCGAGTGTCGATGTCCCATCACCCGCGGGCGGGCCACTGTGACCCATAGGATCCCGCACAGTAGGCCGATGCCGATGTTGAGCGCGCCTATCAACCGTATGCGGTCCGCGAGTTGCAGCGACAGGAACACCATCCCCAGGCTTCCCATGATCATGAAGGCGGCCCCCATCAGAGATGACGCCGCTCCGGCGTCGGCTCTGTGCTGATCAAGCATCAGGTAACTGGACGGCGGCCTCATCACGCTCAGGGCGATGCTTCCCGGCAGCAGGGTGAGGATCATCGGCCACGGCCCATGCCGTCCGAAGAAGAAGATGAGGAGACCGCTGGCGACAAAAGCCGCGAAGGCGGCAGTGATCACCGACGTGCGTCTCCATATCCGCGATAGCCAGATATAGACGAGCGGTCCCGTGGCCATACCCAGCGCGTTCAGGGAGAAGAAGAGACTATAGACTTGGCTGCTGGTGCCGAACGTCTCTTCGTAGATGTACGAGGAGGATGCTATGAACGCCATTCCGCTCATGCTGAGCAGGGAGAAGACGACCAGCAGGGAGGCGAACGTCCGGTTGGTGAGAACTGTCCCGAGCCTGCGAACAGACGCGAGGGCGGTGCCCTCGTTCCGCTCGGTGATGGTCTCCCGGAAGGCAACGGCTCCGGCGAGGACCAGGGCTCCCAGCAGAGCCTGCACCACGAACACGCCGCGCCATGAAGTCACACCCAGAAGCAGCGCCCCGATGATGGGTGCCACCGCCGGGGAGATGACGACCATCGATTGCACCAGGGCGATGGTCGACTCCCGCTTGCGACCCACCCACACGTCCTTGATGATGGCCGTCGCCAGTGCCATGGCCGAACCTGCGCCGATGGCCTGCATGATGCGGAAGACGATCAACTGGAGGATGTCCGTCGCTACGGCACAGAGCGCCCCTGCCACCATGTACAGGCTCAGGCCCACCAGCAGAATCGGTCTCCGCCCGTACTTGTCGCTGAGCGGCCCCCAGAACAGCGTGGCCAGGGCGAAGAAGACGAAGAACAGGATGAGCGTCAGGTTGGTCTGGTACTCGGCCACACCAAAGAAGCGGGTCATGCTGGGCAGCGCCGGAAGGTAAAGGTCGGTCGAAAGGGGGACGAAAGCGCTCAGAAACGTGAGGAAGGCGATGAACCCCCGCCGTCCCAGCCTCGTCTGAAGCGGTGACCCGTCCATCATCCCGGTTCTGCTGGGTTCTCTAGTGGCGGGCAGCCGATTCTCCTCTCCAGATGGAGCCCTTGTCCAGGCAATGATGGGGCCCGCAACCTGCCCGGGCCCCATCTATGGAATATACCGTAAACCCCCTAACTAATGCGCATGCTCAGCACGCGCCACCGGGAGTCAGGTCGATCAGGCCTTCCACAACTCCACGTCGCCCACATTCTGATCGAGAGCCGATGCGTCGACGGGGCCCAGCTTCTTGGGAAGGTATCCCGCCTTTTCGATGAGGAGGGTGTAGACCCCGTCCTCAAGGCCTTTCAGCCAGAAGTCCCCGTAGTTGTCGGTGGCCACCGTTAGGGTGGCGCCGGTAGCCGTGTTGGTGGCCGTCACCGTGACCCCTTCCAGGCACTCGTCGGCCTGGGGGTCGTAGACCGCCCCGGCGATCCACTTGCGGGGCAGGTTGAGATAGTAGACCCGAGGCCGGGTGGGAAGCTCGGGCTTGAGCAGCTCGGCGGCAGCCATCTTGGCGGCGATGGCCGGGTCGGAGTCGTCGCCGAAGGTGAAGGCTCCGGTGGGGCAGGCGTCCGAGCAGCGGGTCTCGGTCCAGCCTTGATCGAGGAGATGGGCGCAGAAGGTGCACTTCTGGGCGATGTTCAAGTCGTCGTTGAAGAAGATGACGTTCTCGTAGGGGCAGGCCTCGATGCAGAGCTGGTTGCCCCGGCACTTCTCCGGGTCGATGATGACGATGCCGTCCGGACGGCGGTAGATGGCCCGGGCCGGGCAGGCGGTAAGACAGGGGGCATCCTCGCAGTGCTGGCAGATGGAGTGGTGGTAGGTCACCTGCACCTTGGGAACCGTGCCCCGCTCCATGTCGATGACCTTGTTCCAGAACTGCCCGGTGTCGGGCTGGGGCTTGGCAATGGGCGTCCAGTCGTTGCCCACGTGCTCGTCCTTGCAGGCGATCTGGCAGTTGTGGCAACCGTTGCAGATGGCCAGATCGATGATCATGACTTTGCCCATCAGAGACTCCCCCTGTCGCTCGATTCCGTGAAGCCGCTCGAGCTCCTGTCTGACTACATCCGCGTTTCCTCGGTGGCGATGAAACTCTTCGGCCAACCACAGTTCAAGCCCATCAAGGCTTTTCGCCCTGCCTCCCACTCCTCCATACCGCACATACCCGCCGGCACGAAC
>CAZWAR010000001.1:20890-65121 GCA_964631965.1 uncultured Gaiellales bacterium
CCTGTCGCTCGATTCCGTGAAGCCGGCCAAGCACGGTCCGGCAGTGATGTGGCATTCCCGGCTGAACGCCTCGGGATACTTGGCCTGCAGCGCTTCCAGGTCGGCCTTCTCGACTTCGGCCAGGAAACCGCTCACCGCGTGACCACAAGCATTCTTAGACGTGATCCCTCGGGGCACGATGGTGTTGATGGCCCCGCCCCGGTCGATCACCCCCACTTCCACCGGGTCGAACTTGGCCCCATGGTCGATGCCTATGGCTCCCGGCATGATGCGCTGGGTGACGTAGGCGCCGGCCAGCACCGTACCCCGGTCGTTATAGATGGCCACCACGTCGCCATTCCTGATGCCGCGGGCGACCGCGTCGACTGGGTTCATCCACAGCGGCTGGTACAGGTAGCCGTCGGGGCCTTTCACCTTGCAGGTATCGATCTCGCGGAACCAGGTGATGTCGTCATGCTCCGAGTGCACCCCCCAACGCGGGTGGTTGCTCATCACCAACAGCGGGAATTTCTTGCTGCGTTCGGTCCCCAGGGTCTCCTCGTGGGTGACGCCTTTGGGTATCCACGCGGGCACCGGTGGGCGCTCCTCGTCGTCGGGGAAGTGCTCGGCCAGGCCGGTGGCGAAAAACTCGAGCTTGCCCGTGGGTGAGCTCAGCGGATGGTTCTCAGGATCCTCGTAGAACTCCACCAGGCCGGCCGGGATGTCCTCCCACCCCTCCATGGGAGAGATCACGTAGTAGCCCTTACGGCGCAGTTCGTCCCAGCTGATCTTGTGCGCGGCGCCGGACGTCTCGTAGCCAAGCTTGATCAGGTCTTCCACCGTCTTCCCACCCGTGTACTCCTCGAGCAACCCCAGCCGCTCGGCGACCCTGCAGACCGCCTCGTAGTCGCTCACCGACTCGCCGAGGGGCTCGACGCAGTGCTCCTGGGGAAACAGCAGGTTCATCTGCCCGCTGAACAGGTCGCTTCCGATGTCGTCCTCTTCCAGGGAGGTGTTGATCGGAAGGATGACATCGGCGAACAGACAGTCGTTCTCCAGCCAGGGGTGCTGGGCAAGCATGAACTCGATATCGTGCTGGCGCACCGCCCTGGCGTAGTCGTTGCCGGCGTTCCAGCAGGTGATCCACGACGGCGAGTCGGTCCAGATCATGTGGATGCGGGAGCAGCCGTCGGCCGGGTACTTGTAGTGAACGAACTGGTCCACGCGGTTGCACAACTCGCTCTCGTTGCCGTACCAGTCGATCTCTTTCTCAAGTAGAGCCTTAGGGACAAGGCTCTTGGGGATGAACGAGGGATGATTGGTGTCGGCGGGAGTACCGCCCGTGTAGGCCTCGTGCAGGTTCGGCATGATGGAGGGGGCCGGCGGCGATTCCTGCTCGTAGTCGTCGAGCAGGCCCCACTCGATCATCTTCGACTGGTTGCAGCCGGGCTTGCCCAGGCCCTGCATGGCGAGGCAGAGCACCTGCAACCGGGCGGGTTCGGTGGCATAGGGACCGCGGATGCCAGGGCCACCATTGCCGATGACGATGGTCGTCCGCTTGGACGCCCATTCCTTGGCCAGGGCTTTGATGATGCGCACCGGCACTCCCGTGATGGGTGCCGCCCACTCCGCGCTCTTGGACTGCCCGTCCTCCCGGCCCATGACGTAGTCCTCGAACTTGTCGACCCCATAGGCGTGGGTGTCGAGATACTCCTTGTCGTATGTACCGTTCGTGAACCAGTCGTGCGCTATGGCCAGGTAGAGGGCGGCGTCGGTGTTCGGGAGGATGGGGATCCACTTGTCGGCGTGCACCGCGTTGGCGTAGTTGCAGTCTGGGGCTATGAAGATCTGCTTGATGCCAAGTTCGGTCCACCAGTAGCTGAGGCGGCTGGTGAGCTGCCCCTGCCAGCCCCAGACGGTGGTCTCCAAATCGCATCCCCAGTGAAGAAGCAGCTCGGCGTTCTTGGAGATGTCGTAGATGAGGTTTTTCTGCGGCATCTGCTGCCCCACGGGTTCGCAGCCCCAGACGTGCTTGGCCCCCCACCACCAACCTTCCCAGCTGTCGGCATCCCGAGCCTGTAGGGTGTAGCCTCCGAAGAGTCGGAGGAGCTTGCGCATGCACCCATGAGGCCCGTGCACGCACTTGTTCTCCCCGTGCTGGTCGGACTGGTTGAGGATTGCGGTGGGCCCGTAGGTTTGCTTGATCCTAACCATCTCTGCGGCGATGACGTCCAGCGCTTCGTCCCAGGAGATGCGCACGTACTTGCTGACCCCGCGGTTCTGGGCGTTCCGCCCGCCGGGGCCGGTGGAGCCTGGAGCGCCCTTCGGGTCGAAGTCGACGCGCCTCAGGGGATAACGCACCCGGCCGGGCGAGAACACACGCTTCTTGTAGGCGAGGCTGAGCGGCGGCGCCAGGCTCTTTTCGCTCGGCTCGAAGGTCTTGCCCCGAGCGCGCATGACCCAGGGCTTGACCTCTTCCCGCGTATACTGATCGTAGTAGCGAGCGGGCCGGATGCGGATGATCTTGCCATCCTTCACGTCCACCATGCAGGCGTTGGCACCGTTGTGGACGCCGCACCAGCTCAGGTCGCGGACGACGGTCTTTTCACCTGCTGCGTTCGGCGGTCGGGTGACTAGCGGCTCCATGCGTTCCCCCTTGTGTGACTCCGGCGCCCATCGCGGCGTCGACTCCATCTTCTGCGCTCCGCCCACTATGGCGAAGAACCGAGGCGATGTCCAGAGCTGGTGAGCGGGTGCTCACCAGCTCGTCGGCAGGCGGGCGCCCTGCGAGGGAACCGGAACAGGCACTCGAGTCCTAGGCGACGACCAAGTCGCTCTGCTCCACGATCTCGGGCACCAGTTCGTCCCAACCGAGAGGCATGATGTGTATGCCTTGGCAGAACGGCCGGATCTGCTGGATGATGCGGGAGCTGATCTCCACGGCTTTCTTCTTGCGGTCCGCTTTCGGAGTCGCCTCCATCTCGGCGACGACACTCTCCGGAACACTGATGCCCGCCACGTTCTCGTTCATGAACTGAGCCATGGCCGCGCTCTTCAGCACCACGATCCCCGCCAGGACCGGCACCCCGAGCGGTTGCACCTGCTCCATGAAGCGTTCGAACCCGGTCGAGTCGTAGACCGCTTGGGTCTGAAAGAACCTGGCGCCGGCCGCTATCTTCTTCCGCATCTTGACGATCTGGGGTTGTATCGGGTCCGCCCCGGGGGTCACCACGGCTCCCAGGAACAGGTTGGGCGAGCTCTCAAGCTCGTGCCCTTCCATGTCGTAACCGTTGTTCAGCCCCTGGGCCGCCTTGAGGAGTTGCACCGAGTCGAGATCGTAGACAGGTTTGGTCTCGGAATGATCCCCCAGGACCGGGTGATCTCCGGTCAGGCACAGAACGTTTTCTATTCCCAACGCCGCAGCGCTGAGCAGGTCCGATTGCAGAGCCAGGCGATTGCGATCCCGGCAGGTGAGTTGGTAAACGGGCTCGAGGCCCCGCTCGGCCAACCGCGCGGAAACGGCCAGAGAGCCGACCCGCATGACGGCGCTCTGGAGATCGGTCACATTGATGGCCGTCACGTGACCTCGCATGGCCTCCGCATCTGTCAGACATTTCGTTAGGTCGACGCCCTTGGGAGGACCTATCTCCCCCGTGACGACGAACGTCCCGCTCTCCAGGGCTTGACGGAGTCTGCTCATGGTTTCCTCTCCTCTTCTCTCTGGGGGCCCCAGCTAGGGACGGCTGGAGACCGTGCGTTCACCGGACAGCGACTTGAATGTCGCCTCCCCGTCACCAAGAACCAACGACCGCGGGCGACCCCAGCGCGCGTGGTTCTTCGGGGGCTGGTAGACTTCCATGTCTTCCAGGCGACCCAGCAACACCAGCCGGTCATAGATGAGTTGCCATCCGCAATCCCGGTCGGGGTCGACCTCGCACTTGCCGTTCTTGGCTCCTCCACACGGACCATTGAGCAGGTTCTTCGCGCACAGCGTCATCGGGCACAACCCACCGGTGGACTCGACGACGCACTCGCCGCAGAGCGAGCAGTATTCGGCGATCAGATCGTCCTTGATGGTCTCCCCGCCGAAGATGGTGTCGCACCCCGGATGAACCGCACCCCCTTCGGTGGCGTCCATCACCGTGTGGGTGCCCTGGCCACAGGCGAGGACGAGAAACGAGTCCGCCCGTTCGGTCTCTGCGGCACGATCCTCGGTGAGTATCTTCTTCGTCACGGAGAGTTTGCAGAGACTCACGCCGGCGTCGGTGCAGGCCCAGCCTGCCACCTCCACCCCACGTTCGCCGAGGCGCTCGGCCATCTCCCTGCTCTCCTTCTCTCCGCCTGAATGACACTTGTTTGCGCAGTTGCCACACCCGACGACGAATACCCGTTCTTCGGGCCGAAGGTGGGCGACGATCTCTTCGATGGGTTTCTGGATGGTCGCGTGCATACGAAGACCTCCCCGGTTTCGCGTCCAGGCCTCTTCCGGACCCGTCGCCGGCGAGAGGCGTCACCTACGTCACTAACTATAGAATATCCGCATATAGATGCGGCAAACTTGTAGCACAGTATACCGTTTGGCGGCTACAGGGGAGGAGCGGCGCCCAACTCCAGGTCTGAGGATCCGGATGGTCCGGACCGCCTTCGCGCCGAGGGCGGACAGGTCAGGCCCTGGTTGCGTCCCTGGCGATGCCGCGTATCGTGCTGCGGAAGACCAGCTGATGCACAGGCCACAGCCCGTACCAGTACACATGCCCCAGCAGACCGACCGGGTCCCACAGCGCAGTCTGAACGAGGCGGGTTCCCCCTTTCTGCAGCGGAACCAACTCGAACTGCAGCCAGCCTCTACCGGGCATGCGCATCTCGGCTGCCAGTCGCAGCAGCCGGTCCGGCTCCACCTGCTCCACCCTCCAGAAATCGAGGGTGTCCCCGGGGATCACGCACACGGGGTCGCGACGACCGCGGCGAGAACCGACTCCGCCGCTCACCTGGTCGAGCAGCCCGCGAAGTCTCCAGAGCCAGGTCCATCCGTACCAGCCCTTGCGGCCACCGAGACACAGCACCGCTCCGAACACGTCGGAGACGGGACTGGGCACCTCGATCACGCGGCGATCGGCATAACGGCGACCCTCGCGCCCCGTTGACCTCGGCCTCCTGTCCGGGGAGGAGGAACCCGCGTCGCTCCAACGCGTATCCGCGTACTCGCTGTCCTCGCGCTTGAGCGCGCGGGCAATGGCCGCTTCCAGTCCCATGGGGTGGATGCCCGGGAAATCACGGGTTGCGGCATCGTTGGTCACCAGGGTCTCGTTGCGCAGACCCTCGAGAAGATGACGTCCGACGCCATAGTACAGAGGAGTGACCAGAGCGAGCCAGGCCGACGACAGGCGCGGGGTCAGCAGCGGCACCCTCACCATCAGTCGGAACAGGCCCTGCGATCGCGCGTACGCCAGCATCATGCCCTCGTAGGAGACTTTGTCCAGGCCTCCTATCTCGTACACGGTACAGCGCCGGGGAAGCCGCACCTCGAGGGCCTCCAGGAGATACGCGACGACGTCCTCCACGGCGATGGGCTGGGTCAGAGTCCTCACCCAGCGCGGTGTGAGCATCACCGGTAGGTGGTCGACCAGCGCTCGGATCATCTCGAACGATATCGATCCGCTGCCGAGTATTACCGAGGCACGGAATTCGACTACCTCAGCTCCACTCTCACAGAGACGGCGGCCGACGTCCTGCCGGCTGGCGAGATGCGGAGAGAGGGCATCGCGGGAGCTACCCAGACCGCCCAGATACACGATGCGCCTCACCCCGGCGACGCGGGCGGCCTCGGCGAAGTTCCGCGCCGCGGCTCGCTCCTGCTCCTCGAGGTCGGCGGTAGCGGTGCCGAGCGAGTGCACCAGGTAGTAGGCGACATCGACACCGGCGAGAGCCTCGGTCAGAGACTGCGGCTCGAATACATCGCCTCGCACGACTTCGGTGCTGTCGGCTACGCGCGGGATGAAGGAGGCCGGCGCCCGCTCGGGGCGCAGCCGCTCGGGATGTCGCACCACGACACGCAGCGGGTGGCCGGTCGACTCGAGCGGCTTGATGAGCCGCCCACCTATGTAGCCGGTCGCCCCGGTAAGCAGGACGCGCCCCTCGGCGTGCCCTTCGTGCACGTCGCGCGGCCTCTCATCGCCTGGGTCAAGGAACAAGGTCCAACCCCGTTCTCTGGATCTTGAGGGCCAGATCGAGCTCAGTCCTCGTTCCCGTCTGCGAGAGGTCGGCCCCGAGGATCCTCTCCACCCGATCCAACCGGTGACGTAAGGTGTTCTCGTGCACCTTGAGATACCCGGCGGCCACCTTCAGCACGCCTCCGGCCGCCAGGAAGGCGGCAAGCGTGGTGATCAAACTGTCGTTGTGCTGCCGATCATGATCGAGCAGTGGCCCCAGCGCATCGTCGCGGAAGGCTCGAAGCACTTCACCGTCGCGAACGCTGGACAGGAGACGAAAAACGCCGAGATCGCGGAAGGTGAACTCGCTCCGCCCCGGTGTCACTCTGGAGCCGAGCTCAATACTGAGCTCGGCCTCGCGCCAGACCCGAGGATAGTCGGCAACTGCGGTGCAGAGCGTGCCCACCCCTAACAGGAGACGGAGGCCCAATTCCTTTTCGAGTTCGACCCTCGCGGCCATGAGAGACGGCGGAGAGTACCGGCCCCTATCCTTGCCGGCCGGCAGCAGCAGAACCGCGCCCTTTCCGCGCGGGAACACTCCGGCTCCGGGAAGCAGACGGGAGAGACGCCGCTCCATTCGCTCGAGCATCGAGCCGAGCGAAGCAGGCTCTGCCGGGAGGACGTTCACCACCCAGTGCGGTTTGTTGAGGTCCTGTCCGAACCGGTAGCCCCGTTCGATGAGGCCGGCTGCATCCGAGCTCGCGGTAAGCAGATCGGTGATGAACTCTCCCTGCAAGCGGTGCTCGACTTCCAAAACGGCCCGCTGCTTCAGCATCTCCAGAGCGATCATGCTGAGCGCGTATTCGATCGTGGTCGCGTCCGAACTGGAAAGAGTCGCCGGGCCGGAGCCCACGATGAGATACCCGAGATGTTGGTCTCCGCCTGTGATTGCAGCGCTGATGGCGCGTTCCCGCCCGGCTCTGAGAGCGATCCGCCAATCGGGGATGTTCTGAGAGCCGCGCTCCCGCGCCTGCGTCTCCAGCGCCGCCAGATCTTCGGCCTCGGCGGCCGCGGTCGGTGTTCTATAGACAAGGCTTCCGAACTCGTCGAGCACGCTGAGGGGGCGCCTGATGAGTCTGTGCAACCGCTCTCCCACCCCGGGTATGCCCGTGCCTGCCAGCGCCCTTTGATTGAGCTCCAGGTGCACGTCGAGGATGCGCTGCAGATCGTCGTGCTGTTCCTTCGTGATGGCCTGCAACCTCTCCAGCTCCGCCGTGCGCTTGGACTCCTGCTGCATCAGCCGCGCGTTGTCGAGCGTGGCGCCGATGTGGCTGGAGAGGATTTCGAGGATCTCGACATCCTCTTCGTTGAAATCCCGGTCGAAGCGGTTGGCCACAATGACCACCCCGATGCGCCTCCCGGCCCGTGCGAGCGGCACGCAGATCATCTTGGACAGGCCGAACAACGACACGATCTCCTGGCGGCAGCAGGGGTCCGAGAAGCAGTCGTTTCCCAGGTAAGGTCTGCCGGTGGAGAACACCCCCCAGGCCGCTCCGCCCGTGTCCACCGTCACCTGGTATTTGTCGACCATCTCGTCCTCGAAGAATCCGAACGCGGGCGCCTGGAGACGAAGTTTCTGCGATGCCGGGTCATAGAGGAGCACGCCTGCTTTGGTCGCTCCGAGGAGGGCCGGAAGCTTGGTGATGATCCTCGCCACCACATTCTCGAAAGCGAGTTCCAGACCTATGTCGTCATCGAGCTGGGCGATTGCCGACAGGCCCTCGCAGCGGGTGGACAACTCGTCGAACTGCGAGGCGTTGCACACGGCGATGGCCGCGTGTTGGATGACCGGCATAGGCAGCGTGGGTCCCGAGGCCGTGCGGTCCACCACCACCACAAGAGCGCCGAGCAGGGTGTCATGCAGGCGAAGGACGTGCACGTCCACCCGTTCGTCCGCTGCCCCGACCGGAGCGGCATCCACCCCCAGGTCGTGCCACCCGCGCTGATCGGGCAGCGGCGGTCTTTCGCTGAGTGTGGTGGAGACTGCTTGGGCCGCGTCGGCCGACATGCCCGATCGAGCCACGGTCCGATACGGGGGCTGCCCGGCCGAGGCCAGGAGCAGAGCGGCCGCTCGGGCAGCACCGGACTGGACGATGGTCTCAGGGATCAAGGGGAAGAGATCGTCGGAGGCAAGAGCCTCGAGCCAGCTCATCGACGCACCGACCAGCGCTGCAACCGCCGCGCCGCGATCCTGGGCGTTCACGTGCTCATTGGAGGCCATAACTACTCCGGATCAAAGGCTGATGGTACGAGTCTATCACCGGCATGATGTGGTCGCGCCACAATAGAAGGCTCCTCAGTTGTGTCATAACCACATATGCCTGCTGGGAATGGAGGATATCCACCGGAAAAACAGAGAGAAATGTCGGCCGCCCACATACGCCCGCTCCAGTGTGCACTCGACAATATGAACAGGCGACCCGTCGGATGCTGCGAGTCCGACAGCTCAAGACGCCAAGAGAGACCCAGACGTAAGGAGGATGGTAATGAAGACCGATCGCTCACTGAGGCAGCAGATAGTAGCAGCATTGGAGGAAGATCCGAGCTTGCCGGCAGAAAGCATAGCGGTCTGCGTGCACGACGAAGTGGCCAGTCTCCACGGCTGTGTCTCCACTCCCGAGCAAATGACCCGGGCCGAGCGCATTGCCCAGTCGGTACGCGGTGTGCGTGCTCTGACGAGCGACATCGAAGTCGAGCCGGGGCCCGCTCCGGCAGCATTCAGCGATGGTGATCTTGCTCGGGCGATCCGGAACGAGTTCAAGCAGAAGCCTCATCTGGGATTCGACCAGATATTCGTGAAGGTCAAACGGCGCGTCGTCACCCTCGAAGGCGAAGTCAACTGGCTCTATCAGGTCAGACTGGCCGAGCAGTACGTGAGGCAGACCGGCGGAGCGAAAGACATCGTCAACCTGGTCGAGGCCAGGCACAACCGCGGGGCGGCGGCCCGCCCGGTCGAACGCGTAGCCGTCTAGCACGCTGGTGCAGAGTGGAATCCCAACGAGGAGCCTGCTGATCGGGGACTACTCAGGAGCCGGCCTGTCAGTCGGACGCCCGCCCAGATCCTGCAGTAGTCCCTCGTCCACGATGTGGGGCATGGTGATGTGGCCGCCACCCGGTGCCATGTACCCGGGGGCCGCCCCAGACCCGCCCACGCTATGCCGCTCCTTCCCCGCCGCCTGTCGTTCCGTCGTCTGTCGCTCGTTCCAGGCGGAGGCCGTCTCCATGGCCGGCTCGTTCCGCGCCCATGCCCGCCGGGCCACCCCGCCCATCACGTCCCAGTCAACGGCCGACCGGATAATGCCGTCCACCCGCTCGGAGCCGTCAAGCACCAGTCCGAAGCCGGTGTTTATGGCCCGGCCGATACCCACTCCCCCGCCGTTCGAGGCCACCACCAAGGTCATCCCCCGGGCGGCGTTCCCGGCCCAGCAGTGGAAGGCCATGTCGGCCATGATGTTGGAGCCGTCGTAGATGTTGCTTGTCTCCCGATAGGGCGAGTCGGTGCCGGAGACGTCGTGATGGTCACGCCCGATGATGATAGGGCCGATGTCGCCCCGGCGCACCAGGTCGTTGAAAGCCAGAGCGATACGCACGCGCCCTTCGCCGTCGGCATAGAGGATACGAGCCTGAGAGCCCACCACCAGGTGGTTCTTGGCGGCATCTCTCACCCAGATATAGTTGTCCCGGTCCTGCCAGCAGCGCTCCGGGTCGATGCAGGCCATCGCCACAGCGTCCGTCCGCTTCAGATCGGCTGGGGCGAGGCTGGTGCACACCCAGCGGAAGGGGCCGTAGCCCCTGTCGAAGCAGAGGGGGCCCATGATGTGCTCGACGTACGACGGGTAGACGAACCCCTCCTTGGTGTCGGCGCCGTTGGCAGCCACTTCGTGGACGCCTGCCTCGAAAACCGCCTTCAAGAAGCTGTTGCCGTAGTCCCAGAAATGGGTACCCCGCTCCGCCATCACCCCGATCAACTCGATCTGCTTACGTAGCGATGCGTCCACCCGCCGGCGGTATTCGGTAGGATCGCTCGCCAGGAGCGTGCGGGAGGCCGCGAAATCCAGACCCTGGGGCACGTAGCCGCCGTCGTAGGCTGCGTGACAGGAAGTCTGGTCTGAGGCCAATTGCACCAGGACGTAATTGTCCACCGCGTACTGCCACAGGTCCACCACGTTCCCGTGGTAGGCGATGGAGAGCGGGGTGCGAGCGGCGCGCGCAGCCGCCGCCCAGACGAAGGCCTGGCCGAGGTCCGAGGTGACCCGCTGCACCCAACCCTGGGAGCGGCGGGTCTCGATACGCGACAAGTCAACCTCGGCAACGATGCTCACCGCGCCCGCAATGTCGGCGGCCTTGGGTTGGGCGCCGCTCATGCCCCCCAGCCCGGAACTGACGTACAGCACACCCGCCAGATCCTGGTCTTGCGGGACGCCCAGGTACAGCCGCCCGGCGTTCAGCAGCGTCAGGTACGTCCCATGCACGATCCCCTGCGGCCCGATGTACATCCAGCCACCCGCGGTCATCTGGCCGTAGTTGGCCACTCCGAGCTGGGCGGCCTCGTGGAAGTCGGCTGCGTTGTCGAACTCGCCCACCATGAGGCCGTTGGTATTGATGACCCGAGGGGCATCTCGATGGCTGGGGAACAGGCCGACCGGATGTCCCGACGCCACCACCAGGGTCTGCTGTTCGGTCATCTGCTCAAGGTACTGCTTCACCAGTCGGTACTGCATCCAGTTCTGGAACACCTGGCCGGTCTCCCCATAGGTCACCAGTTCGTAGGGGTAGAGAGCCACGGCGAAATCGAGGTTGTTGTCGATGTTGAGTTGTAGGGCCCTCGCCTCGAGGATGCCGCTGTACCGATCCACGGGCCGCGCCTTGATGTTGCCGTCCGTTTCAGCGAGCAGCACCCCGCCCGGTCCGCGCTCTCCCGGCCGCGGGCGGAACCGATACCCGTAGATGCGGCCTCGCTCCCTCAGTTCGGCCAAGAACTCGGGCGCGACCGCTTCGTGTAGTCCCGGTGGCACGTAGCGAAGGGCGTTCTTCAAGGCGAGAACGGTCTGCCGGGGCGTGAGGCTGTAACCTCGGTCGGGAGCCTGGCGGATACCCGGCGTGAACAGCGGGGCCGGGGGCAACTCCTCGGGTAGGCCGAAGGTCACCGGCATGGCTGCAGCGCCGAGAACGTGACCGGTTCCGGCGGCGCGGTGTCCGGCGTGGAGGTCGCGGACAACGTCACGTCCTCACACCTCCAAAAGCCGGCTCTCGACGATCTGACTCGGGGAGAACTCGTGCATCTGCATGTAGTACCGGAGGGCCTCGGTGAAGGCGTCGAGCGGCGCCAGACCGATGAGCTCGCATCCGGCCACGGCCACGCCGTACCGGGCTGCCTCCGAACGTACCGTCTCCAGAACGCGGTGGACCGGGGTCTTCTCGTATTGCAGGATATCCATGGATACCTGTACCTGGCCCTTGTCCTCCAAAGCGACACCCATGGCGCGCACGTGGCGGAATCCCCCACTCGAGAAGCGCACCGCCTCGGCGATTCGCCGGGCCACGGACAGGTCGGCCGTGGCCAGGTTGACGTTGAAGGCTACGAGGGGGAAGCGCACCCCCACGATCGAGGCGCCCGAGCGCTCGTTGAAGACCGCCGGACCGACGTCCGGCGCGCCTTCCGGGGTAGAGATCCTGGCTGCCAGCCCCTCGTACTCGCCCCGCCGCACGTCGGGCAGCGATTGCCGCTCGGGGCGGGTAGCCGCATCCTGGTAGTAATAAACGGGCACTCCCTGCTCGCCGATCCACTCCCCGAGCCGCCGCGCCACGGCCACCGCCTCCTCGGTGGTGACGCCCCGAAGCGGGACGAACGGGATCACGTCCACCGCGCCCAACCGGGGATGGGCTCCCTCGTGCGTGCGCATGTCGATGACCGCGAAGGCTTCCCGGCACAGAGCCTGGGTCCCGATAAGGACGGCCTCCGGTTCCCCCGCATACGTGAGAACCGCCCTGTTGTGGTCGGCGTCTGCGCTCCAGTCGAGCAACTCCACTCCGGGCGTGTTCCTGACGGCCGCCACCATTCGTTCGAGCGCGGCGGGGTCACGCCCTTCGCTGACGTTGGGAACGCACTCGATGAGCCTCACCTGTCACTCCTCCCCCACAGTGTCCCTCTTGACCACCCGCTTGCCGTCCTTGAATACCCTCCACACCGGGTTCATCCCGTACCGGTACGGCACCTCCACCCCGCGGGAGTAGTCGAGGATAACGATATCGGCCTTCTTGCCGACCTCCAGGCTGCCCACCTCGTCGTCTGCAGCGAGCGCTGTCGCCGCTTCTATGGTGATGGCCCTGATCACCTCGTCGGCCGTCATCCGCAACTGCGAGCAGCCCATAGTGGCCATGAGCCAGAGATTTTGCGTGGGGCTCGACCCGGGGTTGAAGTCGGTGCTGAGCGCCACTCTCACCCCCGCTTCCAGCATTTGCCGAGCCGGAGCATACCCGCCCTGTCCCAGGAAGAACGTGGCCCCCGGCAGCAGGACCGCGACGGGCGGGCGTTTGCCGTTCCCCCCATTCGCCAGTGCCGCGATCCCCGCGTAGCTCACGTGGTCGAGATGGTCCACCGAGACCGCCCCCAGCCCCGCGGCCATCTCGGTGCCGCCCAGATAGCTGAGCTGATCGGCATGGAGCTTCGGGAGCAGGCCGTGCTCAAGGCCGGCCTCGAGGACGCACCGGCACTGCTCCACGGTGAACGCCCCACGCTCGCAGAAGGCATCGCAGAAACGGGCGAGCTTCTTCTTGGCCACCAGTGGAATGATCTTCTTGACGACTACCTTCACGAAATCGTCGGCCTTGTCCGCGTACTCGACGGGCACAACGTGGGCGGCGAGCAGCGTGGGCACGACGTCGACCGGATGGGCCAGCGCCACGTCACGATACACCTCGAGCAACCTGATCTCCTGTTCGAGGGACAACCCGTACCCGCTTTTCGCCTCGACCGTCGTCACTCCGTAGCGCAGGAAGCGGTCGAGACGCTTGCGCGCGAGCGCCCGAAGCACCTCGTCGCTGGCGTTCCGGGTGGCGTGCACCGTTGCGGGTATGCCCCCTCCCGCTTCCTGGACCTGCTGATAGGTGACCCCGGCCACACGGAGTTGGAACTCGTCGGCTCTATCCCCGGCCCAGGCCAGGTGGCAGTGGCACTCTATCAGTCCGGGCATGACCACCCTGCCGTCGGCATCCAGCGTCTCGCCACCCCGCATCAGCCGCACCTCTTCCATGAGCGCCGCCTCGGGCCCCACCCAGACGATGCGGCCTTCCCGGACGGCTATCGCGCCATCCGTGATACGACCCACGCCGAGGCGGCCCTCCTCGTCGCGACCGTCGGCTTTGCAGGTGAGCACCTCCGAGGCACCCTTAATGACGAAATCAGCTTCGATCCAGGTCGTAGACCCGTCCACGTTCGGTCCCTTCATTCGTAGGTTGGTTCCAACCGTCCCACGGCTTCCTCCACGCGTGAGACCAACGAACCGTCACGCACCATGCCGCCCACGGACTCGATGTCCGGCGACTGGGGACGATCGTGCTCCAAGGCGGGCACCGTCGCTCGAATGAAGTCGTGTGCCGCAGCCACCCCGCGTCCGGCCCGGAGCTTCTCTCGGAATTCGAGCCCCTGAGCGCCGCACAGCAACTCGATGGCCACCACCCGGCGCGTGTTGACGGCTGTCTCCCGGGCCTTGATGGCCGCGTGGGCCCCCATGCTCACGAAGTCCTCCTTGTTGGCCGAAGTCGGGATGCTGTCCACGCAGGCCGGGTGAGCGAGGATCTTGTTCTCCGACACCAGCGCGGCGGCCGTCACCTGGGCCATCATGAGCCCGCAGTTGAGACCAGGGTGGCAGGTGAGGAATGGGGGTAGATGGTCGGACGTGCTGGGGTCCATCATGCACTCGATGCGGCGCTCGGAAATGTTGCCCAGCTCCGCCAAGGCGATGGCAAGGACGTCCATGCTCTGGGAGATCGGCTGACCGTGGAAGTTGCCCCCCGAGATGACTCTCTCCTCGTCGGGGAACACCAAGGGATTGTCGGTTGCCGCATTGATCTCGACCTCGAGCACTTTCCTGACAAAGGCGAGAGCATCCTTGGCCGCACCGTGCACCTGGGGTGTGCAGCGGAGCGAGTAGGCGTCCTGCACCTTGCCGCAGGCCACGTGCGAGGCGAGGATCTCGCTGTGCTCGAGCAGCCGCAGCAGGTTCCGGGCGGTAGCGGCCTGGCCGGCATGTGGCCGTACCCGATGACTGATGTCGAGATAAGGGGTGTTCGTGCCGCGCAGCGCCTCCACGGCCTGCGCGGCGGCCACGTCGGCGGACTTGCTGATGTTCTCCGCCTCCCACAGCGTGAGTGCGCCCACCGCCGTCATCATCTGCGTGCCGTTGATGAGAGCCAGGCCCTCCTTGGCCTCCAGAATCACCGGCTCGATGCCGGCCCGCTGCAGAGCCTCGCCCCCGCTCATCCTCACGCCTTCGTAGAAGGCCTCCCCTTCCCCGATGAGCACTGCGGTGAGATGCGCGAGCGGAGCCAGATCCCCACAGGCTCCCACCGAGCCCTTGCTCGGCACCACCGGGACGACGCCCCCGTTCAGCACTTTCAGGAGGGTCTCGAGGACGGTCAGACGCGCCCCCGAATAGCCTTTGGCGAGCACGTTGGCTCGAAGCAGCATCATCGCCCGGGTCTCGGCCGTACTCAAAGGGTCGCCCACGCCGCAGCAGTGGCTGAAGATCAGGTTCCGCTGGAGCGCCAGAGCGTCCTCCCGGGCCACCGGCATCTCGGCGAATTTTCCGAAGCCTGTGGTGACCCCATAGACGACGGCATGTTCGGAGAGAAGGCGCTCGACGAACCCGCGGGCCCTTTCGATCTTGGGGACGGCCTCGGGGGCGAGCACGACCCTCGTGCCGCCGCGCGCCACCTGGACCACATCCTCTATCGTGAGCGATTCTCCGTCGATGACCACGTCGGCCATGATCACGCTCATACTCTCCAGCAGACTTCCCGTCCCAGCCATACTAACGCCGCTAAGCGGAGAAGCATACTCCTCTCACCGACCGACCGCGAATGGCCCAGCGGCTACTTGCGCCAGAAGGACCGTGTGAGCGGGATGAGTATCGCGAAGAGCTCCAGGCGACCGATGACCATCAGGATGAGAAGCACGACTTTGGCGAACCCGTCCATGAAGGCGTAGTTCATGGCCGCCCCCACAGCTTCAAGCCCCGGACCGATATTGTTGAGGGTGGCGGCCACCGACGTGCCGGCGGTGATGAGATCGACGTTCGACAGTGACACCAGAAGCACACCGGCGGCGTAGACCGCCATGTACAAGACGAAATAGCCGAGAACGTTCCGGGTGACCGTGCCGCTGACCACCCGGCCGCCTATCTTGACGGGCAAAACCGCTTGGGGGTGCATCTGCCGGGTGAGCTCGTGGCGCATGGTCTTGCCGAGCAGAAGCATGCGGGCGACCTTGATACCTCCCGCTGTGGAGCCGGCTGAGCCACCCACGAACATCAACAGGACCAGGACTATCTTCGCGAACGAGTTCCAGCGGTTGAAGTCGGCCGTCACGAAGCCTGTGGTGGTCTGGATCGAAGTAACCTGGAAGAGGGACTCCCGGAAGGCATGGCCTGCGCTGAAGTGGCTTCCGGCCACGAGCAGGCTGATGGCGACCACCACGATGCTCCCCGCCATGATCGCCGTGTAGGCCCGAAACTCGGGGTTTTTCAGAAGCCGCCCCGGCTGCCCGCGCACCACCCCGTAGTACAGCGAGAAACTGCCCCCGGCGATGAACATGAAGATCACGATGATGAGCTGGAGGGAAAAGCTGGGGAAGGCGGCGATGCTGGTCTCGCGCGTGGAGAAGCCGCCGGTCGCCATGGTCGCGAACGAGTGAGCGAAGGCGTCGAAGAGATCCATCCCGAACGCCGTCAGCAGAACGACCTCGAGAAGGGTCAGGCCCGTGTAGATGAGCCAGAGGTTCCGCGCCGTATCCCTGATTCGGGGCGTCAGCCTTTCCGTCACCGGCCCAGGAGACTCGGCCGAGAAGAGGCGCATAGCCCCAGCACCGAGCGGCCGGAGCACGGCGATGAAGAGCACGATGATCCCCATGCCGCCGTACCAGTGGGTGAGCGCTCGCCAGAACATGATCCCATGAGGCTGCGCGTAGTCCACGAGAACGCTCGCCCCCGTGGTCGTAAAGCCCGACATACTCTCGAACAGCGCGTCCACCGGGCCGAACACGCCGTAGATCATGTAGGGGACGGCGCCGAAGACCATCGCCACGATCCAGCCCAATCCGACGGATAGGAAGCCCTCCCGATACCCGATCTGCGTTCGCGCCCGCAGCCGCGTGAGGAAGAAGGCGGGGCCGCCGACCGCGAGAGCGATCACGGCGGAGATGAGAAGGGCAGAGACATCGGGGTCCCCGTAAAGCGCGGACACCCCAGCCGAGACGAGGATCCCGACGCCGACGACCAGAACGATCGTCCCGAGCAGGTGTGCTACGAAGCGGAAATTCATGCCTCTCTGGGGCGCAATCCCCTGCGGCGAGGAGTGAAGAGTTTCTCCACCTGCCCGATGGCGTCGGTGGCCGCGAACACGATGGCGATATCTCCGGGGGCCGGTACCGTATCACCGCGAGCGACCTCCACCCCCGAGGGCCGCTTGAGAGCCCCGAGGATGGCGCCGGCCGGGAAGCGGGTCTCCCGCAGCGGGACTCCGACGATGGGGCAGTTATCCGGGATGGATATCTCGAGCACCTCCCCCGCCGATTTGTCCAGCAGGGCAGCGCTGACCACCTTGCCGGCCCGCACGAGGCGCAACACCGCGGACGCGGTCAGCCGTCGCGGGCTGATGGCCACATCCACCCCGGCTGCCTCGACTATCTCCGAGAACTGAGCCCTCTCCACAACCGCGATGGTCCGGTCGGCCCCCAGCCGCTTCGCTTGGAGCGAGGCAAGGATGTTGAGGCGGTCGTCCCCGGTGGCGGCGATAAACAGGTCGGTCTCCCCCACCCCTTCAGCCACGAGCACATCCTGTTTGATGCCCTCATCGTGTAGCACCAGAGCCTTGCCGAGTTCCGAGGCGGCGACGAAGGCCCTCTCGGGATCCTTCTCGAAGACGGTGAGGCGGATTCCCCGCGACTCCAACTCCCGGGCGATGAGGAGGCCCAGGTTCCCGCATCCCAGCAGCATGGCCTTCTTCACCACCCTCGTCTTGAGACAGAGCATTCCGGCCGCCTCTCTCACCGCGTGCGGTTGCCCTGCGAGGAAGACCCGGTCCCCCGGTTCGAGCACCGTCGAGCCGCGCGGGATGACGATGGTGTCGCCGCTCAGCACACCCGTCACCAGCGCCTGCCGCGGAAGCTGCATCTCGGCTATCGGCTTGCCGGCACTGGGGCTCTCGGGGGCGATTTTCACCTCGATCATAGTGGCCTGGCCGCCCGCGAAGACCTCCACTTCGAGGGCACCGGGAGCATCGGCGAGCTTCCCCACTTCCTCGGCCACTGCAGCCTCGGGTTGGATCACGTAGTCGATACCGGTGAACTCCGCTGAGACCTCCGCAGTGGAATCGAGGTAGTCGGTGTTCCTGATCCTCGCCACGGTCAGGGGGACACCCACCCGCTTCCCGGCCATGCAGGCGATCATGTTCACCTCATCCGAGTCGGTGACCGCAATGAGCATGTCGGCCTCGTCGACACCCGCCTCCAGAAGCACCCGCTTGCTCGCCCCGTTCCCGGGGATGGTGAGGGCGTCTATCCCTTCGGCTGCTTCCGCAAGACGAGTCTGATCGCGGTCGATGAGGGCCACCTTCTGCCCTTCCTGCGCTAGGAACTCCGCGATATGAAGGCCGACTTCACCTGCGCCCACGATAAGGAAGTACACGGACCGGACCTCCTCACATATCCCTCAGCCGGCTGAGGTCCCTCTCTCTGCCGATAACCACCAGCACCTGTCCCGACTTGATGCGGAAATCGGGGCTGGGCAGGAACACCGTATCTCTCTCGTCTGCACCGCGCACGGCAATGACGAACACATTGAAGCGTGCCCTCAGGTTCAGTTCGCTCAGCGTGGATCCGGTGATCACCTCGGGAGCCTTGGTCTCGATCACCTGGTAGTCCCCGCCAAGGGGCACGAAGTCCAAGAGGTTCGGATTCCGCACTCGAGCGGCCAGCCGGCGAGCGGTCTCCCGCTCGGGGAAGATGAGCTCGTCGGCTCCCAACTGTCGAAGCACGGTGGCGTGATCGTCGCTCAGGGCTTTCACTCGCACCACCGGAACGTTGAGCCTCTTCAGGTAGAGCGTGCAGAGTATGCTGCCTTCCAAGTTCTCACCCATGCTGACGATCGCCTCGTCGATGTCCTCCGGGATGACGGAGGCGAGCGCGCTTTCGTCCCGGATGTCCAGAGCCACGGCCCTGTGCACCTTGTCGCTGATCTCGTCCACGAGCTCCTGGTTCCGGTCCACAACCAACACCTCGCAGTGGCGAGCCAGGGTGAGGGCGAGTTCGCGACCGAAGTGGCCCAAGCCGATGACGCACACCTGCTTCTTCCTGCTCATCCGATCAGCACCTTTCCTTCTGGGAACGTCACGTTGGGCGCCCGATGGTATACCACCAGCGTGGCCAGCGTCAGAGGGCCGAGACGCCCCACGTACATCGTCGCCGTGATCCAGAACTTGCCGGCCGTACTGAGAAAAGGCGTCAGGT
Source organism: uncultured Gaiellales bacterium (assembly GCA_964631965.1). Lineage (GTDB taxonomy): Bacteria > Actinomycetota > Thermoleophilia > RBG-16-64-13 > RBG-16-64-13 > CAIQPS01. The sequence continues at coordinate 39,803 of CAZWAR010000001.1, forward strand.
CAGCGGAGAGACCCACCGTCCCGAAAGCGGAGACCTGCTCGAAGAGCAGGTGCTGCAACTGAATGCCGGGGACGTGTTCTTCCGTCCGGCTGAGCACCAGCAGACCCAGTACGATCCATCCTACCGCGAGAGACAGCAAGAGAGCCGCCGTCCGGGTGGTCTCGGGGCTGAGCCGCCTGTGCATCAGCCGGGCCTGCTGGTCGCCACGAAGATACGAGCGCAGGCGGGCCAGTAGGATGGCCACAGTCGTCGTCTTGATCCCGCCGGCGCAGGAAGCAGGGGATCCGCCGATGAACATGAGCGCGCTGAGGATGAGAAGCGACCCGACAGGTAAGGCGGCGATGCCGATGGTGTTGAATCCGCAGGTGCGAGCTGAGACCGATTGGAAGAACGACGCCTCGACGCGCTGGCCCCAACTCGCCTCGTCGCCGGTGAGGCCGAACAGGAGCATCGCTCCCGCTCCCAACACGATGAGGGCCACGCTCACCCAGAGCACCACGGTGGTGTGAAGGCTGAAGCGCCGAGCCCGGTCACCCCTCTCCCGGTGCAACAGTCTCTTGCCCTCTGCGAACAATTCGTGCAGGACAATGAAACCCAGCCCTCCAACGAAGATGAGGATCATGATGAAGGCGAGAAACGCGTGGTTGCCCCGCACGTCCACGAGGTTGTCCGGATAGATGGAGAAGCCGGCATTGCAGAACGCGGAAATGGAGTGGAAGAGCGCATGCCAGGCGGCGGAGGCTGTTCCGGAGCTGGGCAGAAGGGCAAGAAACAGGGCCAATACGCCGGCGGTTTCGATGCCAAACGTGATCGTGAGGATCTGGAGGAAGCGCCGTCGGAAATCCCGGGCTCTGTCCTCCTGGAAGAGGCTCTCGTGGAGGGCGGCCTGGGTTCGCAGAGACATGCGCCGCCGGAGAAACGTGAAGGCGACGGCCGCGTAGGTCATGACCCCGAGGCCCCCGATCTGGATCAGCACGAGTATGACGATCTGCCCGAAGAGAGTGTAGTCGGTCGCCGTGTTCACCGTCACGAGTCCGGTGACACATACGGCCGACGTGGAGGTGAAGAGGGCGTCGACGTAGCCCACGGCACCGGGATGATGGGCCATAGGGGAGACGAGCAACAGCGAACCGATGAGGATGACCGCCGCGAAGCCGAGTGCGGGTATCGCCTGCGGCACACGCGCCGCAGCGAGGACGCGAGCTATGCGGTCGGGAGCTTTCACCGCCTCACGGTAGCATTAGTCGCGCCGCTCGGTGCGCGGTGGCGTCCCTCCAGACTCGGGTGTCTCGCCCGGCCCTGGCGTACCCGCCTGCGGGCCTTCGGGCTCAGGCTTCTCGGTTTCTGCCGTCGAAAGGTCGTCGACGCCGGCCGAGATGTGGAACGGGATGCTGATGACCACCACCCACGGCACCCCGAGAAGAGCTCCCTTGAGGCGCAGAGCGTTCTGGTTGTGCAGGAAGTTCTCCCACCAGTGCTCCACCACGAACTCGGGGATGATGACCGTCACCGTGTGATCCGGTCCGGGTCGCAGCGACTTGACGTACTCGACGGCCGGCCTGACGAACTCCCTGTATGGGGAGTCGACGACCACGAGCGGCACGGTGATCCCCATCTCCTGCCAGGTGCGCTGGAGTTCGAGCACCTGCTCCGGATCGCTGGCGATGGTGGTGGCATGAAAATCGTCGGGTGAGAGACCGCGGCCCAGGGAGAGGGAGCGAGCCGTCAGTTCATTGACTCGCGACACGAAGAGGACCACGGTCGTTCTTGGCTTGGAGATGGCCACCCGACCGAGACGCTCCAGTTGCTCTTCGTTCTGTGGCTCGAGGAACGTGGCTACGCGGTTGTAGTGGCGTCGGACCGTGTAGAAGACGGCGATGATCAGGACCACGGCGATGAGTACCAGGTACGCACCGCCCCGAAACTTGGTGGTCAGGACGATCACGGTGACGACCCCGGTGAGAACCGCGCCCACTGTGTTCATAATCGCCCGGCGCTGCCAACCCCTGGTCCGCAAACGACGCCACCGTATGACCATGCCGGTTTGAGACAGCGTGAAAGCCGTGAACACTCCCACCGCGTACAGCGGGATGAGCCGGTTGACCTCTGCCCCGAAGGCCACCAGCACGGTTATGGCTGCGATCATCAGCACGATGATGCCGTTGGAGAACACGAGCTTGTCGCCTCGGTTCATGAACTGGCGGGGCATGAGACCGTCCCGAGCCAGCACCGACGCGAGCCGCGGAAGGCCGGCAAAGCTTGTATTGGCGGCCAGCACCAGGATGGCCATGGTGGCGATCTGAAGGGCGTAGTAGAAGAAACCCCCGCCGTAGACCAGATGTCCCAGGTCGCCCAGCACGGTCTTGTCGGCTGTGGGGAGTATGTGGGTCAACTGAGTGAGCCCCGTCACCCCCAGCATGAGGAAACCAAGTATCGCGGCCATCATGCCGAGGGTCAGGGAGGCGTTGCGGCTCTCCGGAGGTTTGAAAGCCGGAACGGCGTTGGATATGGCCTCGGTGCCCGTCATGGCCGAGCAACCGCCGGCGAAGGCCCTCAGCACCACGAACAGGAACGCCGCGCCCTCGATCGTGCGGACGCCGGCGGGGGGCGGCAACGGATGCAGACTCCCTGTGGCCAACCGGATCAAGCCGACTACCACGAGCCCACCGCACAACAGAACGAACGTGTAGGTGGGCACGGCGAAGAACCGCGCAGATTCGCTCACGCCGCGAAGGTTGGCGAGCGCGATGACCACGATCACTCCTACGCACAGGTAGATCCGGTAGGAAGTCAGGGAGGGAAAAGCCGTGATGATGGCGGCGATGCCCGAAGCCACACTCACTGCGACCGTCATCACGTAGTCGACGATGAGAGAAGCCGCTGCTATCAGCCCTGGAGCCAACCCCAGATTCTCGCGACTCACCAAGTACGAGCCGCCGCCGCTGGGGTAGGCATGGATGGTCTGCTGGTAGGAGAGGGCGACCACGACCAGCAGCACGACCACCGCGACACCTATGGGGAACGATACACTCACGGCCGCCGCCCCCGCGACCACGAGGGCCACGAGGATCTCCTCCGTTGCGTACGCCGTGGAGGAGATCGCGTCCGACGCGAAGACGGGCAAGGCGAACTTCTTGGGAAGCCGCTCCTGCATCTCCTCGGCCGTGGCGATAGGACGCCCCAGCAGGATACGCTTGATGGTCGAACCGGCGCTCACACCCCTCCTTCAAGACGGATACTGCGCGGCCGCCCGGCTTGGGACCGCTGAACGACAGGCAACATTGTTCTCCGTACCCAGATTGGGGTCAAGAGCCAAACGTACAGAGAGAAGCCGCCCACCGCACTTTCGTGCGGCGGGCGGCGATTGCACTGTCAGCTGCGCGGCGCCCTTCGGGGCCGCGCCTTTCTACATCGTCGCATCTACCGTGCTCTAGACTTCCTCGTTGCGGATGCGCATCCGGAAGAAGGAGCGCCAGACGAAGAAGACCGAGATCAGGAAGAACACGGCGGCCAGGACGTAGTTCAGCACCCGGTTGCCCTGGCTGTTGGCGATGGTCACGCCGAGTTCGGCAGCGAGAAGGCCGAACAGGGTGGTGAACTTGATGACCGGGTTCATGGCCACCGACGAGGTGTCCTTGAACGGGTCGCCCACCGTGTCGCCCACGACCGTCGCGGCATGCAGTTCGGTGCCTTTCTCCTTCAGGTCGGTCTCCACGATCTTCTTGGCGTTGTCCCACGCGCCCCCGGCGTTGGCCATGAAGATGGCCTGGAACAGACCGAACACCGCGATGGAGATGAGATAGCCGATGAAGAAGAAGGGCTCCAGGAAGGCGAAGGCGAGAGTGCCGAAGAACACCGCAAAGAAGATGTTGATCATCCCCTGCTGGGCATAGGTGGTGCAGATGCCCACCACCGCTTTGCTGTCTTCGACGTTGGCCTTGGCTTCAGCCGTGTCGAGCTTGATGTGCCCCTTGATGAACTCGACCGCCCGGTATGCGCCCGTGGTGACGGCCTGAGTGGCCGCGCCCGTGAACCAGTAGATCATGGCGCCGCCCATAATGAGACCCAGCACGAACGGCGGGTACAACAGGGACAGTTTGTCCACGTTGGCCGTGAGCTCGTCGGTGAGGGCCATGATGATCGAGAAGATCATCGTGGTGGCGCCCACCACAGCAGTACCGATGAGCACCGGCTTGGCCGTGGCCTTGAAGGTGTTACCCGCGCCGTCGTTCTCCTCGAGGTTGTCCTTGGCCACATCCCAAGCGGGATCGAAGCCGAACTCACCCTTGATCTCCTCGGAGATGTTCGGGATCTGCTCGATGGTGGACAGCTCGTAGACCGACTGAGCGTTGTCGGTGACCGGGCCGTACGAGTCGACGGCGATGGTCACCGGCCCCATGCCCAGGAAGCCGAAGGCAACGAGACCGAAGGCAAACACCGCAGGAGCGAGCATGATGCCGCCGCCGTTGATGTCGAAGCCGACGGTGCTGACCAGGTAGCCGATGCCCATGAGCACCATGATGGTGAAGCCGATGTAGTAAGCGGAGAAGTTACCCGACACGAAGCCCGACAGGATGTCGAGGGACGCGCCGCCTTCTCTGGCCGACTTCACGACTTCCTTCACGTGGGCGGACTTCGTGGAGGTGAAGACCTTCACCAGTTCCGGAATGAGAGCGCCGGCCACGGTACCCATGCTGATGATGATGGACAACAGCCACCAGTAGTTCGGATGGGCCTGGCCCACGTCGGTACTACCCCCGATGAGCACGTACGACACGACGAAGGTGAGGATCATGGAGACGATCGAGGTGATCCACACCAAAGAGGTGAGCGGAGTCTCGAAGTTCATCTTGTCGGCTTTGCCGTACCGCGACTTGGCGATGGCCGCGTTGAGGAAGTACGAACCGCCGCTGGAGATGATCATCACCACGCGCATGGCGAAGATCCAGACCAGAAGGGCCACCTGGAACATAGGCTCCTGCACGGCCAGGATGATGAAGGTGATGAGAGCCACGCCGGTGACGCCGTAGGTCTCGAAACCATCGGCGGAAGGGCCCACAGAGTCACCCGCGTTGTCGCCGGTGCAATCCGCGATCACCCCGGGGTTACGCGCGTCGTCTTCCTTGATGTTGAAGACGATCTTCATCAGGTCGGAGCCGATGTCGGCGATCTTTGTGAAGATACCGCCGGCGATCCTCAGCGCCGCGGCGCCCAGCGACTCACCTATGGCGAAGCCGATGAAGCATGGGCCCGCGTAGCTGCGCGGGATCCAGATGAGGATGATCAGCATGATGATGAGCTCGACGCTGATGAGCATCATGCCCACGCTCATGCCGGCGCGCATCGGGATGCTGTGTATGCCGTAAGGTTTGCCGCGGAGACTGGCGAACGCGGTGCGCGAGTTGGCGTAGTTGTTCACCCGGATGCCGAACCAGGCTACCCCGTAACTGCCCAGGATACCGAGGATGCTGAAGAGGATGATGATGAACACCCTCAGCGGCGTGTTGCCGCCTTCGACGGTCGAGAGAAACCCGAAATACACGAAGATGACGATAGCGATGAAGACCCACAGCAGCGCCAGGAAAAGGCCCTGTTTGAGCAGGTAGGTCTTGCAGGTCTGCCAGATGAGTTCGGAGATCTCCCGCATCGAACGGTGGACCGGCAGGCTGCGCAGCCCGAAGAACACCACAAGGCCGAATACCAGGCCGAGAGCGCATATGATGAGCCCGAACGCAAGCAGGTCGCCGCCTGGGGCGCCGTGGAATTTGACCGAGTTCAGGTCCGGCAGGACCAGGCTGGCCTCACCTCCGCCTCCCTCCGCGGCAAAAGCCGGGGTGGCCAGGCCGAATAGGGAAGCGGCGAGCACGGCGAAAAAGAGGAAACCCCTCTTCCACCGACGCGTCCGGGCTTCGCGTGGTTTACATTCCATCCAGCAATGCCTCCTCTCGTACAGGTCTCCTGACGGGTCGGGCGCTCGTGAGCGGCCGCCTGCAAAGCCCCCCCTCGCGGGCTTGACCCAATCGGTCACTCTACCGAAATTGCTGCACTTTAGTCAAGGAAACAAAGGCCGACAGAGGCGGGATGATTCACCCGGCAAGCGGGCTCGGAAAGCGAGCAGCGGCTGCTCTGCGGACCGGCGGCTCCCCCGAGCACCGAGTGCCGTGAGCGCTGGTGCCCCTAAGGAAGGCGGTCTGCGCGGTCCAGCGCATCACCGACAGACGAGCAGGGACCCGGGGGCGAGCACAGCGGGGCCGGTTCTGCTAGGCTAGGTTGGATTCACCGGTAATTCGAGATAACGGGACCTGCGAAAGGCGCGCTGTCTCAGCCGAGCGGAAAGGATGGATCGAATGGAGAAGTGGCAGTGCCTGCTGTGCGGGTACATCTACGATCCCGCAGTCGGGGATCCCAGCCAGGGGATCGCTCCCGGCACCCCCTTCGAAGACCTGCCGGACGACTGGGAATGCCCGGATTGCGGCGCCAGCAAAGAAGAATTCGAGATGATGTCGGAGTGATCCGCTCCTAGCTCAGGAACAGCGACATGAGAAGGTGGCCCGGCGCCACGGCGAAGCCCGTGGCCCGGGCCTCTTCTTCTGTGTAGGCGGCCGCCCCGTTGGCGGCGCATCCCGGCCCCCACATCAGGAAGGGCACCGGCTCCGCCACGTGGGTCTTGATCTCCAGCGGGGTCGGATGATCGGGCAGCACGAGCAGCCTGAGACCTCCGGACCTGCTCACCACCTCGCCCACGGGGCCGCACCCGGCGGCCGCCTCCAGCACCTGCGGCACCATGAGGGCATCCACCTTGGCGATGGACTCCACCTTCCCGGCCGCGTCGCCCTGATGTCCGGCCTCATCCGGCACCTCGACGTGCACGAAGACCAGGTCGTGGTCGGCAAGAGCGGCGAGGGCGGCGGCCATCTGTCCCGGGTAGTCGTTGTCGGGCCCGTCGGTGACGTTCGGAACGGGCAGGAAGTCGACCCCCGTCTGCACCGCCAAGCCCTTGAGCAGGTCCACCGGTGAGGTGAGGGCCGCCTTCCGTCCCGAATAGAGTTCCGGAAACGCGGGCATCTGGGCCGGGCGGGCTCCGGGCCAGAACAGCCAGATCTGCGTGGCCGGCGGTTTGCCACTGGCCACCCGCCGCTCGTTGACCGGATGCCCGGCGAGCACCGCTTTCGACCGCTCCATGAGATCCAGCGCCAGCGCCGCCCCGGGGCCGGCCGGCAAGGAACCGTCGATGGCCCGACCGGAGATGTCGTGCGGAGGCGTGAAGGTGGTGGCCAGGAGGTCCTCGCCATCGTGCACCGTGACGATATGCCTGAAGCTCACCCCGGGATAGAAGCTGCAGCGCTCGTCGCCCAACTCCGCCTGCAATGAGGCGATGAGTTCCTTCGACTCGCTCGAAGGGATGTTGCCGGCCGAGTAGCTGGCCATGAGCCCGCCGAGAACGGTCACCAGGTTGCAGCGCAGAGCGACTTGGCCGGGCGCGAGTTCGATCCCCATAGCGGCCGCTTCGATGGGCCCTCTTCCCGAGTAGTAACGCACCGGATCGAAACCCATGACACTCATGCAGGCGATGGCGCTGGACGCTTCCATCCCCTCCGGGATGTTCTCCGCCATGCCCACGCGGCCCTCGAAGGCCAGCCGGTCGAGATGCGGCGTGTGTGCCGCTTCGAGCGAGGTACGGCCGCCGTTGGCCGCCGTCGGCCATCCCGATGCTCCGTCGATGATCAGAACCACATACTTCAACAGCAACTCCCGGCCGTGAACTCTCGCCGTTCTCCAGTCCATCCGCGACCTCCCGATCGCATCGGTCCATTATAGGGGTCGCGATACGCTATCGTGGACCCCAGGAACATGATGGGCATCGCTCTTTCCGACAACGACGCCGCGGCAGCCGTGGCCCTACTTCACGAGTCCGCGTACGCGTACCTGGCCATGACGGAGTCCGGCCGGCCGTACGTCGTTCCGCTCAACTTCGCTTACGTCGAGGCGACGCCGGAGACCTCAGCCCCCGCGGACCCCACCCCAACGGGTGGCCGACCGCACACTCCTCTCCAGGAACAGAAGCGGAGCCCCTTGCCCGGCCGCATCTACTTTCACACTGGCGAAGGCCGCAAGACCGCAGCGCTGGCCGCCGATCCACGGGTGTGTCTGGCGATGACCGCGGGGATGCGCTTCGTCCGAGGAAGGAGTGCCTGCCGAGACGGATACGTGTACCGCTCCCTCCTCGTCTGGGGGCGGGCCGTGTGCTTGGAGGACGCCGAGGCCAGGGAGACGGCGCTGCGCGCCATCGTCGCGAAGTATGACCCGGGAGCCGCTGGACAGCAGTTCGGCCACAAGGACTTCGGGCGGACGATCCTCTACGAAGTGATCATCGAGGATGCGAGCTATAAGCAACAGGCCTGAGCCAGCCTGAATCTGAACGACGACCACCCGCGCGGCCGCCGGCTCTCGGCCAGCCGCTCACCTCTTGAAGTATTTCGCCCCCACCTGCTTGAGCGCGGGGACCGCTCCGTCCACCACCTGCGGCGCCACACAGTAGGCCATGCGGAAGTGGCCCGGGGCCCCGAAACCGCTGCCCGGTACCACGAGCACCAGGTGCTGCTGCATCTCCCTGCAGAAGGCCACGTCGTCGGCGACTGGCGCCTTAGGGAACATGTAGAAAGCGCCTTGAGGCTTGAACACCTCGAACCCGGCATCCACGAGCGCCTGATACAACACGTCGCGATTGCGCTGATAGGGCGAGATGTCCACAGAAATCCCCTGCAGGCGCGCCACCGCCCGCTGCATGAGGGCCGGAGCGTTGACGAACCCGAGAATACGGTTCGCCATGGTGAGCGCATCCATCATGCCGGCGATGTTGGCGATGGCGGGGTTGGCGGCGGCATACCCGATCCTCTCCCCCGCCAGAGAGAGTTCCTTCGAATAGCTGGACGCGATCAAGCTGTTCTCGTACGCGGCCATAACGGCCGGGACTTTGAGCCCGTCGTAGACGATGCGGCGGTAGGGCTCGTCCGACACCAGGTAGACGACGCAGCCGAGTTCCTCCGACTTCCGCCGCAGTAGTTCGCCCAGCGCCCCCAGTGTCTCCGCGCTGTACACCCGTCCCGTCGGGTTGTGCGGCGAATTGATGAGCACCGCCTTGGTACGAGGCCCTATGGCCGCTTCGAGCGCGGCGGAGTCCAGGTCGAAGTCGGCAGTGGTGGAGACCGGACGTAGGACGCCGCCGTGGTTGTCGATGTAGGACCCGTACTCCACGAAGTAGGGCACGGGGACCACGACCTCATCCCCAGGATCGAGGATGGCCTTGAGGATGACGTTGAGAGCACCCCCGGCCCCCACGGTCATGACGATGTGAGAACCGGCGAGATCGACGCCCTGATCCTCGGCAAGGTAGGCCGCTACGGCCACCCTGGTCTCCGGGTAGCCCGCGTTCGACATGTAGCCGTGCCGTCCGGGGGTCCTGTCGGCCACCAGTTCTTCGAGGACCCGCTGGAACTCTTCCGGGGGTTCGAGGTTTGGGTTGCCTATGCTGAAATCGAAGACGTTGTCGCAGCCATGGACCTCGGAGAGCTTGGCCCCTTCCTCGAACATCTCTCTGATCCAGGAAGACCGGCAAGACGATTCCGCGATCTTCTTCGCTACCGACATCGATGCCTCCGGGGGTGCAAGGTGTCTTGCCGGCCCAGACCGGGCCGGCCGGGAAGAGTCTAGCACGGGCGGTTTAGCCCCCGGGCGCTCGTCGTCTCTCCTGCTTCTGTCAGGTGGATCCAGTCCCCCGCCCTCATCAGCACACTCTTGCCTGCCACATTCGGCGGATAGGCGGAATACCCCTCAGCCCCGTTCGAGAACAGCCTGCAGGAATCGACGAACGGTACCCCAGCCACAGTACAGAGCTCCAGGCAGACGGCGTCGAAGGAACGGGCTCTGATTTAAAGCTGAGGTAGAGGTTGGGGTTCCCTGTGGCTCTTCGGCCGAGCCGCAATGGACCAGCGGACCTGCGCCGGCTGTACCGCCGGTGAGCTCCCCAGAACGCAAGCGGCAGCAGTTCGATGACGATCGTCGAAGCGACCAGCCAGCGCCGGCGTCCCGGACTGGCCGCCGGAAGACGGGCGAGGCCGTAGGTGACGACGGCGGCCGCGGCGAGCAGCACCGTCCGTCTCCGCTGTCCTCTCGTTTCGCCCCGGCAAGAACCCGCCCCACGAGAGTCCCGCGCACTGATGCCCCGGCGGCCACCGTTGATATACTACCCACCGGCTCACATCCCATTCTTGCCGGCGGGTGGGCCGGCGAGACGGAGGCGTCACATGGAATTCTCTACCGACAGCTATCCTGAAGACAGCTATCAGCCCGCGAACCAGTGTGAGATCTGCGGCGCGGAACTCACCGACGAGGTGGTCATCCAGGAGTTCGCCGATGGCAGCATCGCCCGGCTCTGCGCGGAATGCGCAGCCGGAGCGGCACTGCCGCCCGGCACGGACGAGTTCCGGTTTCCCGATGACATCCCGCCTGCCGGGGGCGATCTCGATTCCGCAGAAGAGGTGACCTCGATCGAGGAGCCGGCACCGGTAGAGGCCGATGTCTCGACCCCCTCGGCTGCTGAGGCCGCGCCTGCCCCGACCGATGTCTCGACCCCCTCGGCTGCTGCGGCCGCGCCTGCCCCGGCTGCCGGCCCACAGGCGGTCCCTGGATACCGCGATCCCCTCGAACAGACCCGGGAACTGCTCACTCCCGTGGTCGACCTCCTCGGCTTGCAGCGGGAGATGCAGGGCGCTCTGCAGCGCCTGGCCACTTCACTGCAGACCTTCGCCACCGACGTCATCACAGAGAAGAGCGACAAGGACGCAACGGTGGAGAGCCGCCTGGATGCCCTGGAGCGTGAGCTCGAGCTCACTCGGGCCCGGCTGCGCGAGACCGAGGCCCGGCTCGCCGCGACGGCTGTGGGTGCCGGGGCTCCTGCGGGTGCCGAGGCGGCCGCGACAGCTGCGGGCGCAGCGGCTGCGGTGAGACCCACAGCCGGCGCGCCGTCTTCACAGACCGAGCCGACGGGCCAGAGCGCGGGTGCCGCGCACCCCGCTGATGCGCTCTGGAGTTTCGACTCCACCGGTGAAGCCACGGCGGAGAGCACCCTCGCCAACGCCGGAGAGCCGGCCGAGCCTGAACCTGTGCAGGGGCAGCCGGACCGGCAGGATGTCGATGCTCTTCCCGAAAGTGATACCGCCACCCAGCCCTACTCGCTCGAAGACCTGGCTTCCACCCTTCCCCCGCTGCCGCCGAAACTGGTGCCGCCGCCTGTGGCCCCACCTGCCGGCCCAGCAACCGCGGAACATCACGACCAGCCGGTCTTTCTGCTGCCGGAAGTACAGATCGCCCAACGCTACTTCAATGAGAGCCAGTTCACAAACCGCGTACGCGACGTCCGGAAGAGTCTCGGCAAACCCAAGGCCAACCTGACGAAGCTGGTGGGTGCCGAACCACCGCGGGCCATCATCACCGTCTTCTGGGACATCATCTGGTACCAGTACCTGGTCGACCTGCGGCGCGACATTCCGAGCGACCAGAGGGTCACCCTGCATCGCGAGGGGATGGACCTCGGCGAGCTGACGCCGCTCTTCAAGGAGAAGAATGCGTCTGTGGACGACACCGGGCGACTGGACGCTTCCGAGTTGGAGGTGAAACTCCTCAGCGACCCTTCGACTCTCATCAGCGAGATGTCGGTCGAGGACGAACGTGCGCTGGAGGACGCCACCGAGGAGATCTGGGACCAGAAGACGGCGCCCGAGTTCAGATGGGACGACTAGGCGCGGGGGCACAGGCGCGCCCGGGCCTCCGGCAGAAGGACGAGGTGAGCAGCCATGTATAACGTGCAGGCGAACGTGGGCCCGGTCCACATCCTCAAGCCTCCGTTCGGGAGCGACCTCATCAAAGAGTTGAACGAGTTCGTCCACGCCCAGGGCATCAATCTGGCGTGGTTCTCTGGGCTCGGCGCCGTTTCTCGCGCCACCATCCGCTACTACGACCAGCCAAAGCAGGAGTGGGTGGATCTCGACCTCGACGAGCGTCTCGAGGTGGCGGGCATGATCGGGAACGTGTCCTTGCTGGACGGCGAGCCTATCGTCCACGCGCACGTCTCGCTGGCCAACGGACGGGGACAATGTCTTGGTGGGCACCTCGGACCCAACACTCTGGTGTTCAACCTGGAGATCCTCATGACCACGCTGACGGCCGGCAAGCCTGTGGTGCGCAAGATGGATGCGCAGACCGGGCTCACCATCTGGCACTGACCCCCCCGGACGCCATGGCGTCCGGGTCGCTCGGCCCGGTGGACCATTGTCGGAGTTGCCACGGTCATTGACGTTTCGCGGCCGCCGGGGGTGATCGCTCCCCGGCGGCCGCCAGTGCCGCATTGACTTAGAAGGTTTCTGCGGCTACCCCCGTTACAGCAGCGTCACCACCGTCTGCGCGTAACTCTTCCATTCGGAATAGCAGGTCTTGGACCCTTCGATCCAGACAGCTGTGTCGGGATACTTCGCGTACTCGGGCGGCAGCACCATGCCGCGCAGGAAGTCGGCCGTCTCCCCGGGGTCCGAGGTGGAGACGAGCGGATAGCTCCCCTCTTCGTACCAGCAGTCTCCGGTGAGCCGGTTGTCCGACGATTCGCCCTTGTCCGACTCCACCCGCAGGTGCCCCTTGAGCATGCAGCGGATGCCCGAGCCGGGATGGGAATGAAGACCCGTGCTGCCCTTGTTGTTGTAGATGGAGTCGAGCCGGAACAGCCACTTGGACGTGGGCACCAGTTCGAACATCCGGATGCGCCGCGACATGCGCAGCCGAGAGGCCACCCCATCTCCCCAGGCGATGTTATTCGGCTCATCGGTGCGCACGAGTTCCCATCGCCAGATCACCGCACCCTCGGGACCGGCCTCCACCGCCGTCACATCCTTGCAGTACACGGCCTCGTCGGCCTGCACCTCCTGACCGTTGATGGCGGCGGACCCCGTTAGGACGTAGGCGATGCTGTGCTGCGCCTCCAGATCCTCGTCGGTCCGGCTGCGGGAAGCATAGGCATCGTGATAGAGCCTGAGCGTGTACATGGAAACTCCTCATGCTATCCGTTTGGCCGGCCGGCACCGCCCAGGGGCGCCGGCCGGCCGAGCGTGGGCTACGAGTAGACCATCTCCTTGACTTTGTCCTGCACCGGGACCATCTTGCCGGCCGCGTTGCTGACGATCGTAGCCTCATACGGGAACTGAGAGCCGGCCGGAGCCTTGCGCCACTGGTTCCCGAACAGCGGGGTCTTGCAGCAGTTCTCGCTAATGCGGGCGACGCCCACGTCCGGCGGGCTGATGGGAGCGGTGAAGTCGATGGGCCCCGCGATGGTGTCCAGCTTGGTGGCCTTCACGGCCGCCATGACCGCTTCGCTGTCGTGAGGGTCCTTCGCGCGCTGGAACACATCGGCCGCCCAGTCGAACACCAGGAAGTGACAGAGGGACTGGTTCCACTGCTTGCCGGTGTTGGTAGTGAACGTGTCCGCGAACGTCTGCGCGTCCTCGCCGAGCAACGGGGACGTGAAGCCGGTGGCCGGATGCCAGCCGAGCTCGCCGCACTGGTTGTCGGCCAGGTCGCCCAGGGCAGCCGCGCCTTCGGGGAAGGCCAGCGCCACGGCGGGAGTGGCCAGCTTGGGTTTGAAGCCCTGCTGGAGGCATTGCTGCCAGAAAGTGGCGTAGTCGCCCGGGTTCCCTTCGCAGAACATTATCTCCACGCCCAGCTTCTTGTAGGTGCCGATGACCGAGGTGAAGTCCTCGGTGCCCACGGTGTACAGGTCGGAGAAGGTGGCGTCCCAACCGGCGGCCGGGATGACGGGCTTGAAGGCCTCCATCCACGGGATACCGAGAGCGTCGTTGGGGAGAAGCACCGCCACCTTCTTGTTGGTCGGCACCTGACTCCACATGTCGAAGAAGGTGGCGAGCAGATCCTCGGTACCCCAGAAGGCGTTGTAGGTGTACTTCCACACCGTGGTCAGGTCGCCACCCCGGGGGATGATGTAGTTCTGCCATGGGCAGTCGGTGCTCAGGCAGGGCACTCCGCTCGCTTCCGCCTGGTCGGCCACCGGGGTCACGTTGGTACCCGTGGAGGCCGCCACCAGCATGTCGACCTTGGCGTTGTTGATAAGGTCGCCGGCCACCTGCGCCGCGCGGTTGGCGTCAGACTGGCCGTCCTGCATGTCGATGGACACCGGGTGCAGCTTGCCGTCACCGCAAACCAGGCCGTCGGCGAGAGCCGCCTTCGCCCGGTCGTAGCAGTACTGGTCGGCCACGCCGAAGATGGCCAGCGGGCCGGTGATGGGAGCCACGTAGCCGATCTTGATCTCATCCGCGGTCTCGATCGACGTGCTGGCACTGGTCGTAGTGACGGGCGCTGCGGTGGTCGTGGTCGCCGGCGCCGCCGTCGTGGCGGTGGTAGCCGGTGCCGCGGTGGTCGTGGTCTCTTCTCCGCCACAGGCTGCCACGAGACCGCCCAAGCCGGCCCCCGCTCCTACGGTGGCCCCCGCGATCCCCGCGATCTTCAGGAATTCTCGCCTGCTGACATTCTTGCTTTCTTCGAACATCGTTACCCCCTCCTTTGGGATGTCCACCCTATCGGGTGATGCCCGACTGATTCTGCTCTCGGTTCTGCTTCGCTTCCAGGTGCTCGATGACGTCTTCGGTCGTGGTCACCAGTCCGATCGCCGGGAGGATCGAGCCGACCACGACCCTATGGATCTCGCGGTTGCCGTCGGTGCTCGCGTCGGCGGGGATCACCAGGTTGTAGAAGCGCTCCGCCAGGGCCCACGCGGCCGTTCCCACCGACATACCCGTCGCCACCCCGGTCAGTACGACGGTCTCGACCTCCTTCTCCTTGAGGTACTCGTGCAGCCCGGTGCCTTCGAAGACGTTGAAGGGCCAGTTGTAGAAGACGCGCTCGCTCTCGGCGGGCTTGAGTTCGTCGATGACCTCGACATCCCAGGTGCCCATATGGTTCACCTCGATCTGTCGCGACCCCAACCAGAAGCCCCCATGGGCAGGCCACCGGGTTTCCTCTTCCGGCGTGTAGGCCACACAGTAGACCACGGGCAGCCCCTTCTCGCGGAAGGCGCCCATCAGGGCGGCGATATTGTCGATGACCCCTTCCTCCTGCGCGGCCCTCCCGTGCCCCATCGCCTCGAGCGGGCTCGGCGTCTTGATGACGGCGTTCTGCATGTGGACGATCAGCAGAGCGGCCTTGCCGGTCATGGTCCAGTCGTTCACGTATCCCGTCTCCTCAGACACCCTTGTCGATATCGAGCGCTGCTCAGATATCCGCATCCAACAGTTTCGCGGCCAGGTGCCCGTCGTGGATGGCGTCGTAGATCTTCCGCGGGCGGACACAGTCGCCCACCGCGGTCACCTTGATCTCGGGGTGCGCCTTCAACCCCTCGATCAACCCCCGATTCGGCCTGAATCCGGCGGCCAGGACGACCGTATCGGCCGGGAACTCGGTGATGGCCCCCATCAGGCCCGAAGTCTTGACCCCGGTGCTGGTGACCTCCACCAGCCGCTGTCCCGTATTGATGCTCACGTCGAGGTCGGCGAAGCGCTGCTCGTACACCTGGCGCTCATCGAAGGTGATGTTGCACATGAACTCGTCCAGCATCTCGATGAAGGTCACATGCCTGCCGGCTTCAGCGATCACCAGACCCACTTCGGTCCCCACGATGCCTCCCCCGATGACCGCCACTCGCTCGCCCAGCTTCACCCGTCCGTGCAGCACCTCGGCCGCCGGCACCACCCGCACGTCGGTGATGCCGGGGATGTCCTCGAGCTCCAGAGGCGTGGCCCCGGCCGCCACAATCACGGCGTCGAACGAACCGCCGGTGAGGTCGGCCAACGTGGCCTCCTTGGCCACCACAGTCACGCCCGTCTTGGTCATCTGGGTGCGGAGATACGCGAGGAGGGACCCGAGGTCGGGTGCCTTGAACTCGGGGATGGCGGCCTCGATGAGAGCCCCGCCCAACTCCCGCTTCTCGTAGAGGGTGACCTCGTGCCCCTTGAGAGCAGCCACCCGAGCGGCTTCCATGCCGGCAGGCCCGCCTCCTACCACCGCCACGCGCATCGGCATCCGCGCCGGGGTGAGGGCGAACTCCTCCTCCCGGCACAGCGCGACGTTGACCGTACACCTCACGGTATTGGCGATGTGATCCCCTCGGGCCAGGCAGCCGTCGTTGCAGCGGATGCAGGGCCGGATGTCCTCCGGCCGCCCTTCCTTCGCCTTGAGCGGCCACTGCGGATCGGCCCAGAGCGGCCTCCCCAAGCCGATGAAGTCGCCCTTGCCCTCTTCCAGGATGCTCTCGGCCAGAGCGGGCAGATTGATGGAGCCGGAGGCTATCACCGGGATGTCAACGGCCTTCTTGGCCGCTTCCGCGCACCACACGTTGTGAGCCAGAGACATCCCCATGGGACTGACCTCGTGGATGGTGGTGTGGTGGATGCCCCCGGACATGTGGATGGCCGCTACCCCTCGGGCATCCAGCCGCTTGCACAGCTCCACCGTTTCCTCGATGCCGTAGCCGTCGGGCTCGTAGTCGGTTCCGGAGAGACGGCAGACCACGGGATAGTCGTAGCCCACCTGCTTCTTGATCTCGGTCATGATGTCCATGAGCAGGCGGATACGGTTTTCGAAGTGCCCCCCAAAGTGGTCGGTGCGCTTGTTGGAGTACGGTGACAGGAAGTTGGAAATGAGGTAGCCGTGGCAGGCATGGATCTCCACCGCGTCGAAACCGGCGGTCTGCGCGCGCTTGGCCGCGGCGCCGAACGCTCGTATGATCTCCCGGATCTCCTCGATCGTGAGCGGGATGGGTATCGGACAGCCCTGCGCGGTGATTTCCGGCCAGGGCACGTCGGACGCCGCCTTGGGCTGCTCGAGTGTGAAGCGCTGCCGTCCCGCGTGCGATATCTGGATGGACGCCGCAGCGCCCTGAGCCTTGATGGTGTCGGCGAGCAGCGAGAGGCCGGGCAGGTGGTCCATGCGGGCAATACCCAGCTGGCAGGGTGAGGCCCTGCCGTACAGGTCGTCGATCCAGGCATACTCGACAACCACCATGGCAGCGCCGCCCTGGGCCACGTCCCTGTAGTAGCGGAGCAGACGATCGGTGATGGAGCCGTCAGGATTGGCCAGGCCGGTGTGTTGCGGGGCCTTGATGATACGGTTCTTCAGGGCGACGTTCCCGATGCGTCCCGGGTCGAACAGCCGCGGAAAGCTGGTCTGCAACGGGCGTCCTCCTTCCGGATGGGAGGACCGATCACCGTTGCTCGGAACCCCCCCTGGTTCATTATTTGACTCGGGTGATACGATAAATGAGTCGGTCACCACGCTAACACCATTGTTCGTGGCCTGTCAATAGTCGGGTCGGGACCGTCAGAGAACCGGCCGAAAGGGGGCTATATGGAGGGCAGAGAGCCCGGCGGACCATCGACGGCGTACCGAGGTGAGGAAGCCATCGTAGCCGGGCGGGCACCGGGCGGAACGGAGTCCGCCAGGGCGCCCGCTATGATCGAACCAGCAGAGGCGGAACCGACCGGCGCTCCCACACGCACGCTGGAAAAAGGCCTCTTTCTTCTTGGTCTGTTCGATCACGACCATCCGGAGTGGAGCCTCCGGGAGTTGCGCGAGCGGGCCGGGCTGCCGAAGGCCACCGCCCGCAGGCTCATGAAGACTCTCGAGGCGTCGCACTGGGTCGAATACGATGCCGAGGCGGGCAAGTACCATCTCGGGTCCGCCGTCCTCAAGGCTCTCTACCTCGCCACCTCCCACAGCGAGCTTGTCCGGATCATCCATCCCTACCTGGTCAGCCTCATGGAGGAGACGACGGAGACCTCGATGATCTCGGTATGGACCGACCAGGGCGCCCTCATCCTCGACACCGTGCCGACCCCGCGCACGTTCAGGTCGCTCACCTTCAACGGCATGCTCCTGGAGGGGGTGGCCAGCGCGGACGCCATGGCGCTCATAGCCTTCGGCCCCGAGGAGAACTGGGACCGCATCCTTGCCAAGCCCATTCGGGCGAAGACCGTCAGGACGGTCACCGACCCGCAGGCCTTGCGGGAAAAATGGAGCGCGATCCGTCGAGAAGGTGTTGCCTACGACTGGCTCGAGTGGAACATCGACGCACCGGCAGTGGCGGTTCCCCTCTTCGACCGGCGGGGGCATCTGCGCGGGGCCCTCAGCATCGTCGTCCCCATCGAACGGGCGTCGGAAGAGACCATGCACAATCTCGCCGCGGTCCTCACGCGCGCCGCGCGGGAGATAGCGCAGAGGTTGGGGTAGCGGTCGCGGTGGACCGGTGATGCTCGGACGCGCCCCGGCTGCGAACGGCCGGCCCGGCGAGGTCCTCTACTCCTGAATGAAGTCCATCCGCTTGAGCTCGACACCGTTCAGGCCGTCGAGCTCCTTGTAGAACGCCTCGACGGTGGCCTCGTCACCAAAAGCATCCACGAGGATGAGACCGCTGGCCGAGCAGGCGGTCTCCGTAGCGTCGTGAATACCCAGTCTGGTGCGGATATTGCAGCCATACTTGGTGAGCACCGTCTGGACCGGGGGCACGTTCTCGGGGCGGTTGACCACGTGGATCCCGAAGATGTGGTGAAGCATCGTCTCCTCCTTGACCGGCCTTGCTGACAACCACCACTACAAAGGATGCGCCGACGCCCGCAACTTTACACCTGGAACATTGCCCGGATACGGCGGCGCGCGCCGCCGTATCCGGGGTGCTCCAGAGCCGCCTCAGTCGGCCGGCTCGATCCTGGCGGAGATGTCGGCCGGCTTGCCCCAGTACATGGCCGACGTCACCACCAGGTCCACCCCGGTGGCGGCGTAGGCCTGGATGTTCTCCAGGTTGATGCCCCCGGCGGCCGCCACCATCGCCCGAGGCTCCGCGTCCTTCACCGCTTTCACCAGCTCTGCAACCTCATCGGGGGAGAGCTTGTCCACCTGGATCATGTCCGCACCGGCGCGGGCCGCCCGCAGGGCGCCCGCCTGGTCCACGACCTCCACGCCGATCTTCTTCTCCTTGGCCCGCACCTTGAGGTCGGGCAGGCGCTCCCACAGCTCGTCCTCTCCCCCCAGAAAGGCGGTGTGCTGTGCGAACACCAGGATGCTCTCCGAGAGCCCCAGCCGGTGAGGCAACCCGCCTCCCGCGTAGACGGCCTTGGTGGCTATCCCCTTCGTGCCGGGAAAGATCTTGCGAGTGGAGACGACCTCGATATCAGCAGCAGCGGCCCGGGCGGCGGTCACCAGAGCGTGAGTGCGCGTGGCGACGCCACAGGCGGCCTCCAGGATATTGAGCCCCGCCTTCCACCCCACGTGCAGAGCGCCGGCCGGTCCCGCCGCCTCGACCAGCACCACCCCCGCCTCCACCACCTCTCCGGTTGGCACGCCGAGCCGGGGAGAGCAGTCGAGCGTCTGGTAGAGCCGGACGACTTCCTCGGTGCAGCAGGCCATCGTCCTATGCCTGGTGCTGTAAACGATCCGCCCCGGCTGCCCCCCGATCTCGAGGAGTGCCGTGGTGAGGTCGCCGTAGGGGCAGTCCTCGGCCAGGAATCTCTCGATGTCATTGTCGGGCAGGCGATAGGTCATGTGGTCAGGCATGTTCTTTCCCTTGTGATCGTTGGCGTTCGCGAGCCCTCGCCCCGCAACGCTCAGTTCGGCGATGCGGACCCCAGTTCCAGACCCGACTCCCAGTGGGAGACGTCACCAAAGCTCGCGCCGACCTCAGCCAGCGTCCTCAGTTCGGCCTCGTCGGGATCACGCAGCACGTGTACCGGCGCATCGCTGCGGAGTACCTTGCCGGCCTTGTAGACGATCAGATGATCGGCCAGTGTCCGGGCGTCGATCGGGTCGTGTGTCACTACGACGATAGGGATACCGAGGCTCTCCCGGATCCCCCGGATGACGTCCCATAGCTCCATCTTCAAGGGGAGGTCGAGCGCCGAGAAGGGCTCGTCAAGTAGGAGGGCTTGCGGCCGCCGGGCGAGCGCGCGGGCCAGGGCTACCCGTTGCTGCTGGCCGCCGGAGATCTCCCGGGGCAGACGGTTGGCCAGCTCTTCGAGGTGGAACCGGACCAGGAACTCCTCGACCCGCTCGTTGCGGGTCCGCTTGTCGAGGCCTTTGAGACCCCAGGCGATGTTCTGCTGCACGGTCATGTGAGGGAACAGCGCCAGATGCTGGAACACGAACCCCAGTTCCCGCTTCTGGGGTGGCATCCACGCCTTGCTCTCGCCGTCGAAGGCCACCCGGCCGTTCAGCACGATCCTGCCGGCGTCGGGCCTTATCAGGCCGGCGATCATGCGCAGGCTCAGCGACTTCCCCGATCCCGAGTAGCCGAACAACACGGCCAACTCGTTCCCGATGCTCCATGACACATCGAGCTCGAAACCGGGCAACGTCTTCTGGAGCCGGACTTCGACCCTTTCCCCTGAAGTCAAGCGCGCCCCTTCCCGACCCTGTCTTCGCGAACGATCAATCCACCGCCACCATGACACTGCTGGCCTTCACCACCGCGTAGGCCTGCGAGCCCTCTTTGAGTCCGAGAGACTCGGCCGACTGTCGGGTGATGATGGCGACTACCTGGATACCTGGAGCCAATTCGAGCACCACCTCGGAGTTGACGGCTCCCTGCGTCACTTTCACAACCGTGCCCTTCAAAACGTTCCTCGCGCTGAGTCTCACGTCTTTTCTCCTCGATTCGGCAGATTCTTCGCTCTCGACGGCTAGCCCTTGACGGCTTTCCGGCCCAACCGGGTCGATACGTACAACACTACCCCCGCGACAAACACGAACAACAGGACCATCCACAACGCGTTCCCCCACGAACCGTACATCGTCTCGGTGTAGATGTTCAGTGGCATGGTGTTCGTCTTGCCGGGCATGTTGCCGGCCAGCATGATGGTGGCCCCGAACTCGCCCATCGCCCGGGCAAAAGCGAGGGTCGCGCCGGCCAGTATCCCCCGCCCGGCGAGCGGGACGACCACCCGCCAGGCAGTCTCGAACTCCGAGCGACCGAGCATGTACGAGGCGTTGATGTACTCCTCGTCGACGCTCTCCATGGCCGCCTTGGTGGTGACCAGCATGAACGGGAACGACACCGCGAAGGAGGCGATGACCGCTGCCTGCCAGGTGAAGACAATGCCCAGCTGGCCTCCGGTCAGCGCATGCCAGGCCCTCCCCAGAAGCCCAGTGTTGCCGAACACCCGGAGGAGCAGGTAGCCGGTGACCACGGGGGGCAACACCATGGGAAGGGTGAGGATGAGACTGATGAGGTCCCGTCCGGGGAAGCGTTTGCGGGCCAGAACATAGGCCACCGGCACCCCGATGAGTAGCACGAACACCGTGGCGATCGCGGCCACCTGGATAGACAGGCGCAATGGAAAAATGTCACTCATCGCGTATCCGTCGAGGAACTTATCGTTGACGCTATATTGCTATGAGTATAACGCAGATGCGGGCGCTGGGAAGCAGCGCAGGCTACGATGTGGGGGCCGGCAGGAAACCCCACTTGGCTAAGATGGCCTGGCCATCGGAACCCATCACGAAATCGATGAACCGCTGTCCCAGGTCCTTGGTCTCACTGGCGCTTACCAGGGCGATCGGGTAGGCGACCTTCGTGTACAGCGACTGATCGGCCTTGGCGACCACTTTCACTTTGTCGCCTCCTGCCTGCGCCTCGGTGGCGAAGATGATGGCTGCGTCCACCTCCCCGGTGGTTACGTACTCGAGAGCCTGGGTGACGTTGGCCGCATAGACGACTTTCGACCTCACCTGATCGAGGATGCCCAAGCTGGTGAGGATCTCTTCAGCGGCAACGCCGTGAGGAGCCGCCTTGGGGTCCCCGTACCCGATCTTCTTCACCTCGGGCTTGGTCAGATCCTCGAAACCGCCGAGACCCAGCGTTGAGTTCGCCGGTACCACCAGCACGATCCCGTTGCCGGCGAACTGTTTGATGGAGGAGGCGTCCACCAGATTCTCGTCCCTGAGAGCGTTCACCTGCTTCTGCGCCGCCGAGGCGAACACGTCCACCGGCGCTCCACCCTCGATCTGCCTCTGCAGGGTGCCGGAAGCGTCGAAGTTGAGAGTGGTGGTGGAACCGGTGGCCGCGTCGAAGGCCTCGCCGATCTCAGTGAACGCGTTCTTGAGACTGGAGGCTGCGGAGACGGTGAGTTGCCCGAAACCGGCGGCAGCGGTGCCCTCAGGTGTCGCGCTTGCGTCTGCTCCCGCAGGCGTGGCAGCCGGAGCCCCGCTCGTCTCCGTCTCCGGAGCCACCGCGGCAGCGCTGGATTCCGAGCCGCAGGCCGAGAGTCCGCTGCCAAGAAGAACGAGGGCGAGCAGGAGCGGGAGGGCGAGAACCGCGACCACTCTCAGGCTCCCGTGCGACCGGCTGTGCATGGAGGACTCCTTCGTCAGAGAACGTTATATCGCCAACAGTATAACGCTCGTCTCCTTCCCCGTGCAAGCCGTATGTGGGGTATTGCCAAGGGCGGCTCGGCCATCGGTCCGCCGGGGTTTCCGCCTCGGGGCCGCAGGGTAGGAGACCAGCGAAGAAAGGCGCCACCCAGACGCGTGTGCACGAGTATCGCGGCCGTATCGACGACAAGGAGAACCCTGTGAGCGACCACGAATCCACGGCAATCGGCTCGGGTGGAGGTCTCGGACTTGCGAGCGGCTTGATGCTCCATCCGCGATCACGGACTGGTGGATAGCCCACACGACCGGACGCACGGGGTACTGGGCGTCCCGTGGCCCGTCGTTCTGGCCGAGGTCGCCGGGACCGCCCTGCTTCTCGCGATAGGACTCTCCTTTGTGATCATGGACTTCGGCCGAGGCGGTCCGGTCGCCGCTCTCATCACGGGAGGCGGTCCCCGACGGGCCCTCACCGGGTTTCTGTTCGGGACCACCGGTGCGCTCATCGCAGTCTCTCCTCTTGGCAAACTCAGCGGGGCGCACATCAACCCCGTGGTTTCCATGGCGTTCTGGCTGCGCGGGGTGATGACCGGAACACATATGCTCGTGTACATGCTCGCCCAGTGTCTCGGGGCGATACTGGGGGCTCTCCCCCTTCTGCTCTGGCGAGATATCGGTAGCAGCGTCATGTTCGGCGCCACCACGCCGGGCCCCGCATACGGAGCGGGGATCGCCTTGGCCGGGGAGGTCGCCGCCAGCGCGGCGCTCGTCGCCGGGCTCTTTCTCTTTCTCGGTCACCGCCCGGCGCGCGCCTTCACCCCACTCCTGTTTCCCTTCCTCTACGCGTTCATGGTGTGGTTGGAGGCGCCTCTTTCCGGTACCAGCACGAACCCGGCCCGCAGCCTCGGGCCGGCCGTCGTTTCAGGGCACTGGGGCGGATTCTGGGTCTACGTGCTGGGCCCCGCTATCGGTGCCGCACTCGCCGCCCGCCTGCATGCCACCCGCTGGTTTCGGCACTTCCGCGTCGAGGTGGCCAAGGTCTACCACTACGAGGAGGACGCCTACGGTATCTTCAAGCAGACTCGCGACAGCGCACAAGCGAAGCGCCGGTCTTCTCGCGGCTGACCCGCGTCCCCGAGCGGGTGTTCATCGCGAGGCCGATGCCGGCGCGTCTCAGCGATCCCCGAACGCGCCAGCGGCTGCCTGGCGGGCCAGGTGGTCCAGAAGCCTTTCCCGGAAGGCCTTCTGTTGCTCGGGCGTCCACGTACGAAAGCCGACTCCTTCTGTCTTGAAGCCGAGCTCCCCTTTCGCCACTTTCTCTCTGAGCATCGGGAAGACCTCGTGCGTGTCGGCAAGATGCGGCCACAGGTAGCTTTCGACCGCGACCCCCAGGTCGAGCCCCACCATGTCCATGTGCTCGAACGGAGCCATCGTCTGGAAGCGCGCTCCCGGGCCGTACCTGAGCACCAGGTCGACGGCGTCAGGGTCGGCTATCCCCTGCTCCACGATGTAGAGCGCCTCCCGATAGAGCGCGTGCAGTAACCGGTTGCCGATGAAGCCCGGGGCGTCCTTCTTCACATGCACAGGGGTCTTGCCGGCGTCCGTCATGAGCCTGGTGACGCGGTCGACCGTCTGCTGATCGGTCTTTTCTCCCGGGATGATCTCGACGATCGGCATCAGATATGCCGGGGTCCACCAGTGCGTGCCGACCACCCGTCCCGGTTGGACGCATGCCTCTGCGATCTCCGAGATACGGATCACCGAGGTGTTCGTGGCCAAGATCACTTCTGCTCCTACCAGCGCCTCCATCTGCCGGAAGAGCGCACGCTTGGCCTCCAAATCCTCGAAGATGCACTCCAGCACGAAATCCACGCCGGCGAGGGCCTCGGACAGGTCCGGAGTGGTCGCGATCCGGGCGACGGTCTCGTCCACCTGCTCGGGCGACCCCACGCCCCGCTCGGCGATGAATGCCAGGTCGCCGCGGATGCGCTCGAGCACCCCCCGGAACAGTTCGTCGTCCAGGCTGTGCAGTTTCACCTGGTAGCCGGCCATGGCGAACGCCTGGCTGCAGGCCTGGCCCATCATCCCGCCGCCGATAACGGCGATACGCTCCCTGCCGGCCGGGCTACCCTGCTCAGGCTCGTGGCCGGGCGAGTGGCTCCACATGATGTTGGTTCCGGTCATCGGGCCGCTCTTGCTCCGGGATCCACGTGGGGGCAATAGATTCCCTCCCGCTTGAGGCCTTTGTAGAAGCAGCGGTTGTCGGAACGGCACACGGACGGCTCCCGCTCGCCCCGCTCCCAGCGGGCCACCAGATCGGGCTCGCAGACGAGCGGACGGGACAAGGATATGTAGTCCGCCACCCTCTCCCTAACCAACCGCTCTGCGGTCTCGTACGTACGGATACCGCCCACCAACATCACCGGGACGGCCACCGCGCGCTTGAGACGCCGGGAGGAGTCCTCGTAGTAGGCTTCTCGGTCGTGAGGGATGCCCGCCCGCATCCGCAGGGGCCCCAAGTCGCCGGAGAGACTGGTACCCCCGCTCAGCTCGATGGCGTCGACCCCGGCATCCACCAGCAATGCAGCGGCCTCGAGCATGTCGTCCACCGTCAGTCCGCCGGCCACGAAGTCTTCCGCGTTCATCTTGACGAGCACCGGGTAGTCGGGGCCTACCGCTCCGCGCGCGGCGGCGACCACCTCCACAGCCAACCGCGCCCGCTTCGCCCCCGACCCGCCGTATGCATCCGTCCGCCGGTTGAAGAGCGGGGACAGAAACTCGCTGAGAAGGTAGCCGTGGGCTGCATGGATCTGGACGGCGTCGAAGCCCGCGGTCTGCGCCCGCCGGGCGGC
>CAZWAR010000001.1:65221-82982 GCA_964631965.1 uncultured Gaiellales bacterium
GCCGGGCGGCTGCGGCGCGCACGCGGCGCCGGCCGCCTCCTCGGAGCCGGTGTCCGCGTCCGTTCCTGCCGCCGCGGCGGACCGCGCGCCCGCCTCAGTTCGCACCGCTCCGGCGGCTCCTGGGCTCGTGCCTACCGACCACAACCCCCCATGGGCCAGTTGCAGAGCGATCTTTCCGCCCTCCGCGTGCACCCGGGCGGAAAGCTCGTTCAGTGCGGGCACGAGGACGTCGTCGTTCGCCCCCAGTTGCGCGTGCACCGCCTTCCCCTCCGCGAGGACGAACGCGTGACTGCTGATGATCAGACCCACCCGGCCCCGCGCCAACCCTGCGTAGAGCCACAGCAGTTCCGGTGTCGGGCGCCCACGGTCGTCGGCCATGCCCTCCCACGTGGCCGAGCGGACGAAGCGATTGGCCAGCTCCATGCCCCGGATGGCCGTCCGTTCGAACAACCCTGGCATCAGTGGAACCTCACCCGACCGCCCACCGGTGTGTCACCGTGCCCGCTTCTGTGTCGCCCGGCGCACGTAGCGGATGACGCCTTCGGCGTCTTCGCTCCGGTCCACATCGCCCCGGTCGGTCATGTACTCCAGGTGGGCGATCGCCTCGTTCATGGCGAACATCAGCTGGAGCGGGTCGAGTTCCCGGCGGAAGATCACGGCCAGAAGTTGCGCGGCCGAGCGGGGCTCCCCCAGTGCGGCCAGCATCGCCAGACAGCGCTGCTCGTGATGCCGCTCCAGTTCGACCACCCGCTCCCGCGCCCCGTAGAACGGCGCCCCGTGCGAGGGAAGGACGAGCGTGTCGGCCGGTAGCGCAGCCAGCTTGCCCACGGACTTCTGGAACTCGGCTACGGGGTTCCCCGGCAACCAGGTGGCCGGGGAACCCACGTGCGTAGAGATGGTCGGAAGTAGCATGTCGCCCGAGATGAGGAAGCCGGCGCCCGCCGCGTCTCCGGCCCAGGCGGCAGCCGAATCGCCGGTCTCGGCGCCCGCCGCGTCTCCGACCGAGGCGGCGTCGCCGGACGCCGGGCCGGGCCGTCCGGTCGCACGGCCGTCTGGATCGCCGTCTGCGTCGCCCTCTCCTGCTCCCGGCGCATACAGACAGACGTGGTCGGGTGCATGCCCTTGCCCGAAGATCACCCTCAGCTCGCGCCCGCCGACAGTGAGCCTGTCTCCGTCGGCAAGTTCGGTGAAGCGCGGCGGCATGGCGGGTTTCAGCAGGTCGAAGTCGGCCTGGTGGTCGGCGAGGAACCTCTGGGCCTCGGGGACAAGCCCGTGTTTGGCCAGGGCTGCGGCCATAGACGAAGCATCGGTGCCCCTCCGGCGATGCTGCAGCACCAAAGCAGCCTCGTACGCCTGGGCGCTCATCAGCAGCTCGGCCCCATGCTCCTCGCAGATCTCGTCGGCCAGTCCGCAGTGGTCGGGGTGGTGGTGCGTCACCACCAACCGGGTTACGGGCTTGCCTCCCAGGCGTGTCAACGCCTGCCGCAGCAGGACAGGAGTGGTCTCATCGGCGATGCCCGTGTCCACGAGCACCAGGCCGTCACGATCTTCGAGCACCCACAGGTTGACGTGGTCGAGCTGTAAAGGTAGCGGCATGCGTAGCGAGTAGACCCCGGGCAGGATCTCCAGCACTTCGCCGGGACCTGGAGGCACCGGCCAGGGAAAGGTCAGACCCATCGAGAGGGCGCCCGCAGCGTCGCGCCGGTCGGCGCGGGGGGAGCGGCTACCGCACCGGGTTCAACCGGCGCCGGGCCGCCGCTCGTCGGCCTCCCGGTCGGCATCACTGTTCGGCGCGGTCTCAACACAGCTGGTTCGCCCCGCTGTGGACCTCCTCCACGTGGAGCACCGCCGTGCCTTTGCCTGTCTTATCCGGCTTGTTCCACGCTCTCATGCTCTCGAAGACGGGACCTTCGGTGAAGTACTCGAACCAGCCTTTCATCTGATACGGCTTCATCCGGCTCGACCGGATCAGCAGCGAACCCCGACTGCCGCGCAGGAGGTTGGCAAGGGTCTTGTGGAAGTAGTTGTCGGCGATGCCAATGCGGGCGTCGCCCGATGAGCTGCCGTCGTCGAGCAGCGTCATGCAGTTCACCCAGATGACGTTGGGCGTGCCGTCCTCGCCGACGGTGGCGAGGACGGATGGCGCGGTCCTGTCGTCCCAGGCTGCGCGGACATCCTCAGGGAGTTGCATGATGTTCAGCCTTTCTCCGGCGAGCGCCGGGAAGGTCACACGGCGACCAGAATGGGCCGATGGCACCGGAGGCAGCGGTCCGCCTCTTCCTTGCACTGCTCGAGGGAGTAGCCCAGCTCTGTCGGCTCGAAGTTGGTCTTGCGAATCTCGGCCGGCACCATGGGCATGGGCACGCGTGTGCCATAGTCCACGTCCGGAGCCAGCGGCTCGCGGCTCTCCTGGGCCCCCAGGTAGACAGCGAGACGCTTGGTCTTGTCCTCGACGTCCTCCACCACCGGCTCGCCGCGCAGGTACTTGTCGATGTACTTGGCGGCGGTCTTGCCCGCGTTTATGGCCTCGATGATGGTCCCCCCGCCGCTGACCGCGTCGCCCCCCACGAACACGTTGGGCTTGCTCGTCTGGAGCGTGTAGGGGTCGATCTCCATGTAGCCCCACTTGTTGAGTTTGATCTGATCGTCTTTCGCGAAGGGCTCGAAATCGGGCTTCTGCCCCACGGCGGCGATGATGCTGCTCGCGGTGAGCACGAACGGGGCCATGTCGGCCGGGACGGGCCTGCGCCGACCGGAAGCATCCGGCTCCCCCAGTTCCATCTGCTGGCAGACCAGGCCGTTGACGCTCTCGTCCCCCTGGCATTCCATGGGGGCGGCCAGATAGAGGAACTCGACGCCTTCTTCCTCGGCCTCCTCGATCTCCCACGCGTTGGCCGGCATCTCGTTCCGTGTCCGGCGGTAGACAACCGTCACCTTTTTCGCGCCTAGACGGATCGACGTGCGGGCAGCGTCCATGGCCGAGTTGCCACCGCCGAGCACCAGCACGGAATCGCCGATGTGAACCTTCTCGCCCAGCGCCACCTTTCTCAGGAACACGATGGCATCCATGGATCCAGGAAGGTCCTCCCCGGGGATGCCGAGCGGCCGGCCGAGATGCGCCCCGACGCCGACGAACGTGGCCTCGAAACCCTCCTTCTCCAAGTCCTCGAACTGGATGTCGCGGCCCAGGCGGGTGTTGTAGCGGATCTCGACGCCCTGCTGCTGGATGATCTCCGTCTCCCGGCGGATCACGTGGCGGGGCAGGCGGTACTCGGGGATGCCCACGTGCACCATACCGCCCGGCACGGGCAGGTCTTCGAAGATGGTGGGAGCGTAGCCCGCGCGGGCCAGGTAGTAAGCGGCGGAGAGGCCGGCCGGCCCGGCGCCGATGACGGCCACCTTCTTCTTGGGCGTGCCGTTGCCGCCGGTGACCGGGGAGCCCGCCGGCCAATGGCCGGGCGGGGAGGTGAGTAACTCGGAGATCTCATGCGGGCCGCCCTCTATGAGGGCCGCAGCGTCGGTAAGGGCTTCGCGGCTGGGGCCGTACTCGGAGTCCGCGCCCTTCAAAGGATCGACGAGGCAGCCGGAACTGCAGCGGTCGTCGGCCAAGCCCTCGGCCCGATCGGCGCACCAACGCTTGATGTTGTTGATGGCGATGGGCTGCCCGATGGGCGCCAGGCTACAGTTGGTCTCACAGGGATGCGGGCAGGTGCGGCCGATGATGGCCGGCAGCGGGTTGTCGCGCTTGATGATCCGCGTGGCGAGATGCGGATGTTCCTCGAGGCCCTGGAAGATATACCACGGGATGTCGAGCGTGGACGGACAGGTGGAGCGGCACGGGGCCGTCACCCAGCCGTGCTTGGTGGACGGTTCGCACGTCTGGCCCGCGGCGTGAGCGACGAAGTGCTCCTCGGCCAGGTCGAGAAGAGCCACCATGGGCGGCCCGATGGTGTTTGCGATGCCGCACCACGCCGAGTCGTCAATGGACTCCGCCAGCCTGCGGATGCGGGCCACCGGATTCTCACCGCCCATAGTCTCGGCCTTGCCCTTGGCGAGCAGGTCGATCTGCTCGATGAGTATGTCCACCCCGATGCGGCACGGCCCGCAGCGACCGCACGACTCTTGCTGCAACAAGCGCAGATACGCCAACGCCATCTCCACCGGGCACACTTCGTCGGTGAGATAGGCGCCCCGCCACGACACGACGCCCTTGATCCCCTGCATGTCGCCTTCCTTCAGGCGGGCCAAGACCTGATCGGCGGACGGGCCGTCGTATCTGTCGGTGAGAGCCAGGAGCGGCTCACTCACGATCGCTTCGGGCGATTGGGGCGTTGCCACCAGATGCCTCCCTTGGAACGGTGGATCGGGCGTCGATGTCGACCGTCCGATGATAACGCATCGGTCTGGCCGGTCCTAGCCCAGACACGGCACCGCGCCGCGGCGCATGGCGCTGAGACATTCGGCTCGGGTGGCAGTGATGTCGGCGGAGCAAAAAGGGCTGCGCCCAAACGGGTTCGACGACACCTCTCGGAGGCCGTCCCCTCCACTTGCCGCCCCCGGTCATTCCGCCGGGACGGGAGGCCCCAGTCCTTCGGCCCGGGGCCTCCTCGCATCCCCTGCGTCCCGCTTGTCGGTCCGTATGCAGCCCTGCGTCGTCGCTCAGTGTTGTGGGTGCCCGTGTCCCCCGAGCGCTCGGGCACGAGCGAGAGGTCCGCCGCGGGAGTACCGCGCTCGACGCCGGCGTTGGGATTGCCCCCGGAGGGTACGATCGCCGGTTTCGACATGGCGCCGGACACCCCGGATGGATTCTCTGCGACCGGATTGGCGAAGCCGCGCACGGCGGCCCCGTTCGCGGTTGCAGCATTGGCGTCTCTCCCTCACGCCACCTTTCTACCCGCGGTGGACGAGCCGGGAAACTCGGAAGGCCCTCAAGGGAGTCAGCGCCGGCCCTCCTTCAAAGCCGCCAACACGCGCTCGGGAGTCATCGGGATGTGGGTGAGCCTCACCCCAACCGCGTCGTAGATGGCGTTGGCGATGGCGGAAGCAGTGGGACACATGGCCGATTCACCCACGCCCTTCGCCCCGAAGGGACCTTCTCGGTGAGGAGCCTCCTCGAAGAAGACGGCCGTGTGCTCTCCCGTAGGCACGTCGGCGATGCTGGGCAGCTTGTACTCGTGGTAGTCGGGATTCATGAGGCGGCCGCTCGCGTCGAAGGTGAACCCCTCGCTGAGGGCGGCGCCTATCCCCATGGCCGCGCCCCCCTCGATCTGCCCTTCGCACATCTTGGGGTGCATGGTCCTGCCGTTGTCGAAGGCCGAGTAGAGCCGGAGCACTCTCACCTGGCCGGTCTCCGTGTCGACCGCCACCTCCGCAGCCTGGGCCCCGTACGCGTAGCTCATCGTCGACCGGGTCCCCTGACCCGTGTCCGGGTCCTCGGGAGCCGGCCTGCCCCAGAAGACACCACTCCCCCTGATATCCGCAGATTCGTCCAGGCAGGTTGCGGCCTTGACCGCGTCCCGCGCCTCCGGATGGTTCTTCAGGGCGAGATGCGAGATCGGGTACTCCTTGCTGGGATCGTCGAGCAGGAAGAAACCCCCGCCCCCTATGCCGATGTTCTCCGGGCTTGTCTTCACCCGGTCGGCCGCCAGCCGGCGGATCTGGGCCTTGGCGTCTTCACACGCCTTGAGCACCGCGTTACCTATATAGAGGGTGCTCCTGCTGGAGGCGGTGCCGAAGTCGTAGGGCGTGCGGGCGCTGTCCCCCCAGACGACCCTTACCTGTTCGATAGGGACGGAGAACTCCTCGGCCGCGATCTGAGCCAGGACGGTGTTGAGTCCCTGACCGCACTCGTCCCCTCCGTGGATGACCTCGATCGTGCCGTCCATCCGTGCGATCACTACGGCCGAAGATGCCTGATCGGCCGCGGTGTACTTGTTACCCAGAGCGATGCCTTTGCCCACCCGTATGTGACCGGCGGCAGGTTGGGCGGAGGGTAGCGCGAGGTTGATCTCCCTGCCGACCTTCTCCAGACACCGCTTCGCCCCGATGCTGTGCACCCGGTTCCCCCGAACATCGCTCTCCCCTTCGTCCACCGTGTTGCGCAGACGGAATTCGAGCGGATCCAGACCCACCTTCTCGGCATCGGCATCCATCTGGCATTCCGTGGCCCACAGCACTTCGGCGCTGCCGAATCCGCGCAGCGGGCCGCACGGCGGTTGGTTGGTGTAGACGCCGTATCCGTCCCACTTGTAGTTGGGAAGGCGATACTGGGAAGCGTGATACGAGCCGTTGCGAATGATCAGCGGACCGTGAGCGGCATAGGCGCCGGTGTTGGCGACCACCTCGAGTTCTCTGGCCAGGATCGTCCCGTCGCTCTTCAAACCGTCCCTGACGTAGATGACCGTGGAGAGCCTGTTGAGACCGTCGACGAAGGTCTCCTCGCGCGAGTACACGATCTTGACCGGGCGCCCGCTCATCATCGTCAGAAGGATCGTGAAGCGCTCCGCCCTCCCGAGGATGCCGAACATGCCGCCGAGATACCCGTTCCTCACCCTGAGCCTGCTCGGGGCCAGGTCGAACGCGTGCCAGAGGGGCTCCATCGTCTCCGTGAGGCGGGCGGAGGTCCAGAGCGTGAGGCTCCCGCCCCCATCCGGGTAGCAGACCGCGTTGTAGGGTTCGAGTTGGCAATGAGTGATCCGATCGGTCTCGTACCTGTTCTCGAGCACGAAGTCGGCCTCGGCGAACGCCGCCTCGACGTCCCCCCTGCGGACTTTGTGGTGTGTGTGTACATTCGGGCCGGGCAGATCGTTCGCCAGATAGGGGTGCACCGGCCGCGCGTACTCAGAGAGTCTGGGATGCACCACCGCCGAGCAGTCCGGCGCCATCGCCTCTTCGGGGTCGAAGACGGCCGGCAGCATCTCGTAGTCCACTTTGATGAGGCGGACGGCCTCCTCCGCGGCCTCAACAGTCGTAGCCGCGACGCAGGCTACCGCGTCCCCGACGAAACGCACCCGCTCGCGACACAGCACGTGTCTGTCGGCCACGAACACCCCGGAACGATGCGGTGGCGAGTCCTTGCCCGTCGCCACCGCCTTCACCCCCTTGACCTTGAGCGCCTCGGAGGTGTCGATGTTCAGGATCCGGGCGTGAGCATGCGGGCTCCACAGCACCTGGCCGTGCAGCATGCCGGGGAACCCGATGCCCTCCTCCGAGCAGTACCTCACGCGCCCCGTGGCCTTGTCGAGGGCGTCTATCTTGATCACGTCCGTTCCGACCACGTGTAAGCCAGCCATGGCTCCCCTCCTTACCCGTTCGCCCCGGGCGCCGCGACCTCTGATGCCGGCCCCTCCGCGGGCCCATGCGAGAACGCCGGCCCGCGCGCCGACCCTTCGGACGCCGCCACGACCGCTGCCACGATCTTGTTATATCCGGTGCACCTGCAGATATTGCCCTGCAGCCCCGCCTTGACCTCCTCCTCCGTGGGCCGGGGATTCTCGTCGAGCAAAGCCTTGGCCGACATGATCATGCCGGGGGTGCAGTAGCCGCATTGGATGGCAAAGTGGTTGATGAACCCCTGCTGCAGCGGATGAAGCTCGCCGTCGGGACCGGCCATACCTTCGATGGTGGTGATCTCTTTGCCCTGCGCCTTCATGACCGGGTAGATGCAGCTACGCACGGCCCTCCCGTCGACGATTACGGTACAAGCTCCGCAATCTCCGCTCTCGCAGCTGACCTTGGTACCGATGAGACCGAGTTCCTCGCGGAGGACCTTGGCCAGAGTCCACCAAGGCTCGACGTAGACCTCCTCCGCCGCCTCGTTGACGTGTAACTCGACGAGCCTCTTCATGACGCTCCCCCTTCCAGGTCGCGAAGCACGCGCCTGGTGAAAACCCGAACCATGTCCCGTCTGTAGGCTTCCGAGCCGCGCACGTCGGAGATGGGACGCGCCTCCTCGGCCGCCGCCTCGGCGGCGGCGGCCACCTGCTCCTCGTCGAGCACTTTTCCCCGGACGAGATCCTCGGCGGTCCGCGTCCGGATGGGTGTGGGAGCCACCGCCCCGAGAGCCATCCTGATCCCGTGACAAACCCTGTCGGTCGGATCGAAGACCCCGACGGCGGCCACCCCCACGATAGCCAGGTCGATGCTTCCTCGCGCGCTGTGTTTGAGATAGGCGGCCCGGCTGCCCGGCTCGCTTGCCGGCACGTGGATCTCCGCGAGTATCTCGTCATCCCCGAGCACTGTGGCGCCGGGGCCGGTGAAGAAGTCTTCGAGAGGCACAAGCCGCTCGCCGGCCGGCCCGACGATCCGTGCTTCTGCGGATAGGCAGAGCAGCGCCGGCGCGCACTCTGCCGCCGGCGAAGCGTTGCAGATGTTCCCCCCCAGGGTCGCGACATTCCGGATGGCCACCGAACCGAGCAGGCCGGCGGCTTCTGCCAGTACCGGGAATCTCTGTCGCACCAGCGGCGATGTCTCCACATCCCGAATGGTGACGGTGCTGCCGATCCTCAGCCCGTGGTTGCCGTCGTCGGATATGTCCCCCAGCCCGGCGATGCCCGTGATATCGATCAGGCACTCCGGATCGAGGCTCCGCGCCCGCGTCTTCCGCATCACGTCGGTGCCGCCTGCGAGCACCGTGGCCTTCCCTCGATACTTGTGGAGCAGAGCCCAGGACTCCTCGAGGGTGGAAGGTTGCGCGTAGTCGAACCTCATGGCGCCTCCCGAGATCGCCGAGCCGGCCATCACGATCGGATCGGGCCGGCCGCCCGTGACGCCGTCTCGGGCGGTAGGTCCTCATCAGCCGGGGTCTGGTTGCCGGTCCCAGTAGGGTACCGCGCGCGGCCGGCAAAGACGAGAATCTGACTGCGCCGGGGGAGTTGGGTACAATCGAGTTGCGGGCCGTGAAGGTCGGGCTACCGAGGGAGGGCGTATGGAACGGCTGTGGGCACCGTGGCGGTTGCAGTACGTAGCCAAGGAGAAGATGCCGGGCTGCATCTTCTGCGAGAAACCCAAGGCTGGAGACGACCGGGCCAACTACATCGTGCACCGGGGCGCAGCCGCCTTCGTCATCCTCAATGCCTTCCCCTACAACAACGGCCACATCATGATCGCCCCGTATGCTCACATCGCCGACCTGGAGGCGCTGCCGCCGGAGACCGGCCACGAGATGATGGACCTGGCCCAACTTGCCACCCGGGCGCTCAAGATCACCTTCTCCCCCGACGGCCTC
Source organism: uncultured Gaiellales bacterium (assembly GCA_964631965.1). GTDB lineage: Bacteria > Actinomycetota > Thermoleophilia > RBG-16-64-13 > RBG-16-64-13 > CAIQPS01. Next base: position 74,448 of record CAZWAR010000001.1, read on the forward strand.
AACCTCGGGTTCAACCTTGGAGCGGCAGCCGGAGCCGGCATCGCCGACCATCTGCACATGCACCTCGTCCCCCGGTGGGTGGGCGACACCAATTTCATGCCGGTCATCGGCGACGTGCGGGTGATCCCCGAATCGCTCCAACAGACCTACGACAAGCTCAGCGAAGCCTTCAAGACGCTGGCCTGAGAAAGGTCCCACCAAAGCATGACCGGTCCCACTCCCCGCCCCGCCGGATTTCGGACGTCTGTTAGCATATCCGCCGAAAATCGGCCGGCTCGGGCCCGGCACTGCCTCTCAAGGCTCTGTTGAGCTCCCTGGAGGTATATCCGGGCCACAGACCCTGCTCTTATACACAGACGGGCTCGTGGAGACCCGAAATAACGCGGACATCTTCGGCGAGGAGAGACTGGCGGCCATCCTGGCCGTCCGGATCCTGCCGGGCGACCCCTAGTCGGTGGTGGCCAAAGGGCCAGGCTCCCCGAAGGCCTCTGGTTTGAGGATTACCAGCGTCTTGCCGCCACCGCCGCTCTCGATCTCGAGCACTTCGGGCTCGCCCTGCTCGTTTTCGCGCAGTCGCACGGCTTTGGGCGCGAACACCGAATGGGTGGTGTGATCGACCTCGGTGCGACCCACTGCGACCTCGATCCTCGCCCCACCCCCCGGCCTTCGGATCAGACGTCACCCCTACGAGAGGGAGGTGGTGCATCTCGATCTGATAGCCAAGTTCTGGATCGGTGATCTGGATGCCCACCGGCCGCCCGCGCATGCTTCTGCTGAGCGAGTCGAGGAAATCGAGCCATTGGCTCTGAGGGATGTCGCGCGTCGCCATGTTTACCTCCGGAACAGACCGATGAGCAGGCTGATGAGCCACAGGATGAACAGACCCAACGCCACCCAGAGGAGCGCCTTGACGACGAATCCCAAGCCGAACACTATAACCACGACGATAATGAGCAGGATCCATGGGAGCATCCCGGCCCTCCTCCGGAGGCGATGGACATCGCGTTAGGATGTACCCGGAGAAGCGGCCGGACAAAACCGGCACAGGGCCAGGTTTGCCGTCCTGCAGCGCTTCGGCCGCATCGCACGGGGCACTCGTACCGGCGCTTTCTATGTGGGAGACGGCGCTCAGGTCCGCTTCGCCGACGGGCGCCGACGAAGCCACGGCCTTGCGAAGATTCGGGGTGATCTCGTTCACAGAACTGTGATCGAGATCACCCCGGAAGATACCTTTCCACGCCGCACAGTGCTTTGAGCCCGGCTACCCACTCCGGCTGCTCCCCACCCTCGCTGGTCCCCCCACAACCGGCCCCACATGACGGGGCCCGGTCGCATCGACTCTGGCGTGTTTCCTATCTTCCTTTGGTCGAAACCCGGCGCCGGAGCAACATGCCGTTGACCTGCATTGCCGGCCCAATGTACCTGAAGTCTGTCGGCGGCTAAGCCGCAGCTAGCAGGTGCGGCTGTGGCGCGGCACTGCCACCGGCTTTTCGCCTTTGATCCCCTCGAGGATCTCCCAGGCCTTGTCGAGCGCCTTCTCGGTGCCCTCGATAAGCAGTACCACCGCTCCCTCGCTCCCGCCGATACCGCCGGCCGCGACCAGGCGGGCGTCGACGCCTGCCAGGATGCCCAGAGCCTCGATCTCGGTGATCACCTGGCCGCACGTGACCGGCACCAGCCAGACCTTCTCGCCCATACTACGGTCGACAGTGAGCTGTCCCCACCCATTGGCCGCCTCCACCACATCGGGGACGAGCTTCTCCAACCCGATGGGCATGATGATGGGCAGGCCGCGTACCGCGATGAAGCTGATAAGCGCCCCCACGGTGCCGCCCTGGTTGTTGCTGGCGAGCACACCCGCGTTCCCGAACGGGTCGACGGCATTCCCCCCCTTGATTACGGCGTCTCCGGCTTTGAAGGTGTCCAGGTATTCGAGCACGTTCATCTCCACCCGCTCGCCCTTGGAGAAGAAGCGGGCTGCTTCGCGGTCGTCCTTGGCCGACGTGGTGAGCATGCCGTCGGCCACCATGCCGATGCAGTAGCAGTGGGGCTGGACCTTTTCGCCGGTGAGTTCCTCGAGCACGAACGCGCTGGTGGAGCAGGTGGCCACCAGGAGGTTTCCGGCTTCGTAGGCGTGCCGGATCTCGGGGAGAGAAGCGACGGCTTTCGCCAGCAGGCGCTTGGATTCGGCCGGGTTGAGCACCGCGGTGGCCTGCTTGATGGGTCCGCCTTCGCACAGATCGATCTCTATTGGATAAAACATCTGCTCCTCCGCCTTGGTCGATGTGACTGCGTGGTACTGCGCGCGGCGCCCGGCGGCGCCGGTCACCGATATTACCTGTTAGATACCCGCGTCTCTAAGTATGCCTGCACGGTCGCCCGCGTTCACACATCCGGCGGGTCTTTCGAGAGACTACCAGGCGCGCCCCCCGGGCCATCCGGCGAGGCGCCCTCGGGCCCTCGGCCCGTCGGGTTGCTCGCCGCAATCGAGACGGGCCCCGCCCCCGCATCGCCAGGCCCCGGCGAGCCGGGCGCTTGCCGATCGAACGACCTGTCGCAGCTCGCGTCTTGGCCTGCAGTTCGGTCTTCTCTCAGGGTATCACCCGGTCGTGCCGGCCGGTCATCAGGAGCTCTTCACCGGCTCGTCAGCACACATCGGCGACCTCGTCCTCATCCACCCCAGCCGGGATCTTCATTGACAGTGCTTGAGAACTGATGTGCAATGGAATGAGGACCGAGCGGATAGGCGGGGACCTGTGGGACCTACAGACCTCTTCACGAAGCGCGAAGTTGCCGGCGTGATGGTGGTCCATGCCCGGGGTTCGATCAACCACCTCAACTATCCACTTCTACGAGACGCCCTATCGTGGCATCTTGGCGAAGGCAACCGCTACGTGGTCCTCGACCTCTCTGACTGCGACTACATCGACAGCGCTGCTCTCTCTATCCTGCTGAGAGCAGCGCGGGCACTCCGGGATGACGGTCTCCTTGCACTGATTGCGCCAAAACGGAAGCTGCGCCGTATCTTGTCGGCCGTTGGCCTGCTCGAACAACCGCCCATTAAGCTGTTTCAAGACACGGAAGCGGCCGCCTCTTTCGTGCGTGAGCACCGTTACCACATCGCACCCAGCTAGGCTCGGCGAGACAGGGGATACGCGCGACATGGACATCAGGGGTGACAAACTCGAGCGAGGGCTGGGCGAGGAGCCGGGCCGAGTCAAGACTCTGAGCTAAGAACCTGCCTATCGCCCGAAGAGAGCCGGAACAGAGCTTCTTCCAGGTCCTCGTAGATCTCGAAGCCCTGGCTCTGCGAGAGTCCCACCAACTCGAGTAGCCGTCGCACGTTGGGACTGGCCGCCGCCACGGCAAGCACGCCCTCGGCTCGGTGCCGTTGGTGGAACGTAAGGAGAACGGCGAGAGCGGCGCTGTCCATATATGGACACTCGCTCAGATCGAGTACCAGGTGGTGCGGGGCCCCGTCGAGGTGAGCCGCGAGAGAGTCGCCGAGCACGTCGCTGTTCGAGTGGTCCAGCTCACCAGCGATGGTGACGACGACGACATCTTCGTATGTGACGTCGCTCAGAATCATGATGATCTTCCTCGATGCCCTGGAGGAATGGGCTCAGCAATCAGGCTACCCGGCCGAGTTACGTCATGACCCCATCCTGCGGCGAGAAGGACCCACCAGCAGACATTCTGTATATGACGCAACCAGTGTACTCCATTTAGTATAGTTTGTAACTCGATCAGCGAACTCGGTACCGGAACGCGCCCGCGGACCGGTGACAAGGAAGGGTCGCCGGCCGCCGGCCTCGCCGCCTTCAGAGAAGGCATGAAGGAGGCGCCCGCCTCGATCCGAGCCGAGCTGCGCGGGTTGCCGCCGGTCGCCGACGAGGACGGAAACGCAGAGAGGGTCATCTCTCTGTGGACACAGCGACGACGCCCGGTCTCTTCCGGTCGAGTTCTCGCTCAGGTCACCCGCACCAAGGAAGAGCCCGGACCAGTCGGCCGGATAATGGTCCGAAAAGGAAGGCGCATTGGCCGGTGACTTCCGATAGGACCACCGGTCCCGGTCCGGAGTCTTCCGGTCCGCGCTCACCTTGGTGCTACTCAGCGGTTGTTGGGTCCACATGAAGCTAGGCTAACCGGCGGCGCCTACCGGCTGGTCCGCCCCGGTGAAACCGAACAGCGGCGCGATGGTGAGGGAACCCACGAGCGCGCCCGAGGGGAAGTCCGGAACCAGAGGTCCTCTGGTTCGCTGCCTCAGGTTGCTGTGAACCGCCCTCGAAGGGTTTCGGCGTTTGTGCTGCCGGTCTGGCTGGGAATAAGCTTCTGAGTGGCGAATCACGCTAGGGGTAGCATGGCATCGGGCCGACAGAGATCACCAGGGGAGGGTGACACGCACTCGGGCTGGCAAGAAGGCCGAGCCTACCACCTACTGCTCGAACCACGGCTTTCCGAATTGGAGCGGGCGAGGAAATTCGTCGACGACATCGCGTCCGCGCAGTGTGTGACCGAAGCACGTGCCTTTAACATGAAGGTGGCTGTCTCCGAGGCATGCGCGAACGGGATAGAGCATTCGTCTTCTCGTGTCGATCTGGTCGCAGTGACACACGCGGATCGGGTCGTCTTCCAGGTGACGAGCACCGGCTGGATTGAGACCGGACTAATGAACGCCCGTGAACCTAGTCGGCGCGGTCTCGGTTTGCCCCTCATGGCCTCCTTGGCGAATGAGCTCACCATCTCGCGGACCAGCCGGGGTCAAACCCGACTGGTACTCACGTTCTTCTCTTCTGTCAACTCCTCCTCGACCCGTTGACCAGTTACTCCGTGGGCGATGAATCAGCCCGCAGCCTCCTGGAGCAAGGAGACTGCGGGCTCGTGTTCTATCACCCAGACCCGTCGGATTCCCGGCCTGACCTCCCTGAGGATTAGGGAGTCCTCCACGGCCGAGACATTGGGTCGTTTGTTTCCCGTATATGTCGCTTGGCAGCGAGCACCCCTACCCATAGCACCCAACCTGCCAGAGCGAGAGGAACGATAGTAGGGCGGTAATGCATAGATGTGCAATACCGCACGCACGTTCGGCCATACATCCGACCTTCGGCGCGTTAACGACCAATTCCTATGAGCCATACTTGTCTTTCATGGGTCCCATTGACATACTGGGTGTGCCTGGCCATACGCCAGTGAGATGCATATGGGGGAGAGCATCCAAGTGAGCGTTGAGAGACGAGCAATTGGTGAGCTCCCGGTCATCCGCCTCTCCGGGGAGGTCGAGCGCGTGAACGTAGACCTCCTTGAGGAGCTCGTAACCGGGGAGCTTGTTGCCGGTCAGCCGAGCTTCATCTTCGATATGGAGTCCTGCACCTTCATCGATTCCTCGGTACTGACAATTTTCCTAAACTTGAGGATGAGTCTAGACGGCCGGGGGCTCATCGCCTTCGCGGCGCCCAACGTGCACATCCAGAGGATTCTCGAGATCACCGGGCTGCTCGATGCTCCAGGCTTCCGGGTCTTTGCCTCCGTGGCGGAAGCGTTGCAGCATGCGAGCATGGAGGAATAGGGAGCTCGGGGAGGGGGCGCCGTGGGGTTGCTTGTGGCTCCGAGGGCGACCATGCTCGTTGATGGCGGCGGTCTGCCCAGTCCGAAATCCCGTACTTCGAGTTCGACAAGAATCTCTTCGATGCCCTTCTTCCCGCTCTCCCCACCGTCCAGCTGGAGGTGGCTCTCGCCGTGGAGCGATGGAACACCGGCCACTATAGTCAGTCGGCCGCCCAGATATCGGTCGGCCTTCTGGTGGAGCGCACCGGACGCGGCAGGACCGCGGGGCTTCGGGCGCGCAGACGCCTGATCGAGGAGGGGCGCGGTAGCAGGTCGTCTTGGGGTGCGTATGCCGCCCCTGCCGGCGAGGCGCAGAGGAACGGAGGTCCCGAAGAACCTCCGTTCAAGATCGTCGATGATTCCTTGTCACTGCGAGAGCGATCGAAGTGTCAACAAACCGCCGCTCGTTCGGGAAGCGCCTAGACCAGCATCTTCTTGGCTATCTCCATGCCTTGCTCGGCGGTGACCGCCGGGACCACTCGCCAGGTGAAGACGTCATCCCACTGGCTGGTACCCGCCATGATGGGACCTATGTCATCAGCTTCCACAATGCTGATCACGTTGGGGTCGGGGATCTGGAGCCAATACTCGGCTACGAGCTTCGCTCCCGGTGGATATGTCCATTTGAGTCTTCGTTCTGTCCGCTCCCGGACAGTGCCAGCTCTCAGGCTGCCGAGCATCACGAGTAGCATGGCGACCTCCTCTCGACGGGGTCGGCCTCCGGGCCAAGGCACCAACGTAGGTGCTCCCAGCACGGCGACCTTCCCGACATAGAAAAAGGGGAGAATCCTTCTCTCCCCTCACTCTCTCAGTCTAGGCTGATGGCCGAGGAAGTCAACCAAGACAGCGAGCGCCCCGGCTGGTAAGGCTTGGGAGCCGTCAACTGCAGTACCCCATGAGCGGAGCTACTGGCGTGAGCCGAGTTCAACTTCAGCCCTTCTCCTGTTTCTCTCTGCACTTGGAGTACTATGTGTCCGTGGAAGACCGCCATCGTTCCCCACTGGGCCGAGTCGTGCAATACGCTTCACCGAACAGCGCCCTGCATCGGGCGCACCTAGCCATGTTGCTGCCTACCCGATTCATGTGCTCACCAGATTGCGCGTGATCGCATCCATCGCATTTGGACCCACGAGTGCACCAGCCCACCGCTCCAACTGAACAGCCGGACGTCAATCAACTTCGAGTGCCGGGTGACAGAACACCGCACTACGAGCACTGCCTCGATCTCGTTGCGGGCTGCGTGTTCTTTGACTGCTTGCTGACTCCCCTGGCCCTCCTTGACCGAGACTTCAACTTCATACGGGTCAACGGGGCCTACGCCAAGGCTGACCAGAAAAGCGTCGAGGAATTCCCCGGCTGCAACCACTTCGACCTCTATCCCTCCGACGCCAAGGTCTTGTTCGAAGAGGTGGTGCGCTCGAAGCGACCCGTCACGGTGCACGCGAGGCCCTTCCAATACCGGGATCACCCTGAGCGCGGCGTCAGCTACTGGGACTGGACGTTGACTCCGCTTCTCGATGCCAGCAACGAGGTCCATCGCCTCCTGCTTGCCCTCCAGGATGTCACCGCCGAGGTGAGGGCCACGAACACCACGTCGTTTTCGAGGCTCTCGCTGCCAACAACCGGCGTCTCCGGGAAAGCACGGGTTATTACCCTAGCCATTGCGGCGACACTGCAGGTGCTCCTTGGGTTTTCCATGAGCTTCCTGGGGTCGAGCACCCACTATGTGGGGACGCCGGCAACCATCTTGGCAGTGGTCGCAGCAGTAGCGGCGGTGGTCTCCGGTCCGTTCATCGGGGCGCTGGTCGCCCTGGTGGGCGGGGCTTCCTATGTAGCATTTCTACTGGATCTCGACCACATGACTCCCTGGACGACGCTTGGCGTCTCGATCTTCTTCTGGGTCGTGATAGCCGTCGTGGCAGGCATGGGAGCAAATGCCGTCAGGCGCCACGCCCGCGACCGGGAGAAGCTCCTCGCCCAGACCGTACGAGACAAAGAGGCACTCGCGAAATCGGTGAGCGCGAGCGAGGAGCGTCAGCGTGAGATTGCCGAAGAGAACGCTCGCCTCTATGTGCAACAGCGGGAGATCGCCGAGAATCTCCAGTCCACGCTGGTCCACGTGCCTTCCGAGTTGGGGCCCGTCCGTCTTGGGCATCTCTATCGCTCAGCCACTGTGGCCGCCCAGGTCGGCGGAGACTTCTATGATGTCTTCTCCATCAAGCACGGAGCCCTGGGAGTCCTCATAGGAGATGTCACGGGCCACGGCATCGAGGCGGCCCGCTCGGCGTCGTTCACGAAGGACGCTATCGAAGCTTTCGCCTCCGAATCGGATAGGCCGGAGCAGGTGCTCCAGAGCGCCAACAACGTGCTTCTCGCGAGGTCTTTTCCAGGGTTCGCAACCGTTTTTCTCGGCATGCTGGAACCACAGAAAGGCAACTTTTGCTTCGCGTCCGCCGGTCATCCTCCTGCCCTCCTTCGCCGTCGGTCGGGGGACATTGAGGCGCTGGGCCGGGGCTCGGCCCCACTTGGAGTAGAGCAGGGAAGAACCTACCAACCGGGTATGGTCCATTTGGATCCGGGCGACCTCCTTCTGCTCTACACCGATGGAGTCATCGAAGCGCGCCGTGATTCCCAGTTCTTTGGTCAGGAGAGGCTCGAGGACCTCCTTCGTCGACAGACGTCCGCAGAGAGCCTGCCCGGCGCCGTATATGACGAGGTGTACGAGTTCGCCGGCGGGATCTTCCGCGATGACCTAGCCATCCTGGCTCTCCAAGTGCATGATGCACCCGTCATCCCGGGATAGGCACGGCACGACTTGACGCAAGTAGGCCATCCCTCGACCTATCAGGCGAATCCACGGGTATCGACAAGTCGCCTCGGCGTCGCCTCGGCGTCGTCTTGGCGTCGTCTTGGCGTCGTCTTGGCGTCGTC
>CAZWAR010000001.1:83082-89295 GCA_964631965.1 uncultured Gaiellales bacterium
GGCGTCGTCTTGGCGTCGTCTTGGCGTCGTCTTGGCGTCGTCGAGTGATTTTGCTCCAGCACCAACGGCATCCTCGCCGGCCGCAGATTCGACACCGCCGATAGGGTTCCGAGGCGCCGACCAGGGCGCTATGATGGCCCTCGACGCTGGTCGACTATCGAGAGGGGGTGGAGCGATGCGTACGAGTTGGTCGCGCCTGTGGTGCACGCTGCACTCCAACCTTGTTCTGCCGTTCGTCTTTCCGTTCCTGCTCGCGCTCGCCGGCACCGCCCTTCTGGCCGGCTGCGCCGGCGGGATCGGCGGTCCCAACGCCGGTGGTGGCGCAACGGATCCCGCCGGCGTCACCCTCACCACGGGCGACCACGCGCCGGCCGTTCCTGAGACCGAGGTGTACTTCCCCTACGGTAACGGCGACAAGATGGGCTTCATCGACAGGACAGGCAAGCTAGTGATTCCCTGCCGGTATGAGGACGCCTACACCTTCGAAGACGGGCTGGCCACCGTCAACGTCGACGGCCGCTGGGGGGTCATCGACCTCGACGGGACCATGGTCGTCGAGCCGCAGTACCAGGAGCCGGTCATGTTCAGCGAGGACCTGGCCGCAGTGCTGGTGGGAAACAAGCGCGGCTACATCGACCCGACGGGCGAGCTCGTGATCCCGGCCGGATACGACGAGGCCGACGACTTCTGCGAGCATCTGGCCTGCGTCCGGGCCGGCAGCAAGTACGGCTTCATCGACAGGAGCGGAGCGGCCGTCATCCCCATGGACTTCGATGTCGCCTACGACTTCTCGCAAGGATTGGCCCTGGCGGCGGAAGGTTACCTGTACGGCTATATCGACAAGCACGGGAACTGGGCCATCCCGCCCACCTACGACAACGGGCGCTACTTCAACGAAGGACTGGCGGCGGTGGAGAAGGACGGCAAGTGGGGGTTCATCGACACATCCGGCAGGATGGTCATCACCCCCAAATACCTGGACGCGGGGGAGTTCTACGACGGCTTGGCCCCGGTCAAGAAAGGGCTGCACTGGGGCTACGTGGACACGACCGGAGCTCTGGTGGTCCCCACCACCTTCCTGGATGCCTACGACTTCGTCGCCGAAAGGGCCTTGGTCCAGGATGCAGGGGGCAAGTGGGGCTACATCGACCCGTCCGGCCGCTACGTGATCAGACCGATGTTCGACGACGCATGGGACTTCGAGTACGGGCTTGCCGCGGTGGCCACGGACGAGCTCGGCTGGTGGTACATCGACGAATTCGGCCGGGACGTCGAGGTGGATATGCCTCCGGCCAGCATGTGGGCTTCCGGCACCTCCGATACGGCCGGCGTTCCCGCCTCGGAGTCGTAGAGACTCTGCACCGAGGCAAATTGTTCGCCTCAGCGTCAACATGACGCTATGATGGCTTCCAGTCTGATTTCGACGTGGAGGGGTTGAGCGATGCGAACGAGTCCATGGTCCCACCTACCGTACCTGCTGCACTCCCCTCGACTTCTGCTGCCCTTGGCCACGGTGCTCCTGCTCACCGTCGTCGGCGCGACCGCGGGGTGCGCGGCCGAGACCACAACCACCACCCTGCCCCCGACCACCACCAGCGTCTCGGTGGCCGAGGCGACAACCACGTCCTCCTCCACCACCACGACCATGCTCACCACGACCACCACCGAAGCCACCACCACGACCACGGAGGCCACGACCACGACCACCACCATCCCGCCCGATCCGAAGGGCTGGAAGCGGTTCGAGGCCGAGGGCATATCCGTCACTCTGCCCAAGAACTTCAAGGGGGGTGACCCGGCGGGGTCGGAGGTCAAAGCGCAGGTGAGGACCATGGTCGACGGCCGATCCTGGCTGAAGGAACTGCAGGAGGGCTTCGACGACGGAGACATCGATTGGTTGCTGGCCATGTTCGGGAGCAGTAGCAAGACCCGCTGGATACCCATGGTCTTCGCAATGCGGGTAGAGCTCCCGCCCTTCGTCACCTTCTACGACTTCGTCGACGAGATGGCCTACTCCCCCGTCGAGGGGGCCACCGTCGAGACCGTGGAGGAATCGGACACGCGGGCGGTCTACCTCCTCGACGAGCCGAAGGACGGCTCCGACCCGGCCGGCAGCAGATACCTGGTGTTCATCGGCGTGGGCGACTACGTCTACTGGGTGGACTATTCGGGGACGAAGGTCGCGTTTGCGCAGTTCGAGGAAGACTATAGGATGAGCATTGAGCGGATCATCATCACGGATCAGACCGACGAGGACGGCAGTTCCACCGGGACGACATCGGATGGCACCACAACCACGCTGAGCGGACCCGTGGCCTGAGCTCGGCATCTCGCTCCCTCAGGCGATGTGCAAGAAGCCGCTTGGGCACCTCTGCGGCCTGTGATGCGGCTACCGGTCGGATGGTCCTCCAAGCGGAGGCGATGACCAAGGCATCGGGTCGGACACCAGGCCCCATAAGCCATAGAGGCCAGCGCGCGCTGGCGCCGCGCGCGGGCAGCGCGGCGTCCTACGCCGGGTCTGCGACCCGAGGTCTCACCAGGCCGCCGCTCCCTCCAGCCTGAGAAGCTCCTTCATGGCCCGCTCAGCTACCTCCAGCTGGTCGGGCGTCGGCTCCGACGTCGTGAGCGTGCGCTGGATAAGCCTGCCGGGCGACAGCATCAGCCGGGCAGCCAGGGAATCGCCGTGCCGAGTGGCCCAGCGCAGGCCCTCCAGAGCCGCCCCCAGGCTCACAGCACCGGCGAGCGCCTGACTGGTCGGCGACATCCGCCCTTTCGCGCCCCGACGCAACAGCAGATTGACCGCGACGGTGCTGAGCAGCAACGGTCCCACCAGGTTCGAACCGCAGCGCTCGTGCTCCTTGGGAGCAGAGGCGGCAGCGGATGCGGTTATGGCGCCGGCGGCGCCCGACTCCCGCTCGGCCGCGGTTCCTGCCCCGCCGGCACCCCGGCGAGCGCCGCGCCTCGACCGCATGCCGGCAGCGGCGCGAAGCTCCGCTTCGCGCCCCCCGATCACCTTGTGCTCGGCGCCGTGATAGCCGGAGATCTCCGAGTTCTTGAGCGACAACACGGCCGGTACGAAGGCGGCCATCGCAGCCCCGGCTTCCTGCGCGACGGCCGACTTCGGGCCCACGGCCCGCACCGTCTCGGTGGCGGCGAAGGCCGTCGCCAGCGCCATGGCCACCCGGCCACCCTCGAGGGGCAGCTCGGCCTGGGGCATGCGCATCTTCACCTGGGCCACAACGAGAAGGGTCTCCGCGAAGCGGGCCAGTCCGCGCAGCAGGGGCAGCCCCTGATACTCTTCCACTCGGAGCGACCGCGCCTCGGCCCCGCGGGCCTGCTCGGCAGCCGCCGCGCTTCGGGTGGGCGCCTCGCCCGGGCCAGACGGCGCACCTCGGTCCGGCGCCGCGCTGCCCGCAGCCGCCGCGCTCCCCTCCCGCACCCCGCCTCCAGCGGGTCGCCTCGCTGTTCCGCTCCACGATCCCCCCGACGGCAGGTGCGTCTTGCGGCCGGAAGCCACACGGATGTTGCCGTTCTTCTCTCTCACAGCTGCAGCCCAGTGGTCGTCGGAGACGAGCACCAGGCCGTTCCTGAGCGCGATGCCGCCCATCCGGGGCAGCACCTCTCCAGTGGGGGTGACCCACCCGACGAGGTCGCCCGAAGCCACCAGCCGTGCTCTGTCGGCGTGCCGGTCCTGCCCGGCGCCGCTGGTCTCGGTGTCGTTGTCGTTCATGTCTCGCTCCCTGCATTGTCGAGGGCCGCCGCTCCACCGTGGCCCGTGGCCCCGTCGCCGTGCCGCAGCCCCTGTGTGCCACTTTCTGCGTGCTTCGTGCCCAGAGGGGCCTCGCCCGCTCGGCTCCGTTCCTCGGCCGGCCCACCGATCGAGGCCGCCAGCCCCGCAGCCGCCGCCTCTCCCGTGGGGTCGCCGCCTTCTTCCACCACTTCCGCAGCCGTCCACGAGGTTCCCGCCGCACCCGGGACGGAGAGACCGCCACCCGCGCTGGAGAGACCGGTGTAGGCCGCCTGTCTGGCAAGTACCCGTGCGGTGGTCCGGCGCTCACCCGCCTGCGTCGCCCTGACCCAGACCTCGCGCGACCTTCGGGCGGCGCTCCTCTTGTACGGAAGGTAGAGTAGCAGGGCGATCACCGCTCCGGCTCCGCCGGTCACCCAGAACGCCTCCTTGACCCCGATCGCATTTCCCACGATCCCGCCCATCACGAAGCCCAACGCGACCCCCAACTGGCCGAAGCTCGAACGAAGGGCTATCAAACGTCCTTTTTCCGGAGAAGGCGGGATTTCCTGGAACATGGTGATCGACGGCACCACCATCCCCACACTGGCGATGCCGGCCAGGCCCATGAGCCCGACGAAGAGCCAGAAGTACCCGGCGAAGCCCACGGCCGCGTAGCAGCAGGCCACGGTGACCAGAGCCGCCATGAGGTAGCCGTTCTTGTCCCCGGAGAAGTCCATCCGGCTCACCAGGAGCCCGCCCAGGATGAGCCCCACTGCGACGAACACCTCGAGGGTGCTCACGCCCAGCGCCCCCCAGCCGAACACGTCCTGGGCGAGGACGTAGGAGTTGGGGACGCTCATCATGATGGCCCCAATCCCGAACACGGCCAGCAGCAGGTTGGTGCGCAGGGCCGGGACTCGCCACAAACGGGCCATGACCGCCGGGGTCCCTCCCATCAGGGTCCGCATGGGGGGAGCCTCACCCTCGGGGGCTGCCCCCCGCGGCAGCCACATCAGCAGCAGGGCCGACACGATGTAGCTGACGGCGTCGATGGCGAAGGCCAGGGTGTAGCCGGTGATCTCCGCGCCCAGGATGCTGATAGATGTGATGGCGGCCAGCATGCCCCCCACCAGGTATCCCACGAGTTCCGAACCGTCCCGGGCCACCCCCAGGAAGGCGTTGGCCTGCACCAGGTTCTTGCGGTCCACCACCTCGCTCACGTACTTGATCTGCCCGGGGTTGAACAGCCCGGAGAAGACACCCATGAGCGCAGCCACCACGTAGACAAGACCTACCGCCTCCCCGGCGACGAAGGGAAGGGAGAAGATGAGGACCGCCCGCACCAGGTCGGAGCCCACCATGATGTTGCGCGCGCTGTAGCGATCGAGGAAGGCGCCTCCCACCCAGGCCGTGACCACCAGGGGGACGGTGGAGGCTGCCATGATGCCCCCCATGTGCAGCACCGACCCGGTGATCCTCAGCACCATGACGGCAAGGGCCACCGTCGACATCGATGTACCGATGCTGGACAGCGCCTGCGCGCCGAGGATGCGCCCCACTATGCGGAGTCTCATAGTCCTACGAGTTCGCGAAAACGCGAGCTATTCCTGGGCACCGGCCGGCTCGTTGGGTAGGTCGCGGAGGAAGCGGTCGCTCGCGAACTCGAGGTCGAAGTCCACCTTGTGCCCGCTCTGGTAGCGGCGGTCGTGCTTGGAGAGCACGTCGAGGAAGGTCTCCACCACCTTCGGGTCGAACTGGGCGCCGGCGTTCTTGCGCAGCTCGCCCTTGGCCACACGCACCGGCAGAGCCTTGCGGTAGGGCCGGTCGCTGACCATGGCGGAGTAGCTGTCGGCCACGCAGATGATGCGGCTGAGCAGAGGGATCTCCTCTCCCTCGAGCCCGCTGGGATAGCCGGAGCCGTCGTACTTCTCGTGATGGTACAGGACGACCTCGGCCAGCTCGTCGAACTCGTCGATGGTCTTCAAGATCTTGTGGCCGTTTTGGCAGTGGGTCTCCACCAGCCCCCATGCCTCTCCCTGCAGCCTCCCCGGGTGGTTGAGCACGTCGTCCGGGACTCCGATCTTGCCCACGTCGTGCACCAGGCTGGCGAGGTGGGTGATGTTCTGCTCGTGTTTGGAGAGAGCCATGGCTTCGGCGATGTCGGTGGCCCAGCGGGCGACGGCAGCTGAATGGCGGGCGGTGTAGTTGTCCTTGACGTCGAGCGCAGTCACCTGGCTCTTGACGGCCTGCAGGAACAGCTTCTCGTTGCGACGGGCCAGGGCCTGGTTGCGCTGAGCCAGCTCCCGCTGATGAGCGAAAGCCCGGAAGGCATAGACGAGCCCGAGGACCGGGAGGAGACACATGAGGATGAGCAGGGTGGAGTACAGGGTGGAGACCCCACCGCCGCGGAACGCATACACCCGGTAGATGTAGATCAGACCGAGGCTGATGGCCAGGAAGAAGAAGTGGAAGGGGAGGAAGGG
>CAZWAR010000002.1:0-71629 GCA_964631965.1 uncultured Gaiellales bacterium
GGTCCGGTTTTGGTATCGTCTCCCGTCGGCTGGGGTGCGGGCGGCGAGCCTGAGGAGAATGGGGCGCAGACTGACGAGGAGACCTGGCTTGACAACGCCGAGAGGAGCAGCGGGGTGGAGGTGGGCATCCTGGTGCATGAGCTTCTCGCAGGTCTCGACCTGACCGGAGCGCGGCCGCAGGACGACCACCTGTTGAGCCGGGCGGAGGCCACGGCTGTCTCGAAAGGACTTCCGGTCTCGGTGGGAGCTCTCTCGAGAGCGGCGTCCCTCGTGTCGGCGTTCTGGGAACACCCTTTGGCCGGGACGGCACGTCTGGAAGGCGCGCTCCGCGAGGCTCCGTTCTTCTTCGTACATCAGGGGGCGTCCATCGACGGCGTCATGGACGTGCTCATCCGGGGGGAGGAGTGCTGGACCGTCCTCGACTACAAATCGAATGCCCTCGGAGAGCGCACGCCCGCGGAAGCGGCGCGTACCTACTCCCTCCAGGCTGCAATCTACTGCCTGGCCGCTCTCAAAGCCGGCGCTCCTGCCGTCCGGATGGAGTTCGTATTCCTCGAGCGGCCGGCCGATCCGACGGTCTTGGAGTATACGCAGGAGGATCAGCCCGCGCTCGAGCTGCTCTTGGAGGAGGCCCTTGCCGGAGTCAGATCCGGGGACTACCCCGCCCGCAGTGGGGTCGCCTGTGCAGACTGCCACGTGAAGAACGTCTGCGAGGCCATGAGCAGGTCGTGACTGATGGTAGAATAGGCGACCGGCGAGGGGATGATCCCTGAGGCGGGGTGTAGCGCAGCCTGGTAGCGCGCATCGTTCGGGACGATGAGGTCCCGGGTTCAAATCCCGGCACCCCGACCATGCTGGGGCGAAGTCCCATCGGGCAGCGCCCACGTTCACGGCTCGGATTTCTTCCGGGCCGTTGGCGTTTCCGGCCCGCTTTTGCCCGGCTCGGCCGCTGCTTGGCCGTCAAGTCCGGGATGTTAGTCCCATTCCGCCATCACAGTCAGTCTCATTCCGCCATCCAGATGACCACGATCACGTGCGAACCGTCGGCATCGGGCAATGACTTGGTGACGCCGCC
This sequence comes from uncultured Gaiellales bacterium, assembly GCA_964631965.1. Taxonomy (GTDB): domain Bacteria; phylum Actinomycetota; class Thermoleophilia; order RBG-16-64-13; family RBG-16-64-13; genus CAIQPS01. Next base: position 1,076 of record CAZWAR010000002.1, read on the forward strand.
GAGAGTGGACGTTGTGAAATCGTAGTCCCAGGTGGACGGCTGGAGGGCCCGGCTCGCTTCGAGGACCGGGAAGGATGTCTTTTGAGCGAGTAGCTCGGTGCACTTCTTCTCCATGTGGCTCGGCGGCGTTCCCTCGATGCTCACCACGAGTCCGAATGCCGAGCTGATGGACCGGACGAGGTCGACGAGTTCGGCTGCATCCTGGCGAGGCAGGAAAACCGCGAACGTGGGCCCGTCGATCCACAGGGTCCTGTCGACCGGATCGAGACCGGTGAACTGCTTGATCTCGTCCATAAGGGCCGTCGCCTGCTCGACGGTCAACGTTCCATACGTCCCGTCGGCTGCGGCTGTGGTGGTATCGGTCGTCGCTGGCGCAGCCGTAGTGACCGTGGCGGTTGTGGTGGCCGTCGTGGCGATCACACCTCCTGCTGCTGCCGTTGTAGTGGTGGCGATGGCTTGTTCGCTCGTCGATGTGGCGGTCGAAGGGTTCGTGACCGCGGAGCGGAAGGCGACGTATGTAGGAGCCTGGGCGATTTCCAGGGCGCGGATCATCTCCTTCGGCTCGGCTGTGGCCACGAAGGTGTTCATGGTCCCGGTGTCTGCGGTGGGCGGCGAACCTGCCGTGGTGGTGGCACCTGCCGCGGTCGTGACGGAGTCTGAGGCTGCGCTGGCGGCCGCGCCACCGGGAGCCGCTTCGCCGAGCATGGGAGTGGATGTGGCGGCCGCAGCGGCCGTCGTGGAGATGGCCATCCGTGAGGAGTCACCAGCGACTTGCTCGCCGCCCGAACCGCTCCGCGCGATACCGTAGCCGACGACGGCGGCGAACAAGAGCACAACGAACGCCGCAGCCGGGATCCAGGGGCGCAACGTGCGGTACCACCGGGGAGTGCGGTACACCTGTTTCTCTTCGACAGGTCGAATGGCGGGCTCGGTGCCGGGTGATGGGAAGACGATCTCGCCGATCGCGCGATACTCGAGGTCTTCCGGGGGATCGTCGAGCAAGGTTTCCTGAAGGAAGGAGACAACGTACTGCTGGCGACGGAGCTGTTCGGCGCAGAGGGGACAGCCGGCGAGGTGGGCTTCGATCGCCAGTCTGGTCTCCTGGTCGACCTGCCCATCGAGATAGTCGACGGCTATCTCGACCCAATCATCAACGTGCTGATCGCCCCTGATCATCATCCTCTACATTCCCCCGTTGTACCCTCCGCTGTGACGCCCTCGCGAGAGGCGGGGTTCCGCTCGCCCGGAACGTCGTAGCCGGCCTCCCTGAGTGAAACCGCCAGTGCTTCCCGGGCTCGGAAGATCCGAGACTTGATGGTGCCCTCCTGCACTCCGAGGATCTCGGCCGCTTCGTCGTACGGAAAACCGAGTAGATCGCAGAGGACAACGGCGAACCGGAACCCTTCGTTCAGGTTCATCAGCGCATCGCGCAAGGGATCGGAAAGACCGTCGATGGCCGGGTCGATGCCTTCCCGGCCGGAGCCGACCACCGATGCGGAACCACTCGGCCCGGAAACATCCTCGAGGATGTTTCCATCCATGGGCTCGGGACGGTGCCTGCGGAGGTGGTCATAGGCCGCGTTCACAACGATACGATGGAGCCAGGTGGTGAAGCGGGCGTCGCCCTTGAAGGAGTCCAGATTGCGGAAAGCCTTGATAAACGCTTCCTGGGCCACGTCAGCCGCGTCCCACGGGTTGCCGATGGTACGAAGAGCGAGGTTGTACACACGCCGTTCGTGCCTTCGATAGAGCTCGGTCACGGCCTCGGTGTCGCCGCCTCGCGCTCTCTCGATGAGATGGGTATCCGCATCGCGTACCTGCGGGCTAAGGCTCAAGCCTCGTCTGCTCCTTCGACTTCACGTCCTCCCAGGACCTTCACATTCTAACAGGGTCGGATGCCCCTGGCGGAAGTGTCTCTGGCGGCGCTAATTATGGTCGTATGCGGGTGTTATGGCAGCAAGCACCAGGAGGGTGCGCAGACCGGGCTGGGCGGTTCGGAGGGCTGGGGCTATGCTTGAACGGCACCGCGGGCCCTGAGCCCGCGGACAGATAATGCGGGCAGCTGGTAGAAAGGGAGGCACCTATGCCGGAAGAGAGACTGGATGCGCACGAGGGAGAGGAGCAGGCCGCGGCGGCCGGAGGGGAGCCTACTGCCGAAGAGCGCGAGGCCATGCGCCGCTTCGAAGAGGAACTCGGGAAGCTGACGGTGGCCGACCACCTGGCGCTCATGATGCATTCCCTGTCGTCGTTGGCCGTCGAGAGGATGGGCTTCAGCGCCGAGACAGAGCCTCGAAAGGACCTGGATCAGGCTCGTCTCGCCATCGACGGCTTCAGAGCGCTTCTCGGACTGCTGGAAGGCAAGCGGCCGGCCGAGGAGATGGCGGCCCACAAAGCGGCGCTGTCGCAACTGCAGATGGCCTACGTTGGCGCGCTCTCGCCGGTCCAGCGTGCCGAAGGACCGGCGGGGGAAACACTTTCAGGGAAAGCGACGAGTGGAGAGGCTGCCCGCGATCGGGTCCCAGGAGGCGAAGCTGCTGAGGGTGGGCAGGCGGATGGCGGAGCCTCGGAGGACGGCGGGGCGGAAAACGGTGGCCCCGATACTCCGTGATACGCTTTCTGGCTGGTGGTTCCGGGAGAGAAGGCGTCCTGTAGGGATCGGAGCAGAACGTCCGCAAAGGAGAGGCATGGCGGTCCAGATCGGCATCATCGGCGGGAGCGGCCTGTACGATATGGCGGAGTTGACCGACCGGGAGGAAGTTCAGCTTCTGACCCCGTTCGGTGACCCCAGCGGTGCCTACGTCCTCGCCACCTTGAGGGGGCATCGAGTCGCGTTCCTGGCCCGACATGGAGCCGGGCACAGGATTCCGCCCTCGGAGCTCAACTACCGGGCGAACATCTTCGGATTCAAGGTGCTGGGTGTCGAACGGATCTTCTCGGCAAGCGCCGTGGGGAGCCTGAAGGAGGACTATCCGCCTCTCGATCTGGTCATACCCGACCAGTTCTTCGACCGCACGAAGGGGCGGATCAGCACCTTCTTCGCAGGGCAGGGGATGGTGGCACACGTATCGTTCTCTCATCCCGTATGCCCGGAACTCAGCCAGATTGCCTATGACTCGGCGATCGCCGTAGGCGCCCACGCCCACAAGGGCGGGACATACGTATGCATGGAGGGGCCGCAGTTCTCCACAGTGGCGGAGTCCAACCTTTACCGGAGCTGGGGGATGGACGTTATCGGGATGACGAACCTGCAGGAGGCGAAACTGGCCCGAGAGGCGGAGGTCTGCTACACGACCATCGCCTTGGTCACGGACTACGACGGCTGGCATCCCGACCACGACAGTGTGACTGTGGACATGATCATAGCCAACCTCACCCGCAATGCCGAGGTGGCTCAACAACTCATCGCGGAGGCGGTGGAGCGGGTGCCGGCCGAGCGGCGGTGCCGCTGCGGGGAGGCTCTGGCGGCGGCTATCATCACTCACGCGGACGCCATTCCGGAGAAGACCAAGCGGGATCTGGCCCCCATCATCGGCAAGTACGTGAGGTAGAGGACATGGCAGCTGAAGGGAATGCGCCGGCAGTCGGGGACGACGCCCTACTCGGACCGGGGTGCGAGGGGGGCCCCATCCTGGCGGTCGGTTCTGTGGCGTTCGATTCCATCAAGAACCCCTTCGGAGAAGTGGACCGGGTGGTGGGGGGATCGGCCACGTACTTCTCCCTCGCAGCGTCGTTCTTCGCCGATGTGCGGCTGGTGGCCGTCGTGGGGGAGGACTTCGCCGAGCGGGGGGACGATATCTTTGCCCATCGCCGGGTGGACACCAGCGGGCTGCAGGTCGTCTCGGGGGAGACCTTCCGGTGGAAGGGGGTCTACGGATTCGATCTCAACGAGCGCGACACCATCTACACGAAGCTCAACGTCTTCGAGGATTTCCAGCCAGTGATCTCCCCGGAATGGCGCTCGTCACCTTTCGTCTTTCTCGGCAACATCCATCCCCGGTTACAGTTGGACGTGCTCGACCAGATGGAATCGCCGGGCTTGGTAGCGGCGGATACCATGAATCTGTGGATAGAGACCACTCCCGAAGACCTCCGCAAGGTCCTGGAGCGCGTCGACATCCTCATGATCAACGACTCCGAGGCCCGGCAACTATCGGGGGAAGCCAACCTGGTGAAGGCCGCCCGGGGCCTGCTCAGGATGGGGCCGTCGACCGCGGTGATCAAAAGGGGTGAGCACGGCGTCCTGACGACGACTTCCAGGGAGGGGGAGTTCTTTGCCGCTCCTGCTCTGCCGCTCGAGGAAGTCTTCGATCCCACTGGGGCGGGGGACACTTTCGCCGGGGGCTTTCTTGGCTACCTGGCCGGATGCGGTGACACCTGCGACGCCTCGCTTGCCAGGGCGATCATCTACGGCAGCACACTGGCGTCGTTCGCGGTGGAGGATTTCGGTATCGACCGTTTGCTTCGGCTGACAGAGCCCGAGATCAAAATGCGCTTCGGCCAATTCAAGCGGCTGACGCATTTCGACGAAACATAGGCGGCCGCCAACAGGCGCCGGCCGGTTCGCTGCGCCCTATCCGGCGGCCTACCCCTCCGGACCTTCCGGCTCGGGCGACGCCGCCGGGCCGCGTTCAGCAGGATCGACGCGCGGTTGCTGGGGAGGCATGTCACCGGACTCCTGGCCGGACGCCTGCTGCGCTTCCTGGACCGGCGCCGGCCGGCCTGAATCCTCTCGAATGGAACCTTCGGGCGCCGGCTGGCGAGGCTCCTTCCGGGAGGCCGAACGCTGTGGCCTCGGTGGGCGTGAGGGCCGGGCTTGGCCTTTGCTGGACGGCTCTGCCGACTGCTCTTCTGGGGTGGGCGCGCCTGCGGGAGCCGGGGACGACGACTGAGCCGGGGCCTGCTGCCCCTGCTGCCCCTGCTGCCCAGCGGAGGCAGCGCCTGCGGCCTCTGCTGCGGCCGGGGCCTGTGCCTGCCGCAGTTCCTCCGCCGTCGGGAACACGATGGCCAGCTTGTCGCCGTCGCGTCGGATGGTCGTGTTGTGGATGTAGGCCAGAGTGGAGGACTTGCGGGTGTCGTCGGCTTCGCCGGCCATGGCGGAGTCCATCTGGAGGACGCTGCCGTACAGTTGTTCCACCAGCCGGATCGACTCTTCGGCGCTCAGGTTGAGAGGCCGGAGTTGGGACGCCACCTTCGAAAGAATGGCTTTGAGTGCAGTGAGAGAGTCGCCTTCCTGCTGGTCCCCCTCGACGGCTCGGCGCTGCTGCCCGTCGTCGTCCTGCCAGTCCCGGCGCTCCTCTCGCCGGTCCCGATCGCGGCCGTCCATGTCCCGGCGGTCTCTCTTGCTCATGAATGCTCCCTTTTCACCTGATCACGATAGAACTCAACAGCCCTGCCCACCCCGTCGGCGAAGTCGACGGTCCATGTCCAACCCAGTTCCCGCTCCGCCTTGGAGGCGTCGAGGGCGATGTGCTCGACCTCTCCCGGCCGGACCGGTGCAAACTGCGGGGCGATCTCCGAGCCGACAGCCACGCGGACAGCCTCAAAGACCTCGAGGTCGCTCACCTCGATGCCCCGTCCCAGATTGTAGACGCCGCTGAGCGGGCTGTTAAGGGCGAGGACGTTTGCGGCGGCGATGTCGCCCACATAGCAGTAGTCTCTGGTCTTGGTGCCGTCGCCGAAGATGGTCGGTCGCTGCCCGGCAAGAAGCTGGAGCGAGAAGATGGCCACGACGCCCGCTTCCCCGTGGGGATCCTGGCGCGGGCCGTACACGTTCGGGTAGCGAAGGACCGTGTATTCGATACCGTGGTTGGCCTTGTACGTGAACAAGTAGTGCTCCACCGTGTGCTTACTCACCCCGTAGGGCGCGAGGGGGTCGATGGGATGAGCCTCATCCACTGGAAGGTAGATGGGCTCCCCGACCAGGGCTCCGCCGGTCCCTGCGTAGATGATCTTCTTGACACCGTAGAGCCGGCAGCATTCCATGAGGTTGAGGGACCCCAAGATGTTGATGCTCGCGTCGTAGGCCGGTTCACGCACAGACCGGGCCACCTCGATGTGAGCTGCGTGATGGACGGCCACCTCGGGCTTCTCAGCCTTGAAGACATCGTGGAGCTTGTCGTCCCGGATGTCGACCTCGTAGAAGGCAGCGCCCGCAGGAAGGTTCTCTCGCTTTCCGCTGGCAAAGTTGTCGACGATGACCACGTCGTGGCCCAGGGCGAGAAAGCTGTCACTCACGTGCGACGCGATGAACCCGGCTCCTCCGGTGACAAGGATCTTCACATTTCCTCCTCAGGCAGCTTCACGGCCGGGTGGTCCCGGTCCCTATCGGCACTCCCCAGTGTAGTGCAGAAACGATCTTCTGCGCGACGCGGCTGAGACCGGGGGCGCCGGCGGGTGAGACCGGAGATCGTCCGGATGGAGTCGGCCCAGGCACGGGCAGGTGGTGCGATATACTCGCGGCCAGGCCGAGAAAAAGCAACGGGACGTGGCGCAGCCTGGTAGCGCACCTGCTTTGGGAGCAGGGGGTCGGCGGTTCGAATCCGCCCGTCCCGACTCAGGTCGTCGCAGTGGTCAGAGGCTTCTTCGCGGACCGAAGATGGTATGCTCCGCCGTGCCGGCAGGGCCGAATCGGAGAGGCGGTTCCTTCAGGCCCGGGTGACGGCATTGCGGGCGGGTGTAGCTCAGTTGGCAGAGCGTCAGCCTTCCAAGCTGAATGTCGCGGGTTCGAACCCCGTCGCCCGCTCCTCTCGCGGACGTGCGCCGCGGAGATGTCCATTGTGCGCCTGTAGCTCAGCTGGATAGAGCAACGGACTTCTAATCCGTGGGTCGCAGGTTCGAATCCTGCCAGGCGCGCCTCTGAAGATGCGGAGCCCCGCCCAATCACCGGACGGAGGCCTTTCTGTGCCCCGTCTCCAGACCGGTCCCTGCGTTCGAAGGCCAGATCGCTGGTCAAATGCGGCTCTTCCACGCTCAGAGCGCCTCGAAACCGCAGCTGGCCTGAGTCGGGAGACGGCAGAGCGCCCAGCCGCCTCTATCAGCCTACTTCTTCGCTCGTGGGTCGTGTGATAGCGTCTCGCCTGTGGACCACGAGACTCTCCTCGTGCTGGGGCAGCCCGGCGAACCAGTGCTTACGAAGCTCAAGCGATCCATCGCACCGATGGACCTCGTCGTTGCCGACGACCCCAAGGACTTCGCCGGGGTCGCACAGGATGTAACCATCATCTTCAGTTGGGTCTGGCAAGCAGCGTCTCGAGATCTCCTGCGCCAAGCCTCGCTCCTGTGCCCCAACCTGCGCTGGGTGCACGTTGCGTGGGCAGGCATCGACCGATTACTCTCCTCAGAACTCGAGAAGAGCCCAGCCGTCCTGACCAACGGCCGCGGAGTGTTCAGCCAAGCGCTCGGGGAGTGGGTGCTTGCCGCCATCCTGTATTTCGCCAAGGACTTTCGCCGACTGGTCCGGAGCCAAGCGAAGGGCGTGTGGGACCCCTTCATCGTAGCGGGCGTCTCCGGCCAGACGGTGGGCATCGTCGGCTATGGAGACATCGGCCGGGCGGTGGCCGTGCGGGCGCACGGCCTGGGGATGCGCGTGCTTGGACTCACTCGGCGGGGGCCGGTTCCCGGCCGACCCGACCCCCTGGCCGAGCAGATCTTCGCGCCGGCCGATCGCATCGGCATGATCAAGCAGTGCGACTACCTGGTGATTGCCGCTCCCCTGACGCCGGAAACACGGGGCATGATTGGAGAGGCGGAACTGACGGCCATGAAGCCCGGAGCGGTCATCATCAACGTTGGCCGTGGGCGCGTCGTGCGTGAGGACGCCCTCATCCGGGCCCTTTCGGAGAAGTGGATCAAGGGAGCGGCCTTGGATGTGTTCGACCGCGAGCCGTTGCCGGAGAGGCACCCGTTCTATCTGCTCGACAATGTCCTTCTTTCGCCCCACTCTGCAGACCGGACCCCCGGTTGGCTGGAGAACGTCCTGCAGCTCTTCCTCGACAATCTCGAACGCTACCGTCGCAGCGAACCGTTGGTGAACGTGGTGGCAAAAGAGCTCGGCTACTGACGCATGTCGCTCATGCCCCGAGCTGCGCAGTACCTTCTCTCGAGAACAAGAGCCCGGATGGCAGGTGCCGGCGCGAAGAGGATGACGGCATCTATCGTGCGCGGTAGCCTAGAGGAGGGTTTGCCTGGTAGCTCGCCTGAGCGTAGGGCTTGCCCGAGAGGGTGGTCGGCGAGGAGCCGAGTGCTTCGATATCGACAAGGAGGACATTTTCTGTGACAACTCATACCGGCGGGGACCATCAGCAGTTGGTGGATCAGGCATATGAAGGCGCCTTCGGTTACGAGTCCACCTATGGCGTTTGTCCGCAGTGTGTGCTCGCTGCCGTAGACGATGTGTTGGAGCTCGGGGCCGAAGATGTCTTCAAAGCCGCCCATGGTCTTGCCGGTGGTGGAGCTCTGAGCGGACAAGGCACGTGCGGTGCCTTGATCGGGGCGCTGCTCGCCGTGGGCGTTCGCCATGGCCGGGAGCGGTCTGATTTTGCCAATGATGACTACATGCACGCCTTCGCCCTCAACAAGCGGGTGTATGACGGCTTCGTGCAGGAGTTCGGCAGTCCTATCTGTGCCGAAATCCAGAGAAAGATCATGGGCAGGTCCTACGACCTGTGGAACCCGAAGGAGTTCAAGGCGTTCCTTGCCGACGGCGGGCATGACGACAAATGTCCACACGTAGCCGGTACGGCGGCGAGATTGGCGGTCCGGGTCCTCCTGGAGGCAGAAAGGGAGTCACCCAGGCGGCGGAACTCCTCGGCCAAGTAGCGCTTAATCGCCTGCGCACGGTTCCTTTGTCGCGTCGGCGGAGCAAAGACTCTGCATGGGCGGCGCCTTCCGCACCGCCTCAAGTTGACCGCCCCGGCTGTCGAAAACGAAGGTACGTGGCCCCGCAGGGGCCGGCAGCAGGCGAAATCGAGCGACAGGGGCGAGATGGGTTTTCTAGCGTTGCTTGCGGTAGCACTGGGTGCTTGGTGCGCTCATGTGATCTGGGGGGACGTGCGCGATCTCAGGGATTGGCTCGTGCGCAGAAGGGTGGCCCGCAGCAGATAGCGCGAAAGAGCGCAGCGGGTGACGTCGACCAGACCTGGTGGACCAGTTCGATCGAGCACCCGTCGAACACTCAGCGTTTCATCTGTTTGGAGCGCAACCAGCGCCGCTGCCATATCGCCGTCTCCTTCCAGCCTTGCTCCAACCGGAGCTTTTCCGAGGGCCTCGTTTCCTGCGTTCACGCTCGTCACCCCGTTTCGTCGCCTGGCTTCGCCCGCTTTGTCCCGTTTCCGCAAGATCTTGCTCCCCGACCGGCCCCCTCTTCGAGACGATCGCGCGCCGGTGTCGTTGTTTCTGAACCGGCGTCCGCGCACGGACCGACCTTCTTCTATCGCTCCAGAGTGTGACGCTTGGAGCCACACCGGCTATACTGCTATGGCTCACGAGAGGGGTGGAGGTTTGGCTTGTGCCTGCGCTTGTGGGCGTCCTTCCGAGCGGCGGGAGTCTTGCTGGTCGGCAGGAACGTCATGGTGAACGTAGCTCAGTTGGCAGAGCACTGGGTTGTGGCCCCAGCGGTCGCGGGTTCAAGTCCCGTCGTTCACCCCTGAGGGCTCGGTCCGCACGAGACCGGGCAGCGGACCGGATCGGGGCCGGTCCGGGGGCGTGGAACGGGCTGCGAAACGTCAGGCGGGTGTGGCGGAATGGCAGACGCGCATGCCTTAGGAGCATGTGTCTTTGACGTGGAGGTTCGAGTCCTCTCACCCGCATTCGGGTAACACTTCCCTAGAGAGAGCGAAAGGAATAGCGTGAATACGACCCTCAGCGAGCGCGAAGGAAACACGGTCAAGCTTGCGGTCGAGGTTTCCAGCGAGGAGCTGCAGGAAGCTTTCGATTCGCGTTTGAGGAAGCTGCAGAAGGAAGCCCGCATCCCGGGATTCCGTCCGGGCAAGGCTCCCCTCACCATGTTGCGGCAGCGTTTCGGCGAACAGGCCATCCTCCTCGATGCTATGGACGATGCTGTAGGGCGCTGGTTTGCCAAAGGGGCCTTCGACCTGAACCTCGACGTGGTCGACACTCCCCAGATCGACGTGGGTGAGGCTCTGCCCGAACTGGGCAAGCCCTTCACCTTCACCGCCACCGCCACCGTGATGCCGGAGGTGGAGTTGGGCGAGTACAAGGCCCTGGAAGTGCCGAGGGAGTCCGACGAGGTGACCACCGAAGAGGTGGACTCGCAGATGGACCGGCTCCGCAACGAGTTCTCCGAGCTCAAACCGGTGGAGGACCGTCCGGCGCAGAAGGGTGACTTCGTGACTGCCGACTTCAAGGCCGAGGTGGAAGGCAAGGGAATCGAGGGCCTGGAGGCTTCTGACTTCGTCTTCGAGGTGGGGGCCGGACGGATCTTCGAGGAGGTCGAGGAAGCGGTCGTCGGGATGAACGCCGGCGAGACCAAGACGGTCCAGATGGCGTTGCCCGAGGGCTTCCCCGATGATCTGGCCAACAAGACCGCCGAATTCACCATCACGGCGAAGGAGATCAAGGAGAAAGTGCTTCCCCCGCTCACCGACCAATGGGCCTCCGAGGTGAGCGAGTTCCCGACGCTGCTCGAATTGCGGGCTGAGATCCGCGGCAAGATGCAGGCAGGCAAGACCTACTCCACCGACCAGCAGTTCCGCTCGCTGGCGGTGAAGGCCGCCACCGACAATGCCAAGCTCGACATGCCCGATATCGTGATCACCGAGCAGGCAGAGGAGCTCATGGCCGACTTCGCTCGGTCGCTCGAGGCGCAGGGCGCCGATCTCAACGCCTACATGGCGGCGATGGGCGTGACCGCGGAGCAGATGCTGGAAGACATGAAACCCACGGCGGCCAACAACGTGAAGACCGGCCTGGTGCTGGATGCGGTGGCCAAGGCCGAGGGTCTGGAGGCGAGCGACGAGGAGGTCCGAGCAGCGGTGGCGCAAATGGCCCTCGCAGGTCGCACCGATCCCAAGCAGTTCGAGGAACGGCTGCGCAAGAGCGGCAGACTTGTGACTGTGAAGTGGCAGATACTGCGCGACAAGGCCGCCGACTTCATCGCTGCCAACGCTGTGGCTTTGACTGAAGGCGCTGCGGCTGTGGCGGAGGCGAAGGAGGCCCTTGCGAAGGCGGAGGCCGAGAAGACCGACAAGGACGCAGAGAAGCCGGCCAAACCTAAGACGGCGAAAGCGAAGGCGGCCAAGGCCGACACGGCCGAAACGCCTCCGGCGAATTCCGAGACGGCGGATGTTGACAAGGCTGAGGCCGAGGCGGCCGCGGAACCGGCCCCGCAGCCCGCCGCGGAGGCCGCACCCGAGACTGCGTCGGAAACCGTGGCGGAAGCTGATGCTGAGGAGGCGTAGGCTCCACCTGCCCCAGAAGCACTAGTGCACGAAGAAAGGACGGTTGCCTTGAGCCCACTCGTACCGATGGTGGTCGAACAGACCAGCCGAGGCGAACGCGCATTCGACATCTATTCGCGCCTGCTCAGCGAGCGCATCATCTTCCTGGGCACAGCCGTCAACGACCAAGTGGCGAACCTGGTGGTGGCCCAGCTGCTCCACCTGGAATCCGAGGACCCCGACAAGGACATCTCCCTCTATGTCAACAGCCCGGGGGGAAACGTCTATGCGGGTCTGGCCATCTACGACACGATGCAGTTCGTCAAGCCCGATGTATCCACCATCTGCGTGGGCATCGCCATGTCGATGGGGGCGCTCCTGCTCGCCGGCGGCGCTAAAGGTAAACGGTTCGCGTTGCCGAACTCGAAGATACTGATACACCAGGTGTCCGGTGGGTTCGAAGGTCCGGCGACCGACATCGAGATCCATGCTCGGGAGGCTCTCAGCCTCCGCAAGCGGCTCGATGAGATACTCGCCAAGCATACGGGCCAGGAACTGGAAAAGGTCGAGAGGGATACCGAGCGGGACTACTTTATGACTGCGGAAGATTCGCTCGCATACGGGATCATCGACAAGATCATCGAGCACAGGTAGGGGGTCACACTCGTGCCGAAACCGCCGGGAGGGTCCGAACAGCTACTCTGCAGCTTCTGCGGAAAGAGTCAGCGCCAGGTCAAGAAGCTGATAGCCGGCCCGGGCGTCTACATCTGCGACGAATGCATCGATCTCTGTAACGAGATCATCGACGAGGAGTTTTCGCCGCCGGTAACCCTCGATCTCGACAACCTGCCGAAACCGAAGGAGATCCACTCGATCCTCTCGGACTACGTCATCGGGCAGGAAGAGGCCAAGCGGGCTCTCGCCGTGGCGGTCTACAACCACTACAAGCGTGTGCAGATGGGCGTTCAGAACGAGGACGGCGTCGAACTGCAGAAGTCGAACATCCTTCTGCTCGGGCCTACCGGTTGCGGCAAAACCCTGCTGGCGCAGACCCTGGCCCGTATCCTCAATGTGCCGTTCGCCATCGCCGACGCCACTGCGCTCACCGAGGCCGGCTACGTGGGCGAGGACGTGGAGAACATCCTGCTCAAGCTCATCCAGGCCGCCGATTTCGACATCAAGAAGGCCGAGACCGGCATCATCTATATCGATGAGGTGGACAAGATCGCCCGCAAGGCGGACAACCCGTCCATCACCCGCGACGTGTCAGGGGAGGGCGTGCAGCAGGCTCTGCTCAAGATCCTCGAGGGCACCACGGCCAGCGTGCCGCCGCAGGGCGGGAGGAAGCACCCTCACCAGGAGTTCCTCAGCATCGACACGACGAACATCCTGTTCATCTGCGGGGGGGCCTTCGCCGGCTTGGAGAAGATTATCGAGCACCGCATCGGCAGGAAGGGCGTGGGTTTCGGCGCCGAGATCGAAAGCAAGAACCAGCGCGACGTGGGCGAATTGTTCGCCCAGGTGCTGCCCGAGGATCTGCTCGACTTCGGTCTCATCCCCGAGTTCATTGGGCGTCTGCCGGTCATCTGCAACGTGCATCAGCTTCGGAAAGAGGACCTGGTCTCCATCCTCACCGAACCGAAGAACGCGCTCACGAAGCAGTACCACAAGTTCTTCGCGTACGACGGGGTGGATCTGATCTTCCAGAAGGAGGCCCTCGAGGCCATCGCCGAGTCGGCCCTCGCACTGGCGACCGGGGCCCGCGGCCTGCGCTCCATCATCGAAGGAGCGCTGCTCAACACCATGTTCGAGCTTCCCAGCCGGCGTGATGTGACGAAGTGCGTCGTCACTCGGGAAGTGATCGAGAAAAGGATCGACCCCACCCTGGTGACGAGCACCGCGCGCGAGGATCTGGAGCTAGGGCAAGAATCCGCATAGGGACTCGGGTCTAGAAATGGCTGAATCACGACGGGCGGTCCCGCTACTGGCGACGCGCGATCTCGTCCTCTTTCCGGGGATGCTGGCCCCTATCTTCGTGGAACGGGACAAGGGCGTCCGGGCGCTCGAGCAGACGGCGCAGACGGGGGGCATGCTGGTGATGGCCGCTCAGAAGTCGGCTGCCACCGACGAGCCCGAACCCGAGGACATCTACTCCGTGGGTACGCTCGCCAAGGTCGTGCAGTTCTCCCGCCTGTCGGACGGCACCCTCAAGGCCCTCATCGAGGGCCGGGAGCGGGTGAGCATCGACTCCTACCAGGCCACGCAGCCCCTCTTCACAGTGCGCTACACGCCCATGGACAGCAAGGTTCCGCCCAAGTGGCCCCGCATGCGGGCTCTTATGGACTCGGTGGCCCGCGAGTTCGCCGCCTATGTGGGACAGACTCCGCAGCTTCCCGAGGAGGCGGAAACCGCCCTGGAGACGGTTACCGACCCGGACAGCATGGTGAACGTCATCGCCTCCAACCTGATGATCGGCGCCGATCGCAAACAGGAATTGCTTGAAGGCGAGGAGCCCGAGGCGCGTCTGCTGCTGCTGCTCGAGACCCTCATACAGGAGAACGAGTTTATCGCGCTCGAGAACGAGATATCAGAGCGGGTTCACGACAGCTTCGAACGTCAGCAGCGCAGGGTGTTCCTGCACGAGCGGCTCAAAGTGCTGCAGGAGGAACTGGGCGAGGAGGGCGAGGAGGACACTGAGCGCGGCGCCTATCTGAAACAACTCGAGGCCAAGAAACTGCCGGAGGCCGCGGCGGTGGCGCTCACCAAGGAGATCAGGCGGCTCGGTGATCTGCCGCCGCTCTCCGCCGAGGTGGCCGTGGCCAAGACCTATCTCGACACCGCGCTCGGCCTGCCCTGGGGCACCCGTTCCGGGTCGGCCATCCCCGATGTGGCCGCGGTGGCCCGGGTCCTCGACGAGACCCACTACGGGCTGAAGAACGTCAAGGATCGCATCGTCGAGTATCTGGCGGTGGCATCACTGCGCGGCGGCACGCCCCCCAATGCCATACTCTGTCTGGTCGGCCCGCCGGGCGTGGGCAAGACCTCGGTGGCTATGGCGACCGCGAAAGGCCTCGAGCGTCCGCTGCAGCGCATCAGCCTGGGCGGGGTGCGCGACGAAGGCGAGATTCGCGGGCACCGCAAGACGTACGTGGGAGCGATGCCCGGCCGCATCATCGATGCCCTGAAGAGGGCGGGGGTGGACGATCCGGTGATCGTCCTCGACGAGATAGACAAGATGGAGGCCGACTGGCGGGGCGACCCGGCCGCCGCTCTCATGGAGGTCCTCGACCCGGTGCAGAACCGGGCCTTCCGCGACAACTATCTGGAGCTCGAGTACGACCTCTCGCACGTGTTCTTCATCGCCACGGCGAACTACGAGGAGGACATCCCCGAGACTCTGTTCGACCGCATGGAGGTCATCCGTCTGCCCGGCTACACCGACCGGGAGAAGCTGGAGATTGCCACCCGGCATCTCATCCCCAAGATTGCAGAGGAGAGTGGGCTGCAGGACCTGGGGAACGTGTTCACGAACGCAGCTATCCGAGCGCTGATCCGGGAGTACACCCGAGAGGCCGGCGTTCGAGAGATGGCCAGGCTCATCGGCAAGGTATACCGGCGTCTGGCCCGCATGAAGGTGGAGGGCAAGACGCTGCCCAGGAGGGTGACGCCATCCCAGTTGGCGCAACGGGTCGGCCCGGCGCCGTTCCTGTCCGCTCGCTTGGCCACGGAGCCGCTCGTGGGGGTCAGTCTGGGCCTGGCCTACACAGGGGCCGGGGGCGACGTGCTGCGCATCGAATGCGTGGTCACCCCGGGCAAGGGCGACTTCCATCTGACCGGCCAGATCGGTGAGATCATGCAGGAGAGCGTCACTGCCGGGTGGGGATATCTCAAGACGGCCCTCGTGCGCGACCCCGACCTCAACGCCTTGTGGATGGAATCGCCAGGCCGCGCTTACCTGCTCGACAACTACCAGGCGCCCGAGCCGCCCGAGGACGAGCGCGGGCACGGGAGTAACGACCTCCGTCGGCCCGGCGGTCGGGTGATCGAGACGGCGGGAGCTCCCGAACCGGGCTTCCGCCCTGAGGAGCCGGCAGCCGAAGCCGAGGCGGCCCAGGCGTCGGATCACGAGATCCTGTCTGCGCTCGAGGTGCGGATGCACTTCCCCGAAGGGTCGGTTCCCAAGGAAGGCCCCTCCGCGGGGATCGCCGTGGCCACCGCCCTGCTCTCCGCCCTGCTGCAGGTGCCGGTGCGGCCGCTCATCGCGCTGAGCGGCGAGATCACCCTCACTGGGCAGGTGTTGCCGGTGGGCGGTCTCAAGGAGAAGATGCTGGCCGCGCTGCGAGAGGGAGTGCAGCAGGTTGTCTTGCCTCGGACGGTAGCGCCGGAGATCCGGGAGTTGGCTTCTGAGCTCAAGAAGGGGCTGGAGATCATCTACGTAGACAGGTATCTTGACGCGCTGCCCTACGTCCTGGACGTAGGTACCGAGGGGGCCGGAGATGGCGGCGAGGCCGGCCCCGGCGAACCGACCGGCGAAAAGGAGGGGACGAACAAGGCATGACGGACGTGAGCATGGAGGCGCGCTACGCCCCCCACGAGGTGGAGGAGCGGCTCATGAAGGGATGGCTGGCGCGGCATGCCTTCCGCGCTTCGGCCAAGGACCCCCGGCCTCCGTACGTCATCTCCATCCCGCCGCCGAATGTCACCGGTTCGCTCCACATGGGGCACGCTCTCAACGACACCATCCAGGACATCCTCATTCGCTATCACCACCTGCGGGGCTACAACACGCTGTGGGTGGTCGGCACCGACCACGCGGGTATCGCCACCCAGAACAAGGTGGAGGGACAATTGGCAGGCGAAGGCCTGCGGAAGGAGGACCTGGGGCGGGAGCAGTTCGAGAAGCGGGTGTGGAAGTGGCGCGCCGAATACGGTTCAACCATCATCCACCAGCTCAAGCGCCTGGGCTGTGCCTGCGACTACGAGGAAGAGCGCTTCACCATGGACGAGGGCTACCGCGAGGCGGTGGCCAAGGTGTTCGTGGACCTCTACGAGAAGGGTGACATCTACCGCGACGTTTACCTGGTGAACTGGTGCACCCGGTGCGGCTCGGCGATCTCCGACCTCGAGGTGGAGCACGAGGACCGGGCGGCCTTCCTCTACCATGTGAAGTACCCGGTTGCGGCATCCAACGAGTTCCTCACCGTGGCCACCACTCGCCCGGAGACCATCCTGGGCGATACCGCCGTAGCGGTGAACCCCAAGGATCCACGTTACGGCCGGTTCGTCGGTAAGACCGCCATCGTGCCGCTGATGGGGCGGGAAGTGCCGATCATAGCCGACGAGCATGTGGACGTCGGCTTCGGCACGGGTGCCCTCAAGATCACGCCGGCCCACGACCCCGACGACTTCGAGATCGGTATCCGCCATGGCCTGCCGAGCGTCTCCGTGATCGGCCTGGATGGGCTCATGACGGCCGACGCGGGCGAGTTCAAAGGCATGTCGGCTGCGGAGGCCCGCGAGGCGGTTGTCAAGCGGCTGGAAGATGAGGGCCTGTTCGTCAAGGCCGAGGACTACAAGCACGCGGTTGGCACCTGCTATCGCTGCGGCACCACGATCGAGCCGCTCCTTTCGTTGCAGTGGTTCATGGACATGAAGCGCCTGGCCGAGCCGGCCATCAAGGCGGTGGAGGACGGGCGGGTGAAGTTCCATCCGGCCCGCTGGGGTGACGTCTACCTCGAGTGGATGCGCGGCATCCGGCCCTGGTGCGTCAGCCGGCAGCTCTGGTGGGGGCATCGCATTCCCGCATACTTCTGCGAGGCCTGCGACCACGTCATGGTGTCTGTCGCTGTTCCGGAGACGTGCGACAGGTGTGGCGGCCCGGTGCGGCCGGAGGAGGATGTGCTCGACACCTGGTTCAGCTCGCAGCTCTGGCCCTTCGCCACCCTCGGCTGGCCCGAGGAGACGGAGCGCCTCGAGGCCTTCTATCCGACGACGGTCCTCTCCACCGCGCGCGACATCATCTACCTCTGGGTGGCCCGGATGATCATGATGGGCCTCGAATATCGTGACGATGTCCCGTTCCGTGACGTCATCATCCACCCGACGGTGCTGGCCGCCGACGGGCGGCGCATGAGCAAGAGTTTGGGGACAGGGGTGGATCCCCTCGAGTTGATCGCCGACTACGGAGCCGACGCCACTCGCTTCGGCTTGGCGTACATGGCTTCGGTGCAGGATGTTCGCTTCAGCGCGGAGCGCATCGAGATGGGGCGGAACTTCGCCAACAAGACGTGGAACGCGTCCCGGCTGATCCTGCAGGGCGCCGAGGCGGCGGCGGGCCGCACCGGCGGTGGCCCGCGGGTGGAATTGGCCACTCCCGCCGACCGCTGGATCTTCAGCCGTCTTGCGACAGTCTGCGCCGAGACCGCCTCCCTCTACGAAAGCTATGAGTTCGATGACGTAGCTCGGGTGCTCTATCGGTTCGTCTGGAACGAGGTCTGCGACTGGTATCTGGAGATTGCCAAGTCCCGCCTCTACAGCGAGGATCCCGCCGAGCGCCTGCAGGTGAGCGGAAACCTCTTCGTCCTGCTCGAAGCGGTGATGATCATGTTGCACCCTGTGATGCCGTTCATCACCGAGGAGATCTACGGCTTCCTACCTCAGGTGCAGGCGGGGCTCCGGCCGGCCAGCATCTTCGACGCGATGTATCCCGAGGCTCCCGCCGAATGGTCGGATCCGGCTGCCGAGGTGGCCATGGAGGCCTTTACATCGGTCGTTGCCGGACTGCGGTCGGCCAGGGAGGAGCTAGGGCTCACTCGCGACGTGACCGGCCGGGTGGCTCTGCTGGAGACCGAGGCCGGGGCGGCCGCCGGCCTGGTGGAGCTGCCGGATGCCGTACGGCAACTATGCGGCTGCGAGATCGTGGCGGTTCACAAACTGGGGGAGCGACCGGCGGGCCGGTTCGCCTCGGTCGAAGGACCAGGCGTGAAGGCTATGCTCGACCTCGAGGGTGTGGTGGATGTGGAACGCGAGGCTGAACGCCTCCTGACCAAGGCTCGAAAGGCGCACTCGGAAGCAGCCAAAGCGCGGGGCAAGCTCGGCAACCAGGGTTTTGTGGCCAAGGCGCCCGAAGCGGTCGTGGCCGAAGAGCGCGCCCGCTTGGCGGCCGCAGAAGCGGCTCTTGAGGAAGTGCGTCGGTCGTACGAGGAGCGCGTCGGCGGGCGACTGGCGCTGCCGGGGGAGGAAGATCGGTGAGCACCTACAACCCGTCCGAGATCTGGGAGTACGTCAACGGTCTCGAGCGGCTCGGCACCCGGCTGGGGCTCGAGCGGATGGAGCGGCTGGTGGAGGCCCTCGGATCCCCCCAGAAGGCATACCGTACCATTCACGTGGTCGGCACGAACGGCAAGACGTCGACCACCAGGTTCGTCTCAGCTCTCTTGCAGGCTCGGGGGCACAGAGTGGGGGCCTACATCTCCCCGCACCTCGTCAGTCTTGCCGAGCGGCAGATGGTGGACTCCGTCCCCTCGAGTGATGAGGAGTTCTGCAACGTCGTCGCGCGCATCCGCCCGGTCGTCGAGCGACTGGAGAAGACCTTCGAGCCGGACGAAAGGCTCACCCAGTTCGAGGTCCTCACGGCAGCCGCTTTCTTGTACTTCAAGGAACAGGGTTGCGACGTCGCCGTCGTCGAGGCGGGTCTGGGGGGGCGGCTGGACGCGACGGCGGTCCTCGAATCCGATGTGCAAGTGTTGACCAGCATCGGTCTCGAGCACACCGAGCTGCTCGGGGATACAACTCTCGACATCCTGCGGGAGAAGCAGGCGGTGATCCCTCCGGGCGGCAAGGTGGTCGCGGGAGTCCTGAGCCCGGACCTCAAGACGGAGCTGAAGGCCTTTTGCTCTGCTCGTGGTGCCGACTGCCACTTCTTCGGCGACGACATCGTCGTGCTCGCCGAGGCCCGGGGCGATTCGTTCGACATATTCGGACTCCATGGTTGCTACATGGACGTCCGTCTGAGGGTCCTCGGAGGCTATCAACGAGTGAACGCGGCGGTCTCGGTGGCCGCGGTCGAGTTGTTCGAGGGTGAGGAACTGGATGCGGACATGGTCCGGGCGGCTCTCGCCTCCACCTCTGCTCCGGGTCGCCTGGAGATCGTCAGCACGCAGCCGCTCTGCATCTTCGACGGCTCCCACAACCCGCCCGGGATGGAGGAGACGATGCGTTCCTTGGATCCTATCCTGGAGCGGAGGCGTCTCATCGCCGTTGTGTCTATCCTGAGTGACAAGGACGCCGCACAGATGATCCGTCATCTGGCTCCGCGCTGCGACATCATCTTCGCCACTCAGAGTTCGAGCCCTAGAGCCTTGCCGGCGGAGGACCTGGCGCTGCTCATTTCCGATCTCGATGGAGATGCCGAGGTCTTCGTGGATCCCGATCCGCACTCCGCCATGGTGAGCGCCTACCGGCTGGCCACGTCGAACCAGGTGGTCCTGGTCACGGGGTCGTTGACGGTCATTGCGGATCTCAAGCGGAGGATGAACTAGACCTTGATCAAGCGCCAGAAAGCAGGTAAATCAGGGCACGCCGTCTTTATCGGCGTTCTGCTTGTGGCAATCACGGTTGTGGTATTTTTTACCCTTGGCTACGTGCTTGCACGAGTCCTGATATAGGGGGCAGAAGGTGGATAACGTCTTCGAGACCATCAATAGGATCATCGGCTCCCCATATTGGATGCTCGCGGTCTACATCATCCTCTTCTGCCTGACGGTGCTCTGGCTGGTGCTGGCCTTCTGGACCTACAAGGACGCGCGCAAGCGCATCGACGACCCCGTCATCGTGGGGGTGGCTGTCCTCTGCTCCCTTCTGCTGCCGTACATCGGCACTCTCATATACGCTATTCTGCGGCCGGCCGAATACCTGGCGGAGGCCCGGGAGCGGGAGTTGGAGATCCGGGCGATGGAGCAGGAGCTGCACACCCTGCGCGCCTGCCCGTCGTGCGGTGAGGTCATCCGTCCCGACTATCTGGCCTGCCCGAGTTGCCGCCGGCCTCTCCGTACCGCCTGTCCGTATTGCGACCGGGTACTCGAGCCGGGCTGGAAGCTCTGTCCGTACTGCGCTCACGATCTGAAGAGCCGGCGGGTGCCGCCGCCGGTCGATGGCCCACCTGGCTTGATCGAAGTGCAGCAGTAGCCCCTGGCATTTCGAGAGTTTCTGCAGGAGGGTGCGCCGCCGGGTCCGCGCGGTCTCGGGTAGAATGAGGCCGCCCGGAACAACTACCGTGGAGGAAATGGTGGAACGTACGTTGGTGCTCGTCAAACCCAGCGGCATAGCTCGCGGCCTGGTCGGCGAGGTCATCAGCCGCATCGAGCGCAGGGGTCTGATCGTGAGGGCGGCCAGGATGCTCATGGTCACCCGCGACATGGCCGAGCGGCACTACGCCGAGCACGAGGGGAAAGACTTCTACCCCGATCTCGTGGACCACATCACCTCCGCTCCCATTTTCGCGATGGTCGTCGAAGGTCCAGAGGCGGTCCGGGTGGTCCGCATGATGATGGGTGCGACGAACCCTCTGGAGGCGGCTCCGGGAACGGTGCGCGGCGATTTCGGGCTGTCCGTGCGCCACAACGTGGTGCACAGCGCCGACAGTCTGGCGAGTGCCCAACGCGAGATCGGGATATTCTTTCCCGAAGGCGTCGACCTCCTAGGCTAGTCGGTCCGCCGGTGGATCTCCGGCCGCCATTCCCGCCCGATTTCCGACTCTTCCTCGCGTCCCAGTCGCCGCGGCGCCGTTCCTTGCTGCGGGATATGGGGGTTCCACATGTGGTGGTGCGGTCCACCGCGGAGGAGGTTCTCCAGGGCAACGGTGCCGAGATGCTCGCGGCCGATAATGCTGCCGCGAAACTGAGAGCAGCGGTCCTGCCTATCGACGCCCCGGGTGGTGTCTTCGTACTTGCCACTGACACACTGGTCACCCTCGACAACAGGGTGATGGGCAAGCCGGCCACCCGCGACGAGGCGGCCGGCATGATCGGTGCCCTCTCGGGCAGGACGCATCAGGTGGTATCCGGCGTCGCTCTGTTGCGGACCGCCCGGTCTCCTGGGGCCAGGCCCGACGATGAGCTCAGGCTCGTGGCCACGGCGACCACGGACGTCACCTTCCTCGAACTGAGTTCCGCGCAGATCGAGGCATACCTCGACTCCGGCGAGTGGACCGACAAGGCGGGCGCCTACGGCGTGCAGGGCCTGGCCGGCCTGTTTGTGGCGGAGATACGCGGCGAATACAGCAATGTGGTGGGCCTACCCCTAGGCCTTCTGGCCCGCATGTTTCTCGAGGCTGGGTTCGACCTTCTTCGACGGCAATGGATATGAAGGTCGCTGAAGAATGATGCTTCGCCCGGGTGCGACGGGGATGTCGGCACGAACGGACCAGAGGGAGCAGCGATGGGAGCGCTGTTGACGCCGGCATGGGACGCGCCGTGCCGTCGTCCGGGACCATGCTCTGCCGAGGCTTGGTTCTTCGGCAGCCTGTATAATGTGCGGACGCCCCAGGAGCACTCGGGGGGCTTGAGCAGCGTGAGGGAGGTACGGCCATAGCTTTCACCGAGTTCATCACCGGGTTTGCCGGTCGAGATATGGCCGTCGATCTTGGGACCGCCACGACCCTCGTATACGTTCGGGGAAGAGGCATCGTTCTGTCTGAGCCGTCGGTCGTTGCTATCGAATCCCGTTCCGGCGATGTCCTCGCCGTGGGGGCCGACGCCAAGCGCATGCTCGGCCGTACCCCGGGCACTATCTCGGCCATCAGGCCCCTCAAGGATGGGGTCATCGCCGACTTCGACGTGACCGAGCAGATGCTCCGGCACTTCATCCAGCGGGTGCATCAGAATCGGTGGGCTCATCCGCGCGTCGTCGTCTGTGTCCCTTCGGGTGTGACAGGTGTGGAGCGGCGGGCTGTCGAGGAAGCCACCATCAGCGCGGGTGCTCGGGCGGCGTATCTCATCGAAGAGCCCATGGCGGCCGCCATCGGTGCGGGTCTTCCAGTCGCCGAGCCCACGGGCAGCATGATCGTCGACATCGGCGGGGGTACGAGCGAGGTGGCCGTCATCTCTTTGGCCGGCATCGTGGTGGCTCAGTCGGTGAGGATCGGGGGCGACGAACTGGACGAGGCCATCATCGCCTACATCAAGAAGGAATATAAGCTCATGATCGGCAGCCAGACCGCCGAGGAACTCAAGCTGGAGATAGGCTCGGCCTTCCCGCTCGAGCACGAGGAACAGGCGGAGATTCGCGGTCGGGACCTCGTCACCGGGCTGCCAAAGACACTGGTGGTTTCCTCCGAAGAGATCAGGGAAGCCATCGCCGAGCCGGTGGCGGCCATCGTCGACGCCATAAAATCCACACTTGACAAGACCCCGCCCGAATTGGCCTCCGACATCATGGACCGCGGCATCATGATGGCGGGAGGAGGCTCGCTCCTGCGCGGGATGTGCGAGCGGGTACGCGAAGAGACCCAGATGCCGGTGAACCTTGCCGAATCTCCTCTCACATGCGTGGCCGTCGGCTCGGGACGGTCGCTCGAGGAGTTCGACGCTCTGTATCGGGGCTCGCAGAGAGTGAAGAAGCGCCGCTACTAGCCAGCGAGGTAACTCTATGCCACGCAACAAGGTGGCTTGGCGACGGGTCGTCTTTGTCGTCTTGATCATCGCGTCGCTTGCTGTGTTGACGGTGTCGTTTCGGGAGACCGAATCGGGTCCCGTGCATGCCGTTCAGCGGGGGGTGGCCGGGCTGGTTACGCCCATGCAATCGTGGGGAGCTCGTATCGCGCAGCCCTTCCAGGATGGCTATACGTGGCTGACGACCCTCTGGTCGGCCCACTCGGATGCCGAACGGCTTGCCGGGGAGGTCCGGGTTCTGCAGGGAGAGGTCATCAAACTGCAGGAACAGGGGGAGGAAAATCAGCGTCTGAAGAGCCTGTTGGACCTCCGGGACAAAGGCACCTTCCCCTCCGGCACAGACTTCGTCGTGGCCCGGGTTATCGCCAAATCACCCACGCGCTGGCAGGCCTGGATCGAGATCGACAAGGGTTCCGCCGACGGTCTGCACGTCGACCAGGCTGTAGTCGGTTCGACGCCGGTTGCCGGGGAAGCTCTCGCCGGGAAAGGTCTCGTGGGCAAGATAGTCGAAGTGACCGATCACTCCGCGAAGGTGTTGCTCATAACCGATTCGCAGTCGGCTGTCTCGGCGAAGATCCAGGGGTCAAGAGCCGAGGGGATTGTTGAAGGCTCGGCGTCCGGCCGGTTGATGATGAACTATGTCGACCGCGACATTCTCGTGGATCCCAAGTTGGTCATCGTTACCTCCGGCTACGGTGGGGTGTATCCGCCGGACATCCCGGTCGGTATCGTCGTTGATGTCGGGGAGAAGGACGTGAGCAACTACAAATCCATCGAGGTGCAGTCTTTCCTCGACTTCCGGGTGATCGAGGAGGTCATGGTCCTCGTTGTGCCGGAAGATTCGGTTATCCCAATGACCGGCGGGAACGCCTCCACTCCCGGGTTGGGCGTGACTACCGGCACCAGTTCTTCGGCGGGGACGGGCTCCGACACCACGGCGACCGGCTCTCCCGTCTCGAGCTCTACCACCACTACGGAGTAAGGAGCTGATGGGCAGGAGGGAGCTCATAATCGTCGGCAAGATCCTGGTGGTGCTGGTGACCGCAGTGCTGCTACAGACCGTGGTGGTCTCGCAGGTGAGCATCCTCGGGGTCACCGCCGACCTGTTCCTCATCCTGACCATCGTTGTGGCCGTCTGCCGGGGGTCGCTCGAGGGAGCCATCTTCGGGTTCTTTGCCGGGCTCATGGCGGACATCGCCTACTTCTCGCCCCTCGGGGTGCGGGCTTTGATCCTGGTTCTCGCCGGCTATTTCGTGGGGATGTTCGTGACGCGCTTCGGCACGGTGGGACCGTGGAGTGTGATCATCATAGCCGGCGTGACCTCCTTCCTCGCCCAGTTGCTCTTCGGGCTCCTTCAGTATGTCATGGGTCCCAGGTCCGGTTTTCTGACCATGATCGGCACTCAGATGCTGCCGGAGGCGGTCCTCGACGGGCTCGTCACCGCGCCTGTGTACGTGCTCCTGGTACGGGCCCGGCTTCTGCCCGCACCCAGGGTCGAAGGGGCTCCCTTCCGGAGTGAGGAAGAATGATCCTGGAGCCGATCAAGAGGAAGCGCCCCACCGAGGACGACTCGTTCGTAGGGATGAGGGTGGGTGTTCTTCTTATCATCACGTTCGCCTTGTTCGGGATCTTGGCCTTCCGCCTCTGGTTCCTGCAGATCCTCTCCGGCGACACGTACGTGGCGGTCGCCACGAACAACCGCATCCGGGAGGTCAAGCTCGAGGCGCCCCGCGGGGTGATCTACGACCGGGACGGCAAGATACTGGTGGAGAACCGGGCCGGGCTCAATGTCGGTCTCCTGCCGATGGATATGTACGACCCCGAGGAGGAGCCGGAGCAGTTCCAGGCGGAGATACACGGACTGGCCCACATCCTCGATATCAGCGAGACCGATCTCATGGACGCCTATGCCAAGGCCAAGAAGGATCCGTACGTCACCTATGTGATCAAGGAGGACGTGGCAGAGAACTCGACCGTGGCCTACATCAAGGAGCATAGCCAGGAGTTCAAGGGGGTGGAGGTGGAGGCCTCCTATCTGCGCCAGTACCCCTTTGGTGCTCTCGCCACCCATGTGCTCGGCTACGTGGGAGAGGCATCGCAGAACGACCTGGACCAGGAGCAGTTCGCCACTCTCAAGGCGGGCGCAACGGTGGGAAAGGACGGCGTGGAGCGCACGTATGACTCCTTCCTCAGGGGCACCGACGGGTCGAAGCAGGTGCAGGTCGATGCCGCAGGACGGCCCAAAGGAGTGGAGAAGAACGTGGCTCCCACGCCAGGGAGCAATCTCTGGCTCACCGTCAGCGCTGACCTGCAGGAGGCGGCCGAGAACGCCCTGGCGGAAGGCATCGAGATCGCTCACGCCGCGGAGCCAGCGTTCGAGAACGCGGCCGGCGGCGCAGTTGTGGCCATGAACCCGCAGAACGGAGAGATCCTCGCCATGGCTTCCTACCCCGACTACGACCCGTCTCTGTGGGTGGGGGGCATGACCAAGACCAAGTACGCGGAGCTCAACGCAGAGCAGGCCCATAACCCACTATTCGATCGGGCGATAAGTGGCCTCTATCCGGCGGGCTCGACCTTCAAGCCCTTCGTGGCCGCGGCGGCCCTCGCCGCCGGCATTATCACCCCGGACACGATCTTCGACTGCACCGGTAAGTACTCCACCCATCAGCAGACCTGGAAGGACTGGATCTACCCCAGGAACCACGGTGAGGTCGATCTGCTGAAGGCGATAAGGGAGTCTTGCGACGTCTACTTCTACAACCTTGGTAGCCTCTTCTACGCCCAGTCCGGCCCGGTAATGCAGAACGACGTGAGGAAGTTCGGCTTTGGTTCGCAGACAGGTATCGATCTGCCGAACGAGACCACTGGCACGCGGGTGCCCGACAAGTACTGGAAGGCCGACACCGGGAAGACGGCGGAGGACAGGGTCTGGAGGATCGGGGACGAGATCAACCTGGCCATCGGGCAGGGGGACCTGCTGGTGACGCCCATGCAGCTGGCGGTGGCCGTCTCGGCTATCGCGAACGGCGGTACGCTCTGGGTGCCACACGTGGGGGGATGGATCCAGGATGCCTCGGGCAACCGCATCCACCAGTTCGAGAGCGAGAAGGCGGGAACCGTGATCGGGGATCAACCGGGCGACATCACCCCGCAGATGCTGAGCATCGTGCGCCAGGGCATGACTGAGGTGACCTCCGAGACCGGCGGCACGGCCCACCAGGTGTTCAAGAACTTCCCGGTCGCCGTGGCCGGCAAGACCGGTACCGCCCAGAAGCTGCCCGAGGACGACTATGCCCTCTTCATCGCCTATGCGCCCGCCGATGTTCCTCCCGACAAAGCCGAGATCGCCGTCGTCGCGCTCATCGAGCAGGGTGGACACGGCAGCTCAGTTGCCGCCCCGGTGGTGCGCCGGGTGCTCGAGGCGTACTTCCACACCGGCTCGAGCGGCACCAATATCGTGCCGGCGAGTGAGTAGCAGAAGCATATGGCCTCTACGTTGAAAGTGCTGCAGAACTCCCGCGAGCGGAGGCAACCGCTCGGCTTCTCGGCCGGTGCCTATGTGCGTAGCGTTGACTGGATTCTGTTGGCAGCCACTCTGCTCCTCGTCACCTTCGGCCTGTTCATGCTCTACTCAGCCACCCGCTCGGATCCCAACATCTCGACGCCGTACTTCTACGTCCGCTCCCAAGGCATCGGGCTCGTGATCGGCTTCGTTTTTCTCGTCATGATCAGCCTGGTCAACTACCGCTGGATTGCTCGTTGGCGCACCTACATCTACGTGGCGACTCTGGTGCTCCTGATCCTCACCCTTCTTCCGGTCATCGGCTCCGGTAGTGAGACGGTGGGTGCGAACCGCTGGATCGACCTCCGCTTCACCCGGCTCCAGACATCGGAACTCTCCAAGCTGCTTCTGTGTATCTCTCTGGCGGGAGTATTGGCCGAGGGGACGGCACTCCGGCATCGTTTCCGGTTCGTGTTCATGTGCGTCGTGTACATGCTGGTCCCTATCGCGCTCGTGTTTCTTCAGCCCGACCTGGGGAGCGCTCTCGTGTTTGCCGCCATCCTCATATGCATGCTGGTCGTCTGGGGAATCCGCCTGCCCCACCTGGGAGCTCTGGCGGGAGCCGGCATCTTCGCCGCTGTGGTGGCATTGCGCATCCTGCCGTCGCTTGGGATACACGTGTTGAAGGACTACCAGGTAGAGCGGCTCACTCTGTTCCTCGATCCCGAGAGGGATCCCACCGGTGTAGGCTATCAACTCACCCAGAGCAAGATTGCGGTGGGGAGTGGGATGTTCACCGGGAAGGGGTACCTGCAGGGAACTCAGACGAACCTCAATTTCCTCCCCGAACACCACACGGACTTCATCTTCGCGGTGATCGGAGAGCAGCTCGGATTCCTGGGAGGCGTGCTGCTGATCGGCCTCTTTGCGGTCATCGTCTGGCGGGCCTTCCGCATCGCCCGCCTGTCGAACGACCTGTTCGGCCGTCTCATCGCCACTGGCATCGCCGGTATGCTGGTGTTCCAGGTGTTCGTGAATATCGGCATGACCATCGGGATTATGCCCGTGACCGGAATCCCGTTGCCGTTCGTGAGTTTCGGCTCCAGTTCGCTGGTAGTAAACTTGATGGCGATCGGCGTACTAGAGAGCATCCACGTTCATTCGGTGGCCGGGCAGCCCAGGTAGCGGCTCCCGACGCCTGATCTGGGGAGGCTGGGAGTGGCGAAACTGCCGTTGAACCTATCGAAGATCGTCAATGCCTTGAAGGAGGCGTCCGCGTCCGCGGAAGAGAGCGCCTCGATCGTCCTTGCCGGAGAGCAGGCCCTTGTGGAAAGGGCGCGGGATGAATTCTCGGCGGGCGGGACCATCCCGGCGATCGCCACGAAGGAGGCGTTCACCGGACCTACCCCGTTCGCGACCGGCTCCGGAGAGCTTCTGGTGGTCTTTGTGAAGCCGGAGCAGGAGGCGGAGATCGAATCGTTCCTCAGCCGCACGGTCTCGCGCACTTCGGCGATCCTGGTCGTCGACCAAGGCCCCGGCACGGGTCCGAAAGCCAGCCTGACGGCCGGCGGCATGTTACGTCTGGCCTTCTCCGACAGCGAAGCCGGCTGGGACCGGCTGTTCGCCCTGTGTGCGGAGGCTGCAGGGGACAGGGGGACTGCGCTTGGGCGGCGGTACCCGGTGGTGCGCCGCGCAGCGGCGCGCAGGCTCATCGGTCGGACGGCTGTGCAGAATGTGCTCATCGCTTTGGTGTTCTTCGTTCCCGGGGCCGACATGCCCCCTATGACCTTGAACCAGTCGAAGATGGTCCTCAGGATCGCCGCGATGTACGGTCAGCCTGTCGACAAAGAGCGGGCGCTGGAGTTGGTGGCGATGGTGGCCATGGGGTTCGGCTTCCGCGGGATCGGTAGGGCCCTCGGGCGGGCCGTCCCCGGGCTGGCCATCGTCATGCGGATGATCACGGCCTACACCGCCACCTTGGCCGTGGGGTTGGGCGCAATTGCCTACTTCGAACAGGGAGCCCCCGCCTCGACCAGCAAGGTCGTGGCCATGGTAGGCTCGCTTCGAGAGAGAATGCCGCGAAGCGAGGCTCCGGTCGTTGAGGATGGCCGGGCGGCGCACTAGTGTGTCCTTGGCCAACCCGATAGTCTCCCCGTACGGCGGTCCCTTCGAGGCCGTTCTCGCGCGTATCCAGCAGCCGGCCCGCTTGATCGGGGAGGAAGCTGGAGCCGGTCCTGGATTCAGCGGTGATCCTGGCGAACTGCGAGTGGTCCTTGGCTTCCCCGACACCTACGAGATAGGCATCTCCAATCAGGCCGTTCAGATCCTCTACCATCTGGCCCGCCAGGCGGAGGGGGTGGGGGTCGAGCGCGTGTGCCTGCCCTGGGTGGACGCCATTGGGGCGATGCGGGAGGCGGGAGTCCCGCTGCTGACGCTGGAGACGTGGACACCGGTGGCTTCGGCCCATCTGCTGGGCATCACCCTTCAGCACGAGTTCCACTACACCAACCTGCTGGAGATGCTCGATCTCGCCCGTATACCGATCCGTGCGGCCGAGCGTGGGGGGGAACACCCCCTGGTCCTTGCCGGCGGCCCGGCGTGTGCGAACTTCGTCCCGGTCGGTCGCTTCCTGGACGCCGTGGCGGTGGGAGACGGAGAGGAGTTGCTCCCAGACATTCTTGCGGTTCTTGCGGCCGCACACCGGGACGGGATCACCCGGGCGGAGGCTAAGAGCCTCCTGAGTAAGGTCGACGGAGTATACGTTCCCGGCGTGAGCCGCCGTGTGAGGAGAAGGATGGTCTCCAGCCTCGCCGTGGCGGCGTACCCAACGATGCCACTGGTCCCGCTGGTGGCCGGGGTACACGATCGCGCCTGGGTCGAGGTCATGCGGGGGTGCACCCGCGGTTGCCGGTTCTGCCAGGCCGGCATGTGGTACCGGCCGGTTCGCGAGCGCCCCGCTGCCGAAGTGCTGGCGCTGGCGGGAGACCAACTGGCCGCGACCGGGCACCAGGAACTGGCTTTCGCCTCACTATCGACCACCGACTACTCTTGCCTGCGCGAGGCACTCACGCGGGTCGCGGCATCTCATCCCGAAATCAACCTCTCCCTGCCGTCGCTGCGGGTGGACAGCGCCTCGGTGGAACTTGCCTGGCTGGCGTCGCCAACGGGCAACTCCCTCACCCTCGCACCGGAGGCCGGGAGCCAGCGTATGCGCGACGTGATCAACAAGAACGTGACTGAGGAGGAGATCCTCGCGGCCGCGGAGGAGGCTTTCCGAGGCGGCCGAAGCACTCTGAAGCTGTATTTCATGATCGGGCTTCCCTGGGAGAACGACGCCGATGTGGATGCCATCGCGGATCTGTGTCTCCACATACGCGAGAGTGGGCGCCGCGTCCTCGGCCCGCGGGCCAACCGGTTGCAGCTCAATGTAAGCGTGAATACCTTCATCCCCAAGCCGTTCACCCCCTTCCAATGGGCACCGATGGCTTCCCGGGAGACTGTGCGCAGGCGCCAGGAGATTCTGCGGCTGCGGTTGAGGAAGCCGGGGATCCGACTGTCCATGCCCAGTCCCGACAAGGGTTACCTGGAGGCTGCCCTGGCTCGGGGAGGAGACGGCCTGGCCGCGGTGATCGAGGGGGCCTGGAGGAAGGGCGCCCGCTTCGACTCGTGGACCGAGCAGTTCAAGCCGGCGGCGTGGGCGGAAGCATTCCAGGAAGCGGGCGCGCCGGCCGAAGAGGTCGCTGCCTGCCCGCTGCCCAAGGACGCCGAGCTTCCCTGGGACGTGTTCGAAGGGGTGCCCGAGCATGACTTTCTCTGGGCTGAGTGGGAGAAGGCCGTTAGGGGGGAGGCTACCGGTGACTGCCGATGGGATGGCTGCGAGACGTGCGGGGCCTGCCAGGATCCGCCGGGGAACGACCTCGCGGCGGCGGGCCGCCCGGCCGCCGCCCCCGCCGAGCCTCCGGCCACAGGGCGGCGCGTGCGCCGGCCTGTGGCTGCCGGAGGAGATGAAGCGGCGGTGAGGGCTGCCAAACCTGAAGGATCCGGAGCGGGCTCGTTCCGGTACGTGGCTACGTTCAGCGTGACCGGACGCGGGCGCTTCCTGGGGCATCTCGACCGGATGGAGGCGTTCCGGCGCGCCGTACGCCGCGCCGGGGGCCGTCTTGCACTGTCCGCGGGGATGCGTCCGAAACCGCTCCTGACCATCGTCCTGCCGCTGGGTGTGGGGGTGCAGGGCCTCCACGAACTGTGTGAGTTCGACTTGGCGGAGGATCCGGGCGAGGGCTTCGTCGCCCGTCTGGAGTCGTCGCTTCCCAGCCACGTGCGTCTACTAGGCCTGGAACCGTACGCGGGCCGCCGGCATCTGGCGGCCCGCGTGCTGGGAGCATCCCACCGGGTGGTCTTCTCAGCGGGCGACACCTCGGCCGATCCCGCAGGTGTCGAAGCGGCGCTGTGGGACGGAGCGCAGCGTTTCGAGGAAGCAGGAGAGTGGGCAGTCCAAGAGGCTCGCCAAGATCGGGTGCGGAGGGTGGACGTGCGGCGTTATGTCGCTCACATCGACGTGCGGCCGAGCGCAGACGGTGAGTGGGAAGCGCGCTTCGCGGCGGCCGTCACGCCGACGGGGTCGGCTCGGCCGGAGACAGTGCTGAGGGCGCTCGAGCAGGCCTCTGGACTCAACCTCACCGTGCTAGAAGTATTCCGCACGGACATCGTGCTGGACAGGGAGTGAGCAAGCGGTGAAACAGCTCATCATCTCTCGAGACCACCTGGAGACCCGGGTGGCGTTGCTGGAGGACGGCCGCCTGGCCGAGATGTACCTGGAACGCCCTCGCCGGCAGTCTCTTGTGGGGAACGTGTACAAAGGCCGCGTGGAGACCGTGCTACCCGGCATGGATGCGGCCTTCGTGGACATCGGGCTCGACCGTAACGGCTTCCTCTCAGTGGCCGAAGTGGTGGCGCCGGAAGCTCGTCGAGGCGGGCTCCGCAAGATCGGGGAGTTGCTCAAGGCCGGCAAAGAACTCCTGGTGCAGGTGACCCGCGACCCGATGGGCGGGAAGGGGCCGCGTCTCACCATGGAGGTCGGCATCCCGGGGCGCTACGTCGTGTATTTCCCTGCGGGCGGAGGTTCTGGGGTATCTCGCCGGCTACCCGATGAGGAGCGGGAGCGGCTCCGAGCTATCAGCCGCGAGATGAAGCCGGAGAGGGGAGGGGTGATCGTCCGAACGGCTGCCGAGGGTGCCGAAAGGGAGGCGATCGAGCGCGATCTCCGGTTCCTGCAGAGGGTATGGAGCGGAGCGGAACGGCGAGCTCAGGCATCGCCTGCTCCGGCCCTGATCTATGCTGAAGCGGAGCTTCCCATCCGGAGCGCTCGGGACCTCCTTGACTCCGAGTTCACCGCGGTGATAGTCGATGATGATAAGCTGCGCCGCCGGCTGGCCAGCTACCTGCGGGCCGTGGCCCCTGAACTCAAAGACAGGGTCGAGCGATACGTGGGGCAGGTCCCCCTCTTCGAACGCTTCGGCCTTGAGCAGGAGATGGAGAAGGCGCTCGCCAGACGCGTGAGTCTGCCCTCTGGCGGCTCCATCGTGATCGACCATACAGAGGCTATGACGGTCATCGACGTGAACACAGGGCGCTTCGTCGGCAAGAAGCAGCTCGAGGACACGACCCTCAAGACCAACCTCGAAGCCTGTAAGGAGATAGTGCGCCAACTCAGACTTCGGGATATCGGGGGGATCATAGTCATCGACTTCATCGACATGACGGCGAAGAACAATCGGGAGATGGTGCTGGCCGCGCTGGAAGCGGAGTTCACCCTCGACCGGACCAAGACCTACGTGGTCGAGCTGTCACCGTTGGGACTGGTGGAGATGACCCGCCAGAACGTCACCCAGGGCTTGCGGGAAATCGTCACCACCCCCTGTCCCGCATGCCGGGGACGGGGGCGGGTGATTTCGGAGGAATCCGCCCTCATCGTGCTCGAACGCCGTCTTGTCGAACTCCTGCGCGAATCGGCGCTGCCGGTGGTGCGGGTGGAGATCCACCCGCAGCTGCTCGGGCAGCTGGCCACCGGGGGCGAGGTGCTGCGCCGGCTGCAGGCGGCGACCGGGCGGCGCATTGAGGCCCAGGAAGCTCTGGGAGAGGTGCCTCTCACCCACGTGGCCGTCGTTCCCGACTGATCTGCGGGTTGCCCGAGATTCCTCGCCACACTGCGCCGGTCCCGAGGCGAGGCGAGACGCGATTCGGGCGCCTGCACACGAGGGGCGGCGGGGTGGCAGCAGGGCACCAACCTTGCTATACTGCGTTGCTCGTGCCCGCCTTCGGGCGGCTGCGGGCTGTCGGTAGAGAGTAATTCTAGGAGTCGGGATGTTCGCCATCGTCAAGGTCGGCGGTAAGCAATACCGGGTAGAAGAAGGGCAGCAGGTCGTCGTCGATCGCGTTGACGCTGCTGAAGGCGCGACGGTCGAACTGCCTTCGCTGCTCGTCGCCGATGGAGGCGACGTCCGCCTGGCCGTCGATGGCAAGGACGCCACGGTGACTGCCGTGGTGCTGGAGCATCTGCGTGGACCGAAGATCCGCATCTCGAGGTTCAAGCCCAAGCGAGGCTGGCGCAAGAAAGCCGGTTTCCGCGCTGCGCTTACGAAGCTCGAAGTGCAGAAGATAGCTTAGGAAGGGATAGGGTCATGGCTCACAAGAAAGGCGGCGGTAGTTCCAGGAACGGCCGCGATTCGCAGGCCCAGCGTCTGGGCGTCAAAGCCTTCGCCGGCGAGACGGTCAAGGCTGGAGCCATCCTCGTCCGCCAGCGCGGCACCCGGTTCCGCCCGGGCGAGAACGTGGGCATCGGTTCAGACGATACCCTGTTCGCGACTGTACCCGGCACGGTGGAGTTCACCACCAAGAAGATCGGGCGCGTCATCAGCATCGTCGCCGAATAGAGACCGAGCTCAGGCCTGCGTCTGTGCGCAGCCGGGCAAGGAGGCTGCTGCAGCACGAAGCCTAGAGCTCCAGAACGCACTGGCCGGCACGAGAGCGTCCTCAGTTGCGCCCGTAGCTCCGCTACGCTCGTTCCATGCGTCCTTCTCTCGCACTCGCCCAGAGGGTCCTGGCGCCGAAGCCGCGTTCCCTAGCAGCCCGTAAGCCTCTCTGCATCGTCATGTTCTTCGATCAGGCAAAGATCCATGTGGCGGCCGGGAACGGCGGGAACGGCTGCGTTTCTTTTCGCAGAGAGATGCACGTTCCCCGGGGGGGACCGGACGGCGGCGACGGAGGCCGGGGTGGCGATGTGATCGTGGTGGGCGATCCCCAGCTTCGCGACCTGCAGCCATTCACCTACAAGATCCATTACAGGGCCGGCAACGGCCAGCCGGGTGCCGGTGCGCGCAAACACGGTGCCAACGGCGAGGACGCTATCGTGAAGGTGCCGCTTGGCACCCAACTCTGGCGGGTGCACGGAATCGAAGGTGAGGAGCCCGCCGACGACGAGCTCCTCGCGGATATCGTGACGCCGGGGGAGCCCGTGGTGATCGCCGAGGGCGGCGCCGGAGGCCGGGGCAACGCTCGCTTTGTCAACTCAGTACGCCAGGCTCCTCATTTCGCCGAGTTGGGGGAGGAGGGTGAAGGCTTCTGGATGCGTCTCTCCTTGCGTCTTGTCACCGACGCCGGCCTGGCCGGTCTTCCCAATGCCGGGAAATCGTCTCTCCTGCGCAAGCTCTCCAACGCCAAGCCCAAGGTGGCGGACTATCCCTTCACCACTCTGGAACCGATGCTGGGAGTGGTCGACTGGACCGGCGAGGGAGACGTCTTTACCTTGGCGGATGTGCCTGGTCTGCTGGAGGGGGCGAGTGAGGGGGTCGGACTTGGACACGAGTTCCTCGCCCATCTGGAGCGCTGTCAGGTCCTGCTGCATGTGGTCGACATCACAGGCTACTACGGAGTGGAGCCTCTGGAGGGCTTTCGCACCATCCTGGCGGAACTTGATGCTCACGCCGTGGACCTTGCCGGCAAGCCGCAGACCATCCTGCTCAACAAGATCGATGCTGTGACGCCCGAATCGGTTCGCGAGTGGGAAGAGATCTTCGCAACGGAGGTGGAGAGGCTGCGGGCCCAGGGGCATCCGGCGTTCACCTACGAGATCGAGGGCGAGACGCCTGTCGCGGGTCGTCTGGTGAGGCCGGTGTCGGCCGTGAGCGGCGCCGGTATCGCCGGACTGCTCGCGTGGGTGGGACCGCTGATCGCCCGGTTGAGCGCGCCCGAGGTCACTCCTATGAGTGCTTTCGCCGAAACGGCAGCGGAGACGAGCGCCGTCGAGGAGCGGACGGGGGAGCGGCACGTCACGTACCGCCCGGTGCCCACCGGAGCGCGGAGTTTCGCCGTCTCCTTCGACGAGGACACCGGGTTCGCCGTGAGGGGCAAGGCCGTCAAGCGCCTCGTGAGCAGGTTTGACCTGGACAATGAAGAAGCTGTTCAATATCTGGCAGAGCGGCTGGATCGTTTGGGGGTATATGCAGCCCTCAAGTCCAGGGGTGCGCAGCCGGGCGACGAAGTCGATATCGAGGGCTATACATTCGAGTTCCAGTAGAGCCGGAGGGTCTGTTGACGAGCCACAGCACAGACAAGGGCGACAGAGGCAACAAGACGATCGTGGTCAAGATCGGCTCCACCACGCTCACCACAGAGCGGGGTACGTTCCACCTGGCTCCGATGGCCGGGCTGGTATCCGAAATCTGCGCGTTGCATGCGGCCGGTAACCAGGTGCTGGTGGTCTCCTCGGGGGCCGTGTCGTCCGGCATGGGGGTCCTGCGGCGCAGGCGCCGGCCTCACGCGGTTGTCGACCTGCAGGCCGCCGCAGCCGTGGGCCAGGGTCATCTGCTGCGCACCTACACCGAACTCTTCGCGCACGAGAACGTGGTCACAGCCCAGGTGCTCCTCACCGCCTTCGATGTGGCGGCCAGGACGCAGTACCTCAACGCCCGCAACACGCTCAAGCGGCTTCTGGAATGGAACGTGGTCCCGATCATCAACGAGAACGACACCACGTCCACGGACGAGCTCTGCTTCGGCGACAACGACACCCTCGCCGCACAGGTGGCTCTGCTCGTCAAGGCGGACCTCCTGGTGCTGCTCACCGATACCGATGGTCTGTACACCGCCGATCCCCGGGAGGACCCGGAGGCGCGGCTCATTACGATGGTGGACGGGCTGGGCGACCTGGATTGCGTCAACATCGGCTCTGTGAGTGCGCTCGGGAGAGGGGGCATGGGCAGTAAGGTCAACAGCGCGAGGATCGCCACCAGCGGAGGAGTGGAGACGGTGATCGCTCGGGGCACCCGTCCGGGAGTACTCGCCGCCTGTCTTGCCGGGGAGGATGTCGGTACCCGGTTCCCGGCCCGCCCTCTCGGTCTGCCGGACTATAAGCTATGGCTCCTCTACGGGAAGCCGGCGGTTGGCAGGGTGATGGTGGATGCGGGCGCAGCCAACGCCCTGCGGGGCAAGGGCAGCCTGCTGCCGGTGGGCGTTACCGCGGTGGAAGGCGACTTCGCCGCCGGTGATGCCGTGATGGTGGTCGACGGGGAAGGTGTGGAACTGGCGAAAGGCTTGGTCAGCTACTCTAGTGAGGAACTGGACAGGACCAAAGGGATGAAGAGCGCCGAGATTGCCGAGATACTCGCGGATGCGTCTCCAGAGGCCATCCATAGGGACTATCTCGTGCTGGTGTGCTGAAGAAGCAGGAGGAGAGTTGAAGACGAACGACGGGGCGAAGATACGCGAGATAGCGATGGGGGCCAAGCAGGCTTCCCGAAGATTGGCCTTGTTCACGGCGGCCGAAAAGAACCGGGCTCTTATCGCCATGGCGGAGGCTCTGCAGCGCCGGTCGGCCGAGATCCTGGACGAGAATGCCAGAGATGTGGAAGAAGGTCGCAAGAAGGGCCTTTCGAAAGCCCTCATCGATCGACTGATTCTCGATGAGGGGCGCCTCAAGGGCATCGCCTCGAGTCTACGGGACATCGCGGCTCTCTCCGATCCGGTTGGTGAGATCGTGGCCGGCTGGCGGACCGCGGAAGGATTGGAAATCCAAAGGGTGCGGGTGCCATTCGGGGTGATCTGTGTGGTCTACGAAGCCCGTCCGAACGTCACAGTGGATGCGGCTGCTCTATGCCTCAAGACCGGCAACGCCGTCATCCTACGCGGGGGTAGCGACGCCTACCGCTCCAACCGCATCCTGGCAGAGGTCATAACCGGCGCGGCGCTCAAGGCCGGTCTGCCGAAGGACGCCATCCAGTTCATGCTCGAAAAGGACCGGCAGGCGCTTGTCGAACTGTTGCAGATGCGCGACCTCGTCGATCTCGTGATCCCGCGGGGTGGTGAGGCTCTCAAGGACTTCCTCCTGGAGAACTCGAAAGTACCGGTCATCTACGCCGCCGGTGGCAACTGCCACGTCTACGTGGATGAGACCGCCGATCTCAAGAGTGCATTGGAGATCGCCGTGAACGCCAAGGTTCAGAGGCCGGGGGTCTGCAACGCCGCCGAGACCCTGCTGGTCCACGAAGCGATCGCTCCGGCGTTTATGGCGATGGTCACCCGGAGCCTGCAGGAGCGCGACGTGAAGCTCTACGCGGACGAGCGGACCCGGGAACTGGCCGGGGATACCCTGGCCCCGCTGGAGGAAGCCACTGAGGTCCACTATGCCACCGAGTTCCTCGACCTGCGGATGGCGGTGAAGGTGGTGTCCGGGTTGGACGAAGCGGTGGAACATATCGGGCGATACGGAACCGGGCATTCAGAGGCGATCGTGACCCGGGATGTGGAGGCGGCGCGCCGCTTCGCGCGCGCCGTGGATGCGGCTGTCGTCTACATCAACGCCTCCACCCGTTTCACCGATGGAGGCGTGTTCGGTCTGGGGGCTGAGATCGGCATCTCCACCCAGAAGCTGCACGCTCGGGGCCCTTTGGCCCTCAAGGAACTCACTTCTATCAAGTACGTGGTAACAGGGGAAGGGCACGTTCGCTAGCCGTGGGGCCGGCGGGGGGCGCGACTACATGGACCAGGCCGATCCGATAGCCCGTCTGAGCGCACGGAGCGGACTGCGCCTCGGCGTCATGGGCGGGGCGTTCGATCCCATCCACATCGCCCATCTGGTGACTGCACAGGAGGCCCTGCTCCAGTTCCGTCTCGACGAGGTCGTGTTCATGCCCTCCGGTCGTCCGCCGCACAAGAAGCGGCATGTAGCGCCTTCTGAGCTTCGCTACCTGATGACCGCCGTGGCCACAGCTTCGCATCCGCGGTTCTCCGTCTCCCGCCTCGAGATCGATCGGGCGGGGATCGGGTACACGGTGGACACGCTCGAATATCTGGCCGGGAGCCTCGCGCGCGATGCCCGAGTCTTCTTTGTCACCGGGGCCGACGCTGTTCTCGATATTCTCACCTGGAAGGAGCCTTCCCGGGTGCTGGAATTGAGCACGCTCATCGCGGCGACCAGGCCTGGATTCGACCTGTCCCGTCTCTCTGCATTCCTGGCCTCTCTCGGGCCCGAGGCGGGTCCCGGTCCCGAGGCGAGGGTCCGCGTGATGGAGGTGCCTGGTCTGGACATCTCGTCCACTCTGATCCGGGACAGGCTGGCTGCCGGTCTCCCCGTTCGATACCTGGTACCCGAGGCTGCCTGTCAGCTCATCGAGAAGAGCGGGATGTACCGCTCGCCGGTCCAGTCGTGAACGGATCCGCCGGTCCCACGCCCCAGGGCCCCGGCGGGCGGGTGGAGCGGCGATCCGACCGGTACGCGGCGGGGCGGCGTTACAGGCCCGAGAAGCCGGGGCGAGGGGTGGTACCCGCCCTTGTCGCAGTGGTGGTGGTCCTGGCGGTGGCCGTGCTCTCGTCGCCGTTTTTCGCGGGCCGGTCCTCCTCAAGCGGGCGGCCCGCACAAAACGCAAGCAGCGTGTCGACCACCGCTTCGCTACCCTCGACGGCCTCGGGCGATGCGCTTCTGGTCGTGACTCAAGACGGCAGGCCGGTCCTTGCAGAGCTCTTCCATACCGGCAACGGAAAACGGGTGATCCTCGGCATCCCCGGGATATCCATCTTCAGGTCGGCCGATGGGTTCTCACGACTGGCCGAGCTCTACGGGCAAGAGCGACCCGAGGCCGTGGCCGGTTCGGTTGCGGCCGCCCTCGATGTCCCGCCGACCGCTGTGGCCGCCGTCGAGTGGAGGGGTTTGCAGAGCGTCCTGAGTGACGGCGCAGGGAGTCCCCGGTTCCCGGAGTCCCTCGACCCGATGGGCGCGGATGCCGGCGCGGTGGCGGCAGTCCTGGCCGCCGCGTCGGGGCCCGGTGCCGATGGACGCACGGAGACTCCCGTCTGGTGGAGAGCAGCGGCGCTCACCGGCCAGGATGCGGCCTTCCGGGCCGCTTTAGATGCGACAGCCGGCGCCAAGAGCGGGGACGCTTGGACCGGTTTGGCCCTTCCGGGGGTGATGAGGGACTACGGTGACGGCGCCTATTTCGAGCCCGATCTCCAGGTGGCGCGGAGCATCCTGGCAGGCGCCGGGAACCAGCCCGATGGGGAGGGCCGATGATGCTGGCCGCCGAGGCGGCCGACCGAGCGGACGCGTGCTATCGTAACCGCAATGAGTCAGCCGAACGCCACCCTCCTCGACCACGCCGGCGGCATGTGCCGCTTCGTCGCCCATAACCTGCCCCAGGGCGTCCTGAGAGCACTTGCCCGTGCCCGCGACGCCGGCGGTGAGATGACCGCGACGATGAGCAGAGACATGCAGTCCATCCGCGAACGTGACCCGGCGGCCCGCAGCGACATCGAGATCCTCACCTGCTATCCGGGGTTGCACGCGCTGTGGTTTCATCGGGCAGCGCACGCGCTGTGGAAGCGGGAGGTGCCCCTCGCCCCCCGTCTCCTCTCCCAAGTCGGTCGCTTCGTCACCGGGATAGAGATCCATCCCGGCGCCACCCTGGGCGAAGGGCTGTTCATCGACCACGGTGCCGGTGTTGTGATAGGCGAGACGTCTGAATTGGGCAGGAATGTCACCATCTACCAGGGGGTCACCCTGGGCGGTACCGGCAAAGAGACGGGGAAGCGCCATCCCACTGTCGGCGACAACGTGGTGATCGGGGCTGGTTCTCTGCTGCTCGGGTCCATCGACGTCGGAGACAACGTGCGGGTCGGAGCGGGCAGCGTCGTCGTCCACAACGTCCCCTCCAATACCACCGTTGTCGGCAACCCCGGCCGCCCGGTCATCACCGAGGGGGCCAAGGTGGGCATTCCCGATATCGACTACACGCACCTTCCCGACCCCGTTGCTGAGGCCATGCGCTGTCTGGTGCGTCGGGTGGTCGCACTCGAGAACGAACTCGAAGAACAGCGAGGCAAGACCCCGCCGCCGGAGACGGACGAGGCGTGCGATCCGACGAGGCTTGATGGCGCACCCGAGATCTGAGCTTCGCGCCCGCCTCGCACAGGACCTCAACGAGCGCCAGCAGGATGCCGTCTTCCACGAGGCCGGTCCGTTGCTCGTGCTCGCGGGAGCCGGCTCCGGGAAGACCCGGGTGCTCACGTACCGTCTTGCCTACCTGATCGAGAGCGGCCAGGTTCGTCCACATCAGTGCATCGCCATTACGTTCACGAACAAGGCCGCCGGAGAGATGAAGGAGCGAGTGGTGCGGCTGCTGGGGGGGACCGCCCGCTGGACCTGGGTCTCGACGTTCCACGCGTCCTGTGCGCGGATGCTGCGCCAAGACGCGCCCCTACTGGGCTACAGGACCAACTTCACCATCTACGACGAGGACGATTCCACCCGGCTCATCCGTCACTGTCTTGAGGACCTGCGCCTGGATCCCAAGCGCTACCCCCCCAAGGCGCTGCGGAGTGTGATCTCGGACGCGAAGAACAAGCTCATCGACGTAGACGACTTCGCCCGGGGAGGCGGCGGAGCGGGCGGCACCGCCTGGGATGATGAGGGGGGTGCCTACGAAGACGAGCGTATGCACGATGTCACTGCGTCCGTCTATCGCCGTTATCAGTCCCGCCTGCTCGAGGGCAACGCTCTCGATTTCGATGACCTGCTCATGCGCATGGTTGATATCCTTCAACTCTTCCCCGAGCGCCTGGCGTACTACCGGGACCTGTTCCGCCACGTTCTGGTGGACGAGTACCAGGACACCAACCGGGCCCAGTACCTGCTGGTGAAGCTGCTCACCGAGAAGCACCGCCAGGTGACGGTGGTCGGCGATGACGATCAGTCGGTGTACTCGTGGAGAGGCGCCGACATCCGCAACATTCTGAGCTTCGAGGACGACTTCCCCGACACAACGGTCGTCAAGCTGGAGCAGAACTACCGCTCTTACACCACCATCCTCGACGCGGCCAACGCTCTCGTGGCCCACAACCGAGGCCGGAAACCGAAGAACCTGTGGACCGATCGGGGCGCCGGCGAGCCGGTGGCGGTGCTCGAGTGCTGTGACGAGCACGAGGAGGCCCGGCTGGTCTGCGACGAGATCGTCAGGCAACTCAAAACCCGGTCCGCATCCGACTTGGCCGTGTTCTACCGGGTGAACGCCCAATCCCGGGTGATTGAGGACATGCTCGTGCGCCAGGGCATCGGCTACCGGGTCATCGGCGGCACGAAATTCTATCAACGGGCCGAGATCAAGGACCTCCTCGCCTACTTGAGGGTGACGGTCAACGCTTCCGACGACATCTCCCTGCTCAGGGTGATCAACACGCCCCGCCGGGGCCTGGGTGACGTGGCCGTGGGCAGGCTGCAGATGTATGTCGAAGAGAACGGAGGTTCGCTTCGCGAAGCGCTGGTCAAAGCCGAAGAGGCGGGTCTGGGAGCGGCCGCCGCCACCTCTTGCACCCGCCTGGCCGAGGATCTGGCGTCGTGGGAAGCGGCCGCAGGCAAGGTGGCCACGACGGTGCGTCGAGTCTTGCAGGAAAGTGGGCTGGCCTCGGCGCTCAAGGCCGAGCGCACTCTCGAGGCCGAGGGTCGCCTGGAG
Source organism: uncultured Gaiellales bacterium (assembly GCA_964631965.1). Lineage (GTDB taxonomy): Bacteria > Actinomycetota > Thermoleophilia > RBG-16-64-13 > RBG-16-64-13 > CAIQPS01. Next base: position 42,642 of record CAZWAR010000002.1, read on the forward strand.
AACCTGGAGGAGTTCGTGGTGGTGGCCCAGGAGTACGACCGGCAGAACCCCGAGGGGACGCTCACCGACTTCCTCCAGGAGATCAGCCTGTACGCCGACGTCGACAGCCTTGAGGAAAGCGAACCGCTTGTCACCCTCATGACCCTACACAACGCCAAGGGTTTGGAATTTCCCGTCGTGTTTCTCACGGGCATGGAAGAAGGGCTGTTCCCCCATTCCCGCTCGCTCGACGAACAGCGCCTCGAGGAGGAGCGCAGGCTCTGCTACGTGGGGATCACCCGAGCGCGCGACGCCCTGTTCCTGTCCTTCGCGCGATCACGCACACTCCATGGCAGCGCCGGGTACAAGTTGCCGAGTCGCTTCTTGAGCGAGATCCCGGAAGAGTTCAAGTCGTATCCGGCGGGGCGGGGGGGGCCGAGTCTCTACACGAGGCGTGGCGCCGCGGGCGACGTCCGGGCGGTGGAGAGGTTCGGCGACCGACGCGTTCCGCGGGCGGGCGGCGGGGCCGGAGCCGCGAGACCGGAGCGGAAACAGGTGCAGGCCGGCGCCTTCGCGACGGGCGATAAGGTGGTTCACGCCAAGTTCGGGGAGGGCATGGTCCTTGGTGTCGAACCCGGGGGTATCGTGCGGGTGTTCTTCCCGGACGCCCCCGAGCCGAAGGAGAAGCGCCTGCTTCTCGATTACGCGCCGCTCAAGCGGCTTCAGTAGTTACGAGATTCCCTTCGTCGCAGGCAGGGACGTCAACCCGCCTTCCATGCAACAAGCATTGCATGACTAGATTACGGGCTACCGAATGCACAAGCCGGCCCCCACTTGCGCGTGCAAAAAACAACTTGGTGTCGATAAGTGGCAAAAAGTGTTGCAGAGTGGCGCTAGGTGGCGTAAAGTGGGGGCCATGGATGAGTTGCATCTATCCGGCACCTTCGAACACACCCTGGATTCAAAGGGCCGTGTGACTCTTCCTGCTCGGTATCGCGAGTACTTCCAGGACGGTGTCATCCTCGTTCGCCTCCCCGATGGAGAGCCCTGCGTGCAGGTTTTCCATCCTCAGACGTGGGAGAGATTCGACGTGAAGAACATCGAGCCTCTTGATACCTTCAACGATCCTGACGCCGCTTGGCGCGCCCGGTCAATCTACATGAACCAGGATCAGGTGGAGCCCGATGCTCAGGGGCGGGTTCTTCTTGGGAAACACATCGAGAAGGTGGGATTGTCGGGGAAGGTGACTATCATCGGAGCCCGTACGCACCTGGAGATCTGGGACCCCGATACCTTCGCCGAGCGGATGCGAGAAATGGAGAGCCGCCATGCCTAGCGCTGCGGCTTCGTTCGTGACGGAGATGGCCATGGCCCATGTGCCGGTTCTCACTGAGGAACTCGTGCGGCTGCTCCACGTGCATGAGGACAGTCGCGTCATAGACTGTACATTCGGCGCCGGTGGACACGCGGAGGCAGTCGGAGACCTGCTCGGCCCGGAGGGCGAGTTGGTCGGCTGCGACCGCGATCCTGTCGCGGAAGGGTACTACGAAGAGCTTGCGGCGCGTCTGCGCTGTCCCTCCCGGTTCCTGCGAGGTGATTTCGCCGACAGCCTGGAGAGGCTCCTATACGACACGGAGCGTTTCACCCACATCTACATGGACCTGGGTGTGAGCAGCATGCAGATCGACACACCTGAACGAGGCTTCTCGTACAGCCACGATGCTCCGCTCGACATGCGGATGGACCCAGCTCTGAAGACGACCGCGGCTGAGATCCTGAACACGTGGTCGGAGACGTCGCTGGCAGAACTCTTCAGCCGGTACGGCGAAGAGCGGTACTCGCGGCGCATCGCCCGCGCTGTAGTGGGGCGCCGCACAAAGATCCCGTACTCACGGACCCGCGAGTTGGTGGAGACCGTCAAAGACGCCATACCGAAGCCGGCGCGCTTCGCGGCCGGCAACCCGGCGCGCCGTGTCTTCCAGGCCCTTCGCATCCAGGTGAACGGTGAACTGGAGAGCCTGGCCCGCGCCCTTCCCCTGGCGTTCGAGCTCCTTGAAAGCGGGGGAGTCCTGGCGGTCATCAGCTTCCACTCCCTGGAGGATCGGATGGTCAAGGACTTCTTCAACGGCAAGGCCAAGCCCTGCATCTGTCCGCCGGACTTTCCTGTATGCGCCTGCGGGGCGAAGGCCAGCGGCTCGGTGATGACCTCTCGGGCTGTGACGCCTGGAGCCGGGGAGCTCGAGACGAACCCCAGGGCCGCTTCTGCCAAACTACGGGCCTTGAGGAAGCTCTGATGGCGGCGACAGCGAGGGCTGCCTGGATAGAGGCCTGGGAAGCCGACTCTCTTCCTTCCGAGGCAGAACAGCGCAGTGCGGCTCGAGTGCGTGCGCGTTCTCAAAGCGTCAGATACTACGGCCGGGAAGCGACAGCCCGCATCCCTCAGCCGTCGCCTGAGCTTCGCAGGACTCATCCTCTACCCAAGCCTCGTCTTGTTGCGCGGCGTCATACTCGGTGGCACGTCGTGGCCGCCGTGACGGTTTTCGCAGCCGTGCTGCTGGGCGTCGCCGTCGTCAGCCCGATGCTGGTGAGCTCGAAGGCGACCGAGATGGAGACCCGGATCGGTAACATGGAGAGCAGCGAGGCTCAGCTGTCCGGCGACATAGCCGGTCTCTCGTCTCAGATCGCGACGCTCTCTGCGCCCGAAAGGGTCGCGGAGCAGGCGGCCCAACTGGGCTTGGAGCCCGCCGGCCAGGTGCATTACGTACGAGGCGATGAGGCGGGATCGGAGGGCGAGACGACGGTCGCGGGCCGATGAGCGGAGGCCGGACGCAAAAACGTCTGGCCCTGTTCATGGGGCTCTCCGTCCTTTTCCTTGTCGCCCTGTTCGGACGGACCTTCTATGTACAGGTGGTCGCCGCTCCACAGTGGCAGGAGAAGGCGGACGACCAGCACGTGCGCTCGATCGAGCTTGATGCGCCTCGGGGCAACATCTACGATCGCAACGGCGAGACCCTGGCCATCTCGAGGACCATGGCCAGCATCTACGCCGACCCCTCCCAGATCCAGAATCCGGCCAAAACAGCCAGCAAGCTCGCCGAGGTCCTGAACCTTTCGGTAGAGGAGATGCTCCCCAAGCTGAGCGATACGGACAGCCGCTTCAGGTACCTGATCCGCAGGGTGGATCCATCGATAGGGTCCCGCGTGAAGGCTCTCAAGCTCAAAGGGATCGGGGTAGTGTCGGAGCCCAAGCGGATCTATCCGAAGGGCGCCCTGGCACCGCAACTCCTCGGCTTCGTGGGGGGTACGGACTACGTGGGGATGGAAGGCATCGAATACCAGTATGACGGCCTGCTGTCAGGGAAGCCGGGAATGATGAAGGTGGTCAACGACCTCTCTGGCAACCGACTGTCGACGGTGTCCACCACCACCGCCCAGCCGGGCGAGTCGCTCACGCTGACGATCGACTCAGAGATACAGTTCGAGGCCGAAAAAGCCCTGGCCGCAGCGGTGGACGAATACAAAGCCAAGCGTGCCGGTGCTTTGGTGATGGACCCTCAGACGGGTGAGATTCTCGCCATGGCGTCGACGCCGTTGTTCAGCCCCGATGAATACGGCTCCCAGGACCCGGCGACCGGCGGGACCCATAACTGGTTGGTGCAGGACATGTACGAGCCGGGCTCGACCTTCAAGATGATAACCGTCGCCGCCGCTCTGGAGAGCGGCATAACCACTCCGGACACCGTGTACTCACTGCCGGAGACCATCACCGCCTACGACAAGGTGATCCACGAAGCCGAGGAAGACGTGCCGGCGACTCGGAACCTCACCGTCACTCAGATTCTGGCCCAGTCTTCCAACATCGGGGCGGTCACCCTAGGAAGAGAGGTAGGCAGGGATCGCCTGGTCGAGATGATCCAGAAGTTCGGTTTCACCGAGAAACTCGGCATCGATTTCCCGGGGGAGACGGCAGGACAGCTCCCGGAGAAATGGAACGGCGTGACCATCTACCAGGTGCCGATGGGGCAGGGTGTCGCCTGCTCCCCGCTGCAACTGGCCGCTGCGTACGCCGCCATCGCCAACAACGGTCTGCTCGTGCAGCCACACTTGGTCGAAGACTCCGCGGAGCCGTGGAACCGGCAAGTGGTCGGTCCGTTGGTGGCGGCGCAACTCCGGGCCATGCTCCAGGTGACTGTGGAGGAGGGTACAGGCACGAGAGCCCGCCTGGAGGGCTACACCGTGGCCGGCAAGACGGGGACCGCACAGAAGCCGAACGAGAAGAAGAAGGGCTACTCCGACGAGGTCGTCTCCTCGTTCGTGGGTATGGTGCCGGCAGACGCGCCTCGCCTGGTGATCCTCGTAATGATCGACGAGCCGCAGACCGAACGCTTGGGGGCCAAGGTGGCGGCTCCCGTGTTCGCGCGTATCGCCGATTTCTCCCTCAAGCGTCTGGGCATCCCCCCGAGCATGTCCGCCGGAGGTGACGCCACCATCTCCCCGGAATAGGCCGGCTCCGCGCGGCGCTGGGGGCTACGCCAGGGGAAGGGGATGGTGCCGGTGGTAGAATCGCTAACCGTGAGACTTACCGACCTCTTCGCGGCCGTCGACGGGTGGCACTTGGAGGGCCCCGACGCCGGCATCAGCGGACTTAGCTATCGAAGCGACCAGGCGGGCCCGGGCACCCTCTTCTTCTGCGTACCCGGCTTCGTGCGCGATGGTCACGATTTCGCCTCCGATGCGGTGGCTCGAGGTGCTTCAGCGCTCTGCGTTGAGCGGTTCCTGGATCTGCCGGTGCCCCAGGTGGTCGTCCCTTCGGTTCGGGAGGCGATGGGGCTGGTGGCCGCCACTTTCTACGGCCACCCGAGCTCGCGCCTGGTCACCGTGGGCATAACCGGCACCAACGGCAAGACGACCTCGGCCTTTCTCACGGCCCATCTACTCGACCACGCCGGACTCCGATCAGGGCTCATGGGTACGGTGGAGCGGCGCATCGGTGGTCAGACGTTGCCGGCCGGCCGGACCACCCCCGAGGCCCTGGATGTCCATCGGGATCTCGCTCTGATGGTCGAGAAGGGGGACAGCGCCGCAGTGATGGAGGTGTCCTCGCATGCGCTCGATCTCGGCCGGGCGCGAGGGATCGACTTCCGGGCCGTGGCCTTCACCAACCTGACCCAGGACCACCTGGACTATCACAAGACGCTCGAAGCCTACTTCGCGGCCAAGTGCCGCCTCTTCCTCGACCGCGAGTTCGCTTCCAGCGGGGCGGTCGCGACCATCAACGTAGACGATGAGTTCGGGATGCGGCTCGCCCGCTCCTGCGACCGCGAACGGGTGATCGGTTTCTCGACCAGCGGCGATAGGGGTCCGTGGGGTCCGGCCGATCTTGAGTGGAGTGATTTCACGATCACCCCCGGGGGCACTCACGGGACGTTGGTCGTCCGGGGGACCGCTCTGGCTCGCGTGACCGGGTCCCTCGCGACAGGGGAGGAACTTCACCGGGAGGTATTCACGCCGCTGGTGGGCGCTTTCAACGTGGCGAACACTCTGACGGCCCTGGGCTGCGGCCTCGGGCTCGGTCTCGATCTGGATGGGATGCTTTCCGGCCTCGGGGATTTTCCCGGAGTTCCGGGACGCATGGAGACCATCGATGAGGGCCAGGACTTCTCGGTTCTGGTCGACTATGCCCATACTCCGGATTCGATCCGCAACGCTCTCAGGACCGCCAGGGAGCTGACACGGGGAAGACTCTTCGCCGTGGTGGGCTGCGGAGGGGACCGCGACCGCACGAAGCGGCCGCTCATGGGGCGGGAGGCCGAGGACAACGCCGACGTGGTGGTCATCACGTCGGACAACCCGCGGAGCGAGGATCCGGAGGCCATCATCGCCGAAATTGTGAACGGGCTGCACCATCCCGAGGCGGCCACGGTTCGGGTGGATCGCCGGGCGGCCATCTTCGACACGATGGCTGTGGCTCGGTCCGGTGACGTCGTGATGATTCTCGGCAAGGGTCACGAGTCGGGGCAGGAGTTCTCCTCCCGCACGATACCGTTCGATGACCGACGGGTGGCGCGCGAGGCTCTCCTTGCTGCGAGGTCGCGGACCTGATGCTCGCTCTCACGGCCGAAGAAGCCGGCGGCGCGCTGGCAATGGGTCCCTTGAGCACTGCCGTCACGGGAGTCAGCACGGACACACGGTCCCTGAGAGCGGGAGACCTGTTCGTCGCCTTGCGGGGAGAGCGCTTCGACGGGCACGATTTCGTGGCGGCTGCGCTCGCAGCCGGCGCATGTGGCGCTGTCGTCGATCGGCGGGCGTGGGCCGCGCGGGGAGGTACGGCCGCGGCGGGGTCGGAGCCGCGATGGAGTGAGCCCGGACAGAGCGGTCCGGGGTCGGCTGTCTACGAAGTCGACGACACCCTGGCCGCGCTGGGGGCCCTGGCGCGGGCGGTGAGGAGAAAGTCAGGTTCTCTCGTGCTGGCCGTCACGGGGAGTGTGGGCAAGACCACGACGAAGGACATCCTTGGAGCGATGGTTTCCCGTGTGCGCCGGACCGTGGTGACGGCCGCCAACCAGAACAACGAGGTAGGGGTGCCCCTCACCCTTCTTCAGATCGAGCCTGAAACCGAGGCTGTAGTCGTTGAGATGGGGATGCGCGGCCGGGGGCAGATCGCCTCACTGGCAGAGGTGGCCGAGCCTGATGTGGGTATCATCACCAACGTGTATCCGGTTCACCTCGAGCTCCTGGGGAGCCTTGAAGCTGTAGCTCAAGCTAAGGCTGAGCTTATTGGAGGACTGCGGGAGGAGGGCGTCGCCGTCGTTCCGTTGGTGTGCGAGCCGTTGGAAGCGGTGTTGGCCGGGACCGCCGGCCGCGTCGTCCGGTTCGCAGCCCGCGGCGGTCTGGTCTGCGCGAACGAAAACGCTGATGTTCTCGTCTCTGCAGAACCTGAGGAGGGGGTGGACGTGCAGATCCTGCGGGTGCGCTGGCCCGGTGGGAAGGCCTGCCTGGAGATTCCTGCGATCCCTCGACATACGCTGCAGAACGTCGCGGCAGCCGCGGCCGGCTGCCATGCCGCAGGTCTCCCTGTCGGTGAGTGTCTCCCCGGGTTCCTGGACTCAGGTCCTGGGAAGGGACGGGGGGAAGTCATGCGGCTGCCGGGGCTCTGTCTGATCGACGACACCTACAACGCCAATCCGGTCGCGGTGAGGGCCGCCCTCGACAACCTAGTGCGGATGGCGGAGCGCCTGGGAGGGAGGCCGGTCGCGGTGCTGGGCGACATGAGGGAACTCGGTGCTGAGGAGGGGCGCTATCACAGGGAGATCGGCGAGGCTGCTGCGGCGGCCGGCGTGCAAGTGCTGTGGGGAGTGGGTCCGCTGTCGCAAGCGACGGTGGAGGGTTTCCGGCGGTCTGTATTGAGGGGCACCGCCGAGACGGAGGAAGGATGGGGAGGGCACGTCGGCTCCGCGAACGAAGGCTCCCTGGTATCGAACTCTCTCCTCCCCGGAGACGTCGTATTGTTCAAGGCCTCGCGAGTCGTGAGGCTGGAGGACATGGTGGAACGCATCGCCGGGGAGGCGCGTGCCGGGAGGTGGGCGGTACGCGGCGGCGAACGTAGAGGCGGGGCGGTCGACCAAGACTCGGGAACGCATACATGATCAAGATACTTGCCGCAACTCTCGTCGCTCTCGTCATCGGTCTGCTGGCCGGACCCCAGTTCATCCGCTGGCTCTCGACGCGGGGCATCGGGCAGAACATCCGCGAGGAAGGTCCCGAGCGCCATATCGTGAAACAGGGAACGCCGACGATGGGAGGCATACTCATCCTGGTCGCAGCCGGCCTACCGTACGTTATCTTCGCGGGCAAGCAATGGGACAGCCTGGCCGTGGTCATTCTGACCTACGGTTCCGGCGCCATCGGCCTCGCGGACGATCTTCTCAAACAGCGCCGGCGGCGTTCTCTCGGGCTCAGTGGGAAGGTGAAACTTGCGCTGCAGGTTCCTCTCGTAGGCGTCGCCTGTTTTCTCGCCCTCCGCTACGGGGCCGCCGACACCAAGCTGATGGTACCGCTGGTAAAGGGCGGGCTGGAGATCGGCTTTCTCTACTACATCTTCACCTTCTTTCTCATCGCCGGCTTCTCGCATGCAGTCAACCTCACGGATGGGTTGGATGGACTCGCTGCCGGCACAGTGGCTGTGGCGCTGTTCGCATTCGCCGGCATCGCCTTTCTCCGCGGGGAGACGAACGTGGCCATTCTCGGCTCGTGTCTGACGGGGGCCTGCATCGGCTTTCTGTGGTACAACACGCACCCGGCGTCGGTGTTCATGGGCGACACGGGCTCCCTCGCGCTGGGGGCTGCTCTGGCGGGGATGGCCGTGGTCACCGGCATGGAGATACTCCTACTTCTGGTCGGTGGCCTGTTCGTCATCGAAGCGCTCAGTGTGATGATTCAGGTGTTCAGCTTCCGCTACTTTCATCGCCGGGTCTTCCTGATGACGCCCATCCACCATCACTTCGAATTGCGGGGATGGTCCGAGACGAAGATCATTGTCCGCTTCTGGCTCATCGCGGCGATCTTGGCCGGCGCTGGGTTCACACTGTACTACCTGGGCAACATCGCGAAGTGACCCCGGCGAGACCGGGTCGTCATATGGAGGGGCCGCCATGACCGAACCCCGTTGGGGCGAAGGAGGATTTCCCGAAGCCATGGGAAGCGCTCTCGTGCTGGGCGCCAGTCGGTCGGGGGTCGCGGCGGCCGTGGCTTTGGCGAGCCTCAACATCAATGTGACCTTGAGTGATAGACGTGGAGTGGAGTCTTTACCCGGGGTGGAAGCCGCGCTGCGGGCGGGGGTTACTCTCGTACGGGAGGAGTCGCTCGCAGAGGAATGGCCTCGACCGGATCTGGTCGTGAAGAGTCCGGGAATACCGGCAGAGTCGGCGGCGGTCCTCAAGGCTCGCGAGTCGGGAGTTCCTGTGTGGAGCGAACTGGAACTGGCGTATGTCTTGCTGCCGAACCCGTTCGATGCGGTCACCGGGACCAATGGGAAGACCACCACCACCGCCCTGCTCGGGCATCTCTTCGCGACGGCCGGACGCCCGGTGCGGGTGGTTGGCAACATCGGAGTGGCGGTGACATCCGTTGCCGGTTCGTCGGCCGCCGACGAGGAGTTGGTGGTGGAGGTATCCAGCTTCCAATTGGAGGACATCCACCGATTCCGGCCGGCCGTGGGCGTCTTCCTCAACCTTACTCCCGACCATCTCGACAGGCACGGGAGCATGGAGCGGTACCTCCAGTGCAAGTCGAACCTTTTTGCCAACCAGGGGGCGGGTGACGCGGCCGTGCTCAACCTCGATGACGCGGCGGTGGCGGGTGTGGGAGCCCGGCTCGCGGGATTGAATGACGGGCCGCGGGTCGCCTTCTTCTCGACCACGTGGGGCGAAGGCCGGAGGTCCGTCGGGCTCGATGGGAGCGGGGAGGCTCCGTTCGCCCCCGACTCGTGGATAGATGCGGGGTGGCTGGTGATCGACCGGGAACGATTGCTGCCCGTGAGCGACATCCTGCTGCCCGGCCGGCACAACCTGGAGAACTGTCTGGCCGCGGCTACCGCAGCGGCCGCCCGGGGCGTCGGCCGGGAAGCCCTCGCCGAGGGCCTGCGCACCTTCCGGGGAGTTCCGCACCGGCTCGAACAGGCAGGGATTGTGGACAGCGTGACGTATGTGAACGATAGCAAAGCTACCAACGTGGATGCGACTTTGACCGCTTTGAAAGCTTACCCGCAACGCACACATCTCATCCTGGGCGGACGCGACAAAGCGTCCGACTACCGGCCCGTGGCCCAAGCCTGCGCTCGCGGCTGCAAGGCGGTGTACCTCATCGGAGAGGCCGCCCCGCTTATCGCCGAGGCGTTTGCTGAGGTGGCAGCGAGTGGCGAGGTGGATAGGATGCCCGAGATGGTCGTGGCCGGCACGCTCGAACGCGCGGTGGAGGCCGCCTTCCGGGGGGCGGAGCCGGGAGATGTGGTTCTGCTGGCTCCGGCCTGCGCCAGTTTCGATCAGTACACGAACTTCGAGGAACGGGGAGACCACTTCAAGGCGTTGGTGGCGGGTCTCGCCCGGGAGACGGCATGACTGCTGCTCCCGTAAGAACACGGCCGGCAACCAACGGTTCGGCCGGACCCGACGAGCGGCGGACGATGCGCCAGCGGGTCCGCCGTCCGCGCAGCGGTCGGCTGATAGAACGACTGCCCCTTCCGTTTCACCTTGTCTGGGTCATCCCTGCGATCCTGCTCGTAGTCGGTTTGTGCATGATGCTGTCCGTATCCACAGCGAGCGCGGACAAGTTTGGCTATTTGAAGAATCAGGGCATCACGGCAGCAGTAGGCGTCGGTCTGCTGATGTTGCTCTCCCGATTGGACTACGAGCGGATCCGCAAGTGGTCGGTGGTCTTTCTGGGGGTTGTGGTGTTCTCGCTGCTCCTTGTTCACATCCCCGGTCTCGCTCGTGTGGAGGGTGGGGCCGCGAGCTACATCCCCGTGGGGCCGTTCACCTACCAGCCCTCAGAGTTCGCCAAACTGGCCGTGGTGCTCCTGGGCGCACACCTCCTCACCAGCCCGCGCGTGGCGGACGGCCGCCTGCGTTCCTTCATGCTCCCGTTCGGATTGAGCGGCTTGGTCATGTGCCTGCTCGTGGCGTGGGAGCACGACTTGGGAACCGCCCTCATCATCGGCGGGCTGATGTTCGGGATGCTGTGGGTGGGAGGCATGAAGGCCGGTCATATCGGGTTGCTCGGTGCGGCCGGTCTGGCCGGCGCAACGGGCTTGATCCTCGTGAGCGAGGAACGGATCAGCCGCTTCCTCTCGTTTTGGAATCCCAGCACCGACCCGAACGGTTCCAGTTATCAACTCACCCAGTCGCTCGTGGCGCTGGGGCGGGGTGGATGGCTGGGCGTCGGGCCGGGGCAGAGCGTGCAGAAATACCAGTATCTACCGAAGGCCCGGAGCGACATGATCTTCGCCATCCTGGGTGAGGAGTTCGGGCTGCTCGGGGCCGGTCTGGTTATCGCCCTGTTCATTCTGTTCGCCGTGATGTGCTGGCGCCTTGCCCGCAGTTGCAGCGACGCCATGGGCAGACTGTTGATAGCCGGCTGCGGGATGCTGGTGACGCTCGAAGCGGTCGTCAACATCGGCGGGGTTATTGGAGCTTTGCCGCTCACCGGGGTCCCGCTTCCATTCATCAGCTACGGTCGCAACAGTCTGCTCGTTATGCTGGCTGCGGTTGGGTTGATCCTGGCGGTCTGTAGGCGTGCGTCTGTGGGAGCGGCGCCGTCTGAAGGGGTGAGGTACGACAATGTCACGCATATTGATCGCCGGAGGTGGGACGGCAGGGCACGTGGTGCCCGCGCTGGCGCTCGCTGACGTCCTGTCCGCCCGCGGTCATCAGGTAGCCTTCTGCGGCACCGAGCGAGGGATGGAGAAGGACCTGGTGCCCAGGGCCGGCTATCCCTTCTCCCTGGTGCGCATCCGCGGCTTTCAGCGAAAGGTGGGGTTGTCCACCCTGCGAACACTGGGCTCGATACCGCTGGCGGGCATCGACTCCTGGAAGCTGCTCCGGGCGTTCAAACCCCATTGTGTGGTGGGGGTCGGGGCCTACGCGTCAGGGCCTGTCGTGGCCGAGGCTGCGGTCAAGGGGGTCCCGGCGGTGGCAGTGGAGATGGATGCCCACATGGGGATCACGAATCGCATCCTCAGCAGGCTGGTGGACAAGGTATGTCTGTCGTTTCCACGGCCGGACGCGGACGACGAGAAATTCGTGTATACGGGAAGGCCGCTCCGACCAGGGATGCTTGCCGCCACCCGCGACCAGGGTTTGGCCCGGTTCCACCTGGATGGAGGGCGGGCGGTGCTGGTGGTCTTCGGGGGCAGTCTCGGGTCTCGGACCCTCAACCAGGCGACCACCAAGGCCTTCGCCCAGCGGAAGACGCCCTTCCAGATCCTGCACGTGACGGGGGAACGTGAATACTCGGCGGTGGCCGGCCTGCTGGCCGAGGGGGGGGCCAACAAGGATTACCAGGCCTTTCCTTTCCTGGACGATTTTCCCCTGGCGCTCGCCGCAGCCGATGCAGTCGTGGGTCGTGCCGGTGGCTCCGTGGCGGAGATACTGGCCCGGGGGGTGCCGTCGCTGCTCGTTCCCTACCCGCTGGCCGCCGGGGACCATCAGACCGTGAACGCGAAGATGGTGGCGGAGGAAGGCGCCGCTCTCTACATTCCCGACGCAGAGTTGGATGAGAACCGGTTGGCCGAGGCGGTGTCCACTCTCCTCGACGCCGACACCAACCGGAGGATGCGAGCGGCGGCCTTGCGTCTCGCCCGCCCGGACGCAGCCGACCGCATCGCCGACGTCGTAGTAGAATTGGTCGCCGCGCATGCGGAGAGGGGCCATGAGTGAGCTAGAGACCGATACCATCAGTGTTCCCGCGCCCGACGGGCTGCGGAGTCTTCATTTCATAGGCATAGGCGGAGCCGGGATGAGCGGTATCGCCATGGTCCTGCACAGAAGAGGCTATCGGGTCACCGGTTCCGACCTGAAATCCTCCCGCTACGTCAGCCTCTTGGAGGATGCCGGTATCCCCGTCGCCATCGGTCACCGGGCCGGTAACCTCGATGGGCCCGACGTGGTCGTCATCTCTTCAGCCATCCCCGCGCACAATGTCGAACTATCGGAGGCCCGCCGCCGCGGCATGACGATTGTTCGCCGGGCACAGGCGCTCGCCTGGCTCATGCAGTCGGGTAGGGGAATAGCCGTCTGCGGCACTCACGGCAAGACCACCACCACGTCGATGATCACCCGGGTGCTGGTCGACGCCGGCTACGACCCCACTTTCCTCGTGGGGGGCGAGTTGAACGACCTGGGCTCGAACGCGCGCCACGGGGATGGCGAGTTCGTGGTCTGCGAAGCGGACGAGTCCGATGGCTCTCTACTGCTGCTCGGCCCGGAAGTGGTCGTGCTCACGAACATGGAACTCGATCACCACAGCCACTACCTTCATGTGGAGGACGTCGAGCGGATATTCAAACGCTTCACCGGCAAGTTGCCGCCCCATGGATTGTTCGTCTACTTCGCAGGAGATCCGCGGGTGGCGGCGCTCGCCGGGACGGTTCCCTGCCGGGCGGTCTCCTACGGGCTCGATGGAAGCGGCGCCGACTACCAGGCCCGGGCCATTGTCCCTGAAGGCTCCGGCAGCCGGTTCGAGGTGTGGAACGGCGAGACGAAGCTCGCAGACGTGGCCCTCAGGGTGCCCGGTCGGCACAATGTTCTGAACGCGCTGGCCTGTTTCGCCACTCTGCACCGCCTGGGTGTGGCGCCCCACCGTATCGTTGCTCCTCTGAAAGGCTTCAGCGGCGCCGTCAGGCGCTTTCAGCTCAAGGGCGAGCGGGACGGGGTCACGGTGGTGGACGACTACGCGCACCATCCCACCGAATTGCGGGCCACACTTTCGGCGGCCAGAGACGGCGCCTGGTCCCGGGTGATCGCGGTCTTCCAGCCCCATCTCTACTCGCGCACTGAATTCCTGCAGGCCGAGTTCGCTGAAGCCCTGCTCGAGGCCGACGTGGCCGTTGTCACCGAAGTGTACGGAGCACGGGAGGAGCCCTTGCCGGGTGTCAGCGGCAAGCTCATCGTGGACGGCATCCTGCGGCTGCAGAAGAGCAAGCCGGTGGTGTATCTGCCGCGTCTCGGCTCCATCGTGGACTACCTCGATCAGGCCACCATGCCGGGAGACCTCGTCCTGACTCTGGGGGCGGGAGACGTGCATAGGGTGGGGGAACACTTCCTGTCGCCGGCTTGAAAGAGACCGCCATGGTTGACATGCGCGCACTCGCCGCCCGGTTGCGGGATCTCGACAGTGTCCGGTTGTGGACCGGCGCTCCGATGGCGCCCTTCACCACCATCGGCACCGGCGGCAAGGCAGGGCTGCTGGTAACCGTGGGCACAGCCGAAGCCCTGACGGAGGCCCTGGCGGCGGTGGCTGACGCCGGCGCCGAGTGGTTCTGCCTCGGAGCCGGGTCGAACCTGCTGGTGGCCGACCGGGGATACAAAGGAGTGGTCATCAAGCTCGATGAGACTTTCCAATACGTGGAAGGTCTTCCGGCTGAGCCTCTCGTCGCCGGGCCCGGGTGCCGGCCTGTGCTGCTGACCGTCGGCGCGGGCGCCTACCTCGCCCGCCTTGCCGCTGTGGTGGCTGAAGCGGGTTTGTCGGGCATGGAACACGCGTGTGGCATTCCCGGATCGGTGGGAGGCGCGGTTGCCATGAACGCCGGTGCTTACGGATGGTCCATGCGCGACGTCCTTCGCGAGGTCCAGATCGCTACGGGCTCAGGTGTGCGCTGGGTGCCGGCCGGAGAATTGGGGTGGGGCTACCGCTACTGCCGCTTGCCCGAACGCTCGGTGGTCACCGCGGTACGCATGGAACTGCTGCCGGCCGACTGCGACGCCGTTCTGGAGTGCCAGCGGGGATACCTGCGCCAGCGTCGGGAGAAGCAGCCCCGCTCTGTCCGCACGTTCGGCAGCACCTTCAAGAATCCGCCAGGACACCACGCAGGCAGGCTGGTGGAGGCGGCCGGCCTCAAAGGACTCCGCCGTGGCGGCGCCGAAGTATCCACCGTCCACGGCAACTTCCTCGTCAACCACGGGGACGCCACGACCGCGGACGTGCTGGCGCTGATGGTGTTGATGCGACAGGGAGTGGAACGCGTGAGCGGGATCGTCCTCGAACCGGAAGTGAAGTTGCTGGGTACCTCGTTCCCCTGGGATCCCCAGGCTGGCCGGGCGTCCGATCAGCCGGCGGGCGATGGATAAGAGACTTCGCGAACGGCGCCGCCAGGTCAATCGGGAGCGCGGACGCCGGCGGGGCGGCCTCATATTCCTCGGTGCGCTCGTCCTGCTGGCGGTTGTCGCCTTTCTGTGGCTGCGCTCGTCCTCCGTGTTCGCGGTGCAGCAGGTGACCGCGAGCGTCACCCAGCACGTGACAGAGCAGCAGATCGCGGAAGCGGTGGCCCCCGCCCGAGGGGTGAGCCTGCTCAAGCTGTCGACGAAAGATATCGAGAAGCGGCTCTCCGAACTGCCGTACGTCAAAGAGATCCACGTCTACCGACGGTTCCCGGATGGGCTGGATGTGCGGGTCGTGGAGCGAGAGCCTATCGCCCGGGTGGAGACCGGGGGCCGGACCTGGTTGGTGTCGGGTGACGGGCGTCTACTCGAGAAGGTGAGCAAAGAGTCGTTCATGAGCCTGCCCCTCGTCGTGGGTTCGGGTGAGTTCGAAGCCAGAACTGGTGACCGCATCCCTCAGACGATGGTCGGCGCTCTGTCGGTGGCCACGTTGCTCGAGACGGAGGACATGATCTCCCGATTGCCGGCTCTGGATCGGATCTCGGTGGGTTCTGGTGGCGCGGTGGTTGTGCATCTCGACGGCGGTACCGAACTGCGTCTGGGCGAGCCGACCGATATCAAGCAGAAGATGATGGATGCTGCGGTAATCATCGAGAAGTACTTGAGGGTTGGGAAGTCCCTGGAATACGTGGATGCAAGTGCCGGAGACCGCTTGTATGCCAAGGAGAATTGAACATGGTACCCTGCGTTTTGAAGGAGATTCCGGTTCTTGCGCGTAATGTCGGATGAACACACTGTCGAGTGTAGATAGAGGGCTTTTCACCAAGACTCAAGTTGGAGTCCTGTGATTTGGCTGATCTTGGAGGTTCGAGGACTATGACTGACATGGGATCCAGCTACCTGGCGGTCATCAAAGTGGTCGGCGTCGGCGGGGGCGGCACGAACGCCGTCAATCGCATGGTCGATGCCGGTCTCAAGGGGGTCGAGTTCATCGCGGTCAACACCGACGCCCAAGCCCTGCTCATGTGCGACGCCGACGTGAAGCTGCACATCGGGGGCAAGATCACCCGCGGGCTCGGGGCGGGAGCGAACCCGGAGGTCGGCAAGGCTGCCGCAGAGGAGAGCCGAGACGAGATCAGGGAGATTCTCAAGGGCGCCGACATGGTGTTTGTGACCGCGGGCAAAGGGGGCGGCACCGGCACCGGTGGGGCTCCTGTCATAGCCGAGGTCGCCCGCGAACTGGGGGCGCTGACGGTGGGAGTGGTGACCAAGCCCTTCAGTTTCGAAGGCCGCAAGCGCGCGAGCCAGGCTGAAGCCGGCATTGAACAGTTGGCCAGGAAGGTCGACACTCTCATCATCATCCCCAACGACCGTCTGCTGCAGGTGGTCGAGAAGCGCACGTCGATCATCGAGGCGTTCAAGGTCGCCGATGACGTGCTCCGCCAGGGGGTGCAGGGCATCACCGACCTCATCACCGTCCCTGGGCTCATCAACCTCGACTTCGCCGACGTGCGCACCATCATGAAGAGTGCCGGCTCCGCCCTTATGGGCATCGGCGCGGCGAGCGGCGAGAATCGTGGTGTGGAGGCGGCTCGTATGGCCATTTCTTCTCCGCTGCTGGAATCGTCGATCGAAGGGGCGACGGGTATCCTCCTCAACATCAGCGGCGGCCCGGACATGGGTCTGTTCGAGGTCAACGAGGCTGCGGAGATCATTTCCAACGCGGCCGACTCCGAGGCCAACGTCATATTCGGCGCCGTCATCGACGAATCTCTGGGCGAGCAGATGAGGGTCACGGTAATCGCCACGGGGTTCGATCGCCAGCGTAGGGCCGACGCGGAAGCCGACAGGTCGGTGGAGCGCTCCGAGATGGACCGGATCTCGGGGGAGAGGCCATTCGTGCATCATGCCCCGGCCGAGCGCCCGGCGGCCGGGCGCGAGTCCGGAACTACGCCGGAGATCGTCCCGCAGAAGAGCAACACCTTCGACATGGACGACGACGTTCTCGAGATCCCTCGCTTCCTGCGCGACAAGGACTGACGGTCGCGCGGTGCACGAGGAGAGCGCGGCCCGATGATGGCGGCGCTGGAAGAGAGGATCCACCCTGAGGCACGGCCCCGGTTCGCAGTCCGGATGGTCGGGGAGACCCCTGTGTTCGAACCCCTGCTTCCCCGTCCCTTCCGCGCGTACTTCACCACCCGTCTCGGTGGGGGAAGTACGGGCCGGTTCGCTACCATGAACCTCGATCACCGGTCTGCAGACGAAGACCCTTCGGTCGCGGCGAACCGGGAGCGGATCGCCGGGGACACAGCCCGGCGGCTGGTCAGTCCTCGCCAGGTGCACGGCCTGAGGGTGGTAGGCGGAGCGGAGTATGCAGAGGCCACGGAAGTGGAAGGGGTGGAGCCGGAGCCCTGCGATGGGTTGACACTCCATCCGCTCATCGACAGCGAGCTTGCCGCCGTGCTCCTGTTCGCCGACTGCCTACCCGTAGTGCTGTGCGGCGAGGTGGACATGGCCGTGGCCCACGGAGGGTGGCGGGGAATTCTTGGCGGCATCGTACAGCAGGCCGGGACGGCAATGATCGGGCCTCCGGGGGCGGCGATCATCGGACCGAGTATCGGTCCTTGCTGCTTCACGGTCGGTGAGGATGTGGCCGCTGCGTTCGAGGAGCGCTTCGGATCGACCGTGGTGCTGGAGCCTCGAGAACCCGAGGGGGCTCCGAGGGTGGATCTGTGGGAGGCCGCTGCTCTCGCACTGGTCGAGACAGGAGTGCCCCGCGCGGCCGTCGTCAACCCTCGCCTGTGCACTGTGTGTCATAGCGACCTGTTTTACTCTTACCGGCTGGAGGGGCCGGTCACGGGGCGCCACGGATGCGTGGCCTGGGCGGGGGCGGCATGATACCCGGTGCCGACGTAGTGCGGGCCAATCTGGCCATGGTAGAGGAGCGCATCGGGGCGGCCTGTTCGCGGGTGCGGCGCGGGGCGCCTCCGCGGGTGCTCATGGCCTCGAAATACGTGCCTCTTGAAGACATGGGGATCCTCGTCGAGGCAGGAATCCGGCTCGTGGGGGAGAACAGGGCAGAGGGATTGGAGGGGAAGTGGGCTCGATGGAACGAGCGTCTCGAGTTCCACTTCATCGGGCATCTGCAGAGCCGGAAGGCAAAGCAGGTCGTTCCCTACGTCACTTTGATCCACTCGGTCGAGTCCCTCTCGCTGGTGGAGGAGTTGGATAGAAGAACGGAGGCAGAGGTGCAGGTGCTCCTGGAGGTTAACGTGAGCGGGGAAGAGAGCAAATATGGTATTCTCCCGGCGGCCGCGGAGACCTTTCTGGAGCGGGCGTCGGCCCATCGGCGGGTCCAGTTCACCGGGTTGATGACGATGGCTCCGTTGACCTCGGACCCGCAGTCCACCCGCCCCTACTTCAGAGAGTTACGCGAGCTCCGTGACCGTTTGGCTGTCGCCTTTACCGGCCGCTACGAGCTCACCGAGCTGTCGATGGGGATGAGCAACGATTACGAAGTGGCTGTAGAGGAAGGTGCGACCATCGTGAGGATCGGAAGCGCGCTTCTCTCCGACGCATAAGGAGGACGGGATGGCCGGGTTGTGGCACAAGACGCTTGTGTATTTCGGGCTCGCCGACGAGGATGACGAGTACTACTACGACGACGAGCCGCCGATGCAACCGCATCAGACGGACTTGGAGTCCACATACAGGCAGCGGGCCAACGTTCGGCGGATTGAGACGACTCCCAGACGCCGGGGGGGGTCGGAGTTCGACGATATCTTCTCCGAGGGTGACTACCGGGGGTCGTCGCGGTCTGGTTCGCTGTCCTCCACCCGCACGCCGCCTGTCCGCGCGGTGCCGAACGCCTCCGAACAGCCGGTGCGTGTACACCTGGTGGTGCCGAAGAACTTCAACGATGCGCAGATCATCGCCGACAAATTCAAGGGGGACGTCCCGGTAATCCTCAATCTGCAGCAGAGCGAGACGGAGCTCTCCAAACGGCTGATCGACTTTGCCAGTGGGCTCACCTACGCGCTGGACGGCGGGATGCAGCGAGTGGCCGACAAGGTGTTCCTGCTCACGCCGAAGAACGTCGAGGTCTCGGCCGAGGAGCGGCAGCGACTCCTCGAAAAGGGCTTCTTCAACCAGTACTAGGGCCCGGAGGACCCGGCGCGGCGAGGACCATGATCGTAGGCGTCATCGAGACCGGGGAGGCCCGGGGAAGCATCGCCGGCGCGTGGTCGCAGATCTCCGGCGCCCCCGAACTGCTCGTGGCGCCCCCGGCGCAGCCCGGCGACCTAGCGTCGGCGGACATTCTAATCTCCACGACCCACACGTCGCTGGCCGCTTTGCGGAGCACCGTCGGCACCGGTCCGACCCTCTTCCGGGCGGTCGTAACTTCGGGCGCCTTCCCTGGCGAAGGAATGGCCGTGGTGGCCTCGGAACCGGGGACGTCCGAGGAGGCCGTCAGTCGGGCGAGGGAGGCGCTCGCTTGGATTGGACCGGTGGAAGTCGTCGGCGAAGAGGCCTTGGACGCTTTCATCGCCCTCGCTGCCGGCGCGGCCGGTTTGCTGTGCGAGGCGCTCCAGGGACTGGAGGACGGGGCAGTTGCGGACGGCCTCCCGCAGGACATCGCCCGGCGGTTCGTTCATCGCACTACTCTGGCGACGGCGCTGCTTCTCTCCAAGGATTCCGGCTCGCCCGCCGATCTGAAGGACAGGGTGGCATCGCCGGGCGGGACCACCATCGCCGCTCTCGCCGCTCTCGAGGACGCGGGGGTGAGGGGGGCCTTTATCCGCGCCGTTCAGAGGACGGCCGCAGAGGTGCGTGCACAGAGGGTAGGGGAACGCTTCGGCGAAGATGAGTAGTATGATCTGCAGAGTCCTCTAGAGGCAGGGATTCGGGCGGTCGAAACGCGGCAGCCCCTTCCCGAAGGGAGAGCTAAGTGAAAGTCACCCCTCTCGATATCCGGCGGAAAGAGTTCAAACGTTCGGTTCGCGGCTACGCGGACGAAGAGGTGGACCTGTTCCTCGATGAGGTCGCAGACGAATTCGAGCGGCTGCACAAGGAGAGTGCGGAACTTCTCGAGCGGCTGCGTCGGCAAGAGGAGCAACTTACCGGCCACCAGCAGTTGCGGGAAGCGCTCGAGAAGACGTTGGTCTCCGCTCAACTCCAGGCCGACCAGACGCGGGCGAATGCCCAGAAGGAGTCCGAAGCTCTCGTGCGGGACGCTGAGGCGAAAGCTCGGGCCGTCGTGGCCGAATCGTATACGGAAGTGCAGAGGGTCCAACAGGCTCTGGTTCAGCTCAAGCAATTGGAGGAGGACTTCCGCTCCAAGTTCCAGTCCCTGCTGGAGGGACATCTTCGTCTGCTCGCTGAAGCCTCCCTCACGTTGCCGCGTGAGGCGGTGGCTGTCGGCTCCCCGGTGACCGGGCAGGGCTCCGCCGCGTCGGCGGAGGGGACCCCCCAGCAGCCCGGCCCTACTCCCTTCGTGGTGCCCGCCGGGCTGCGGGACGTTCCCGAGTATCCACCGGTCCCGGTTCGGCAGGACACCGTGGACTCCCCGCAGGCTGCGCAGACTGCGGTCGCGGCGGGCCAACCTGTGGATCCCGGGGCTTCGGCCTCGCCGGCGGAGCCCGCCTCCTCTGCTCCTCCCGCGACCGAACCCGTCCAGCCGGAGCCGGCAGTCGCGCGTGTCGCGCCGGCCGGCGTGGACCCTCCCGCGCTACTGTGGGCGGCGGGTTCAGAGGCCGACGCGAACGAAGACACCAGCACCGCCGAGCAGGGGGGAGTGGAGGCAGAGGCCGACCCGACACACAGCGAGGACGAAACCCGGGTCATGACTCCCGAGCCTGCGGCGGTTGTGGGCGACGATTCGATGACACCGGCCGGTGAAGAGGATCCGCTGCGGAGCTTCTTCTTCGCCCCCAGCCAGGACGACGCCGGCGAGTCAGGCACGGGGGGGAAGAACAAACCGCGTGACTTCGAGTGGTGAGCAAAGGCCTCTGAGCATCCCGAGCCTCGCCGTCCACGCCGGGGACGGCGTGCTGCTGGTGGGCGTGAGGGCGGTGCCCTCGGCATCGCGGACCGAGCTGAGAGGGCTCTACGGAGACCGCCTGAAGGTTGCCGTCAACGCTCCGCCAGAAGCCGGGAAGGCCAATGCCCGTCTTGTCCAAGCGCTCTCGGAGTGGCTGGGGGTGCGGACGGAACAGATAGAGGTGCGATCTGGCCGCAGCGGGCGCGATAAGGTGGTAGCCTTCTCGGGCATAATGGAACAAGAGTTGCGCGACAAGCTGGAAAGACTGCTCCCCGATGGGGAGCGGCCCGGGTAGGCCGAATGGATCTGAAGGCACTCAAGACTGCCCTCGTCGCCGAACGCGAACGCCTTGCGCGGGAGATCGCCGGAATCGATGCCGATCTCTCCGAATCGCTGGAGGACGCGTCCGGGGAGAGCCCCTACGATCAACACATGGCAGAGACCGCTGGAGTGACTTTGGACCGGGAAATCGACCTCACCCTTGGAGAGAACGCCCGGGCCCGGATTGCTCAGGTGGAGCGGGCCTTGCGCAAGATCGAAAGCGGCACCTACACCACCTGTGACAAATGCGGGCAACCTATCGGTGAGGAGAGGCTCAAGGTGGCCCCGTTCGCGACGTTGTGCATCGAATGCAAACGCCGGGAAGAGCGAGGCCGATGAAGGCCGACAGATCGACGGCTTCCAAGAACGCCGGCCCCCCGAAAGCTTCAGCAGTGCGCGCGCAGAAACGGCGCCGCCTCATCGTCAAGTGGTCGCTCCTCGCTGTGGTGGTTGGTATCTGCGTCGGGTTGGGTCTGTGGACCACGTACTTGGCCGAGCACCGGTTGGTGGTCGGGGAGGTGCACAAGATCCTACCCTTCTTCTGGCTGCAGCGGAGCGCCAACAGCGGAGTGGCCTTCGGATTGCTGGGCGGGAGACTGGCGGTCATCCTGTCTGCGAACGCCGTGGCCATCGCCGTGGTGCTCGTCTACGTATTCATGGAGCGGCGTGCGGTTCTTGCCGGCATCGCTGGGGGTATGGTCATCGGGGGCAGCCTGGGCAACATCATCCAGCGGCTCACCGGCGACGGCCACGTGACCGATTTCCTCAAGTTTCCCTACTGGCCGAACTTCAATCTGCCGGACGTCTTCATCGTTCTCGGCATCGTGGTCGTGTTCCTGGGATTGCTCATCGAGGCGGTCCGGGTCTTTCGCAACGGGAAACGGTCGTCGGGCTCGCGGTAATGGGAAGCCGGACGAGAAACTCCGGCCGTCGCGAGCTCCGGTTCTTGGTGACCGCCGGGGAGTCCGGCACGCGTTTGGATGTCCTGCTCGGCGGAATCCCGGATATCGGCAGCCGGTCGCGGGCTGCCTCCCTCATCTCTCAAGGGGCGGTGAGGGTCGAGGGATCGCCGGCGGCCAAGAGCCGGCTGGTGGCCGAAGGGGAGGAGATCAGGGTCACGCTGGCGGGCGAGACTACCACCGAGGTCGGGCAGGACGCCGAGGTTCCGGTCGTCTACGAGGACCGGTGGCTGCTCGTGGCCGACAAGCCGGCGCACATGGCCGTGCACCCTTCGCGAGGCCACGCCTCCGGTACTCTCGTGCACGCCCTTTCCGGCCACGGGTTGGAAGGGGGCGACGAGTTCCGGCCTGGGATCGTGCACAGACTGGACAAGGACACGAGCGGGCTGCTCGTCGTCGCAAAGTCGAGCGACGCGCACCGGCGACTTGTAACCCTGATGCGGAGGCGGGCTGTCGATCGGCGTTACCTGGCGCTCGTCCACGGGGGCTTCGCGGCCGATTCCGGCACCATCGAAGCTCCGGTCGGCCGGGACCCGGTGAAGCGGGTTTCCATGACCGTCGGAGGCGTGGCCGCTCGGGAAGCGACGACGCACTTCCGCGTGCTCGAGCGTTTCGCGGATATGACCCTCGTCGAGGTGCGGTTGGAGACAGGAAGGACGCATCAGATTCGGGTGCACTTCGCCGCGATAGGCCACCCTGTCGCCGGCGATCCCCTCTATGCCCGCCGAGATCCGCTCGACATAGGGCGACAGTTCCTGCACAGCTACCGCCTCGCGTTCGTCCATCCCTTCACCAACGAGGAACTGAGTTTCGAAGCGCCCCTGCCCGCCGACCTCGCCGCCGCCCTCGCCGGGCTGCGGCAGGGCGAAGGGGGATCCGATGACTGAGGTCGTGGCCGTTTTCGATCTCGATGGCACGCTGGTGGTGGGTCAGACCCAGGCGCTGCTCGTGAGATTCCTCCGGAAGGCCCGGGTGGTGAGCCTCGTATTCGTCGTGGGGACCGCTCTGTGGTTCCTCGCCTACAAGGCCGGGCTGGTCAAGGTCACCGAAGCCTCCCGGGCAAAGGGTGCAGGAGTTCTCACGGGCCTCACCGAAGAGCGGGTCGTCCGCTTGATGGAGCGCTTCACGGCGGAAGTCATGGTCCCCAGACTCCACCCCGGTGCGGTCGCCGCCCTCGACGCACACCAGAACGATGGGAACCGGGTGGTCGTGGTATCAGCCGCCCTGCAACCCCTGGTGGAGGCCCTGTGCAGGCGTTTGGGTGTGACCGAGTACGCAGGGGCGCGTTGCGAGGTCGTCGACGGACGATACACTGGGAGATTGGAGGGTCCAGTGCCGTACGCCGCTCAGAAAGCCCGGGTCGCCGAGAAGTTCATCGCTGAGTGGGGCGCCGACCCGGCCGATTGCTGGGCCTACGCCGACCATGACACAGATCTGGAATTGCTGCGTTTCGTTGGACATCCCGTAGCGGTAAATCCCCGTCCCGGCCTGCGGGAAGTGGCCGAGCGCGAGGGCTGGCCCATCCTCGAAAATCCCCGAGACCACCCTGGAGGTTCATCCGATGGCTGATGCATTCCCGACGGACGTCGCCGCAACGTGGGAACTGGACGACCTGGCGGTTGCCACTATCCGCACCCTGTCGATCGATGGCGTGCAGAAAGCCAACTCAGGCCATCCCGGTATGCCGCTGGGCGCCGCCCCGATGGCCCATGTGCTCTGGAGTCGGCACCTCAAGTTCGACCCTCAGCAACCCACCTGGGCCGACCGCGACCGTTTCGCTCTGAGCGCCGGACACGGATCGATGCTGCTGTACTCGCTGCTCCATCTGGCGGGATACGGGTTGACCATAGAGGAGTTGGAGAACTTCCGGCAATGGGGCAGCCGCACCCCGGGCCACCCCGAGTCGCACCTCACCCCGGGGGTCGAGGTCACGACCGGGCCGCTGGGCGCCGGTTTCTCGAACGGGGTGGGCATGGCGATCGCAGAGGCATTCCTGGCGGCGACATTCAATCGTCCGGGCTTCGACCTGATGGACCACTACGTCTATGGGATCGTGAGCGACGGAGATCTGATGGAAGGAGTGGCCTCCGAGGCTGCCTCGTTGGCCGGACATCTGCAACTGGGCCGGCTGATCTACCTCTACGACGACAACCACATCTCCATCGAGGGGTGCACGGACCTCGCGTTCACGGAGGATGTGGCCGCCCGCTTCGAGGCGTACGGCTGGCAGGTGATCAAGGTCGATGACGGCAATGACCTGAAAGCGATTGACGTGGCCATCTCCATGGCGTGCGCCGAGAAGAGCAAGCCGTCCCTCATCATGGTCAGCACCATCATCGGCTGTGGTAGCCCACACAAAGCAGGGAGCGCCGAGTCGCATGGCTCGCCACTGGGCGAAGACGAGGTGAGGCTCACCAAGGAAGCCCTCGGCTGGCCGGCCGATCTGTACTTCGCGGTCCCGGAAAGGGTCCGCGAGCAATACGCGATGGTGGCGACGTCGGGGGCGGCGCTGAGGGCGCGTTGGGAGGGGCTCTTCGCACGATACGAGGAGGAGTATCCCGAGCTCGCCCAGCAGTGGAAGGACGCGTGGGCCGGCAGGCTGCCGGAGGGATTTGCGGGCAAGCTTCCCGTCTTCACAACGGGGGAGAGCGTGGCTACCCGTTCGGCATCGGGGAAGGCCCTCAACGCTATCGCGCCTCTGTTGCCGACCCTTCTCGGCGGCTCGGCCGACCTTGCCCCGTCGAACAACACGCTTCTCGCCGGGCAGGCGGATTTCGAGCCGGGCTCCTATGACGGCCGCAACCTGCATTTCGGGGTGCGTGAGCACGCGATGGGCGGTGTTCTCAATGGGATGTGCTCCCATGGCGGCCTGTTCCCTTACGGCGGCACCTTCTTCATTTTCACCGACTATATGCGCCCGGCCATGCGTCTGGCGGCGCTCTCCGGCTTCCCCGCAGTGTATGTGCTCACTCACGACAGCATCGGTCTGGGCGAGGACGGGCCCACGCATCAACCCATCGAGCATCTCGCTTCTCTCAGGGCGATGCCCGGAATGTTGGTGGTGCGCCCGAGCGACGCCAACGAGACGGTGGCCGCTTGGCGGCTGGCACTTGAGAGGCGCGGAGGTCCAACGGCCCTGGTCCTGACGAGGCAAGGTCTCCCTGTTCTCGATCGGGAGGTGCTGGGCGCCGCCGATGGTCTTCTGAAAGGGGGGTACATACTCACTGACGCCGCACGCGCTGGAACGTCGGATACCGCTGGAGCGCCGGGGGCCGCTGGGACTGAGGACGCCGCCCTTCCCGACATCATCCTCATCGCCACAGGGTCGGAAGTTCAGATTGCGCTCACCGCTGCCGATACCCTCTCCGCAGAGGGCGTCGCTGCTCGCGTCGTCGCGTTGCCGAGTTGGGAACTGTTCGAAGAGCAGGAGGAGGAGTACCGGGAGTCGGTGCTGCCGAGGGCGGTGACGGCGAGGGTGTCGATAGAGGCGGGGTCCACTTTCGGATGGGAACGGTATGTCGGATCGGGCGGGTTTGCTATCGGCATCGACCACTTTGGTGCGTCGGCCCCCGCCAAGGTGCTGTACAAGGAGTTCGGCATCACGGTGGATGCGGTACTGGCGGCCGCCCGGGTGGTGCTCGGCGCACGCTGAGCGGCGCGCACGCCCGGCTCTGGGAAGGCGAGCACCGGGGCGGTCGCGGAGGTTCGCGCGGACAGCCGCCTCCTTGACGGGGCCCATGATGGCGGGTAGCGTGCGAGACGGAGGCGCGTCTGTCGGAAGCCCCAAGCGTGACGAGTAGAACGGCTGAGAAAGGCTGGGTGAGGGCTGTGTCCGATAGTGAGCTTCAAGGGTCCAAGATCCTTCTCGACGAGAAGCAGGTAGGACGCACCCTTGCCCGCATGACCCACGAGATCGCCGAGCAGTCGCCCGATCTCGGCAATCTTGCCCTCGTCGGCATCCAGAGACGGGGTGTGGAGCTGGCCGCTCGGCTGGCCGGCCTTCTCGAGTCCTTCTACGGCGTCAGGCCGCCGACCGGCGCAATCGATATCACCTTCTACCGAGACGATATCGATTCCCGCCCGGGAAGAGGCTACGAGCAGCCCAAGGTGCACTCCACGGATCTGAAGTTCGATATCAACGATAAGACGGTCGTCCTGGTGGACGACGTACTCTACACCGGACGGACCATCCGAGCGGCTATCGACGCGCTGTTCGACTACGGCCGGCCGCTTGCCGTCCGGCTCGCCGTTCTGGTCGACCGGGGGCACCGTGACCTGCCCATCCGTCCGGATTTCGTGGGCAAGAACGTCCCCACCAGCCGTGACGAGGAAGTGGTGGTCCGCCTCGTGGAGATGGACGGCGTCGACGAAGTGGGCATAGCCTAGGCGCGAGAACCGGAACGCGGGCGCCGCCCGGCGCGCCGCCACGCGGTACAATCTGTCGAGACGCACCTTTAATCTGGTCCGGCGAGGCCGAAAGGGTAGGGCTATGCACCTCATCTCCATCGATGACCTCACCACCGCCGATATAGACAATCTGTTCAGTCTCAGCGACGGATTCCTGGAGATCGCGTCGCGCCCCATCAAGAAGGTCCCCACGCTGCGTGGACGAACGGTCATCAACGTGTTCCTGGAGCCGTCCACGCGCACCCAGTCATCCTTCGAATTGGCGGGCAAGCGGCTCTCGGCGGACGTCATCAACATCAAAGGCTCGTCATCCAGCGTGTCGAAAGGGGAGAGCCTCAAGGACACCATACTCACGCTCGAGAGCTACCGGCCGGACATCATCGTCATGCGGCACCCCCAGGTGGGTGCGTCGCGCATGGCGACGCGCTACACCGGCGCATCCGTGGTCAATGCCGGGGACGGTACCGGGGAGCATCCCACACAGTGCCTCCTGGACCTCTACAGCCTGCGGCGGGTGTACGGGGACATGAATGGCCTGAAGGTCGCCATCGTCGGAGACATCCTGCGCAGCCGAGTGGCTCGCTCGGACCTGTTCGGCTTTCGCAAGATGGGCATAGACGTGCGTCTCGTTGGTCCTCCCACCCTCATCCCTCCGGGGATCGAGTACTGGGACGTGCCGGTGTACCACGATTTGAGCGCCCTCCAGGATGTCGACGTGGTCTATGTGCTGCGCATGCAGCTCGAGCGGGCCAAGGGCAAGGTGCCACCGGTGCCTACGCTGAGGGAGTACAGCCGGGTGTGGGGCCTGTCTCCTTACAAACTCAAGCCCGGGCAGCGTGTGATGCACCCCGGGCCCATCAACCGCGGGGTGGAGCTGTCCGCCGACCTCGCCGACGACGATCGCTCTTTGATCCTGCATCAGGTGGAGTCAGGACTCGCTGTGAGGATGGCGATCCTCTACCAGTGCCTCGCTGCGACCCTCAGCGAGGACGCTTCGGCATAGCTGGCCCCTCCCATGCTGAAGCCGTATGGTCTAGTCACTTGACATTAGAATTTAGAGTCAATATTCTAATTACGCCCCGACATTCATCCCGCTAAGTCCTGCGACCTTGGAAAGGGATCGGTAATGGCAGACACCGTGGCAGTCATCGACGGAAACGAAGCGATCGCCCACGTCGCGCACAAGGTCAACGAGGTCATTGCGATCTACCCGATCACTCCGTCCTCCCCGATAGGCGAGCATACCGATGCCTGGTCAGCGACCGGCAAAACGAATGTGTGGGGCAGCGTGCCGATGGTGGTGGAGATGCAGTCGGAGGCGGGGGCCGCGGCTGCCGTCCACGGCGCTCTGCAGGCCGGGTCCATCTCCAGCACCTTCACTGCTTCGCAGGGCCTCCTGCTCATGATCCCCACGATGTACAAGGTGGCCGGGGAGCTCACCCCCACCTGCTGGCACGTGACCGGGCGCTCCATCGCCGCCCAGGGCCTCTCCATCTTCGGCGACCACCAGGACGTCATGGCTGTGCGGCAGACGGGGTTTGCCCTTCTTGCCTCGGCTTCCGTGCAGGAAGCCCATGACCTTGCCCTCGTCGGCTCCGCCGCCACTCTCAAGTCGCGGATCCCCTTTGTCCACTTCTGCGACGGTTTCCGCACCTCGCACGAGGTGCAGAAGATCGAACTCATCCCCGAGGCCGCCATGCGGGACATGATCGACGAGGAGTACGTGCTCGCCTGCAAGGCCCGGGCCATGACCCCGGACCGGCCGACCCTTCGGGGAACCAGCCAGAACCCCGACGTCTACTTCCAGGGCCGCGAAAGCGTCAACCGCTACTATCTCGCCACCCCGGACATCGTCCAAGAGTACATGGACCGCCTGGCCGGCCTGGTCGGCCGCGAGTACCACCTGTTCGACTACGTGGGCGCCCCCGACGCCGAGCGCGTCGTCGTCCTCATGGGCTCGGGGTGCGAGACCGCGCACGAGGCCGTGCAGAGACTGGTGGAAATGGGCGAGAAGGTCGGGGTCCTCAAGGTGCGCCTCTTCCGCCCCTTCTCGGTGGAGCACTTCGTGGCCGCGTTGCCGTCAACGGTGAAGGCTGTGGCCGTCCTTGACCGCACCAAGGAACCGGGCTCGGCCGGCGAACCTCTCTATCTCGACGTGGTGAACGCCTTCGCGGAAGCGGGGCGGCCGCAGGTCAAGGTGGTGGGTGGCCGCTACGGCCTCTCGAGCAAGGAGTTCACCCCCGGGATGGTGAAGGGTGTGCTGGACGAGCTGGGGAAGACCCTTGCTTTCGTCGAGGAGCGGGAGCCGCTCCTGCGCGACGCGGCGCCCGTTTGCCATGTGGCCGTCCTGCATTCCTTGACAGCCGGTCTCGTGCCCGGGAGCGAGCAGTTCCAGGTAGACGAACGGACGTT
>CAZWAR010000003.1:0-66730 GCA_964631965.1 uncultured Gaiellales bacterium
CGGTGACGACGTTCAGCGAGTTCGTGCGGAGGCTATCGTCCGGGGCGTGGATCGCCAGAGTAAGGCTCACGGACGCTTCGCCTTCTTGCACCACTACTTGCATGAGAATGGGAGACCTATTCCTCGACCTGCACCACCTGCCGGCCATCGTACATGCCGCAGTTGGGGCACACGCGATGGGGCAGTTTCGGGCTATGACACTGTGGGCACTGGCTCACAGTCGGGGCCGAACCCCGGTGGGTGGCCCGCCTCGCATCCCGGCGAGTCTTCGACGTCTTTCTCTTGGGGACAGCCATGACTTCCTCACTCGTTGATCACCGACGGGGAGACGAGTGTTTGTACCCCATCGGCTGGGATATTTCAAGGGGAGGCGCCGCCTGCCGGACCTTCTCCCGAAGAATCAGCAGAGGCGGAGTCCTCTTCGCCCAGTTTCAAATCCTTGAGACGGCTCCACCGTGGGTCACTCCGCTCGTCGACGCAGCCACACTCGCCCTTGTTGAGGTCCGTACCGCAGATCGGGCACAGGCCGCGGCATTCCTCTCGGCAGACCACCTGCGGGGGGAGTGCGAGCACGAGGGCCTCGCGGGCCAGTCCATCGACGTCCACCACCAAGTCCTTGACGAATTCACTCGTCTCGGTCTCTTCCCAGCCTTCCTTGGCGGTCGGAGCGAACTCCTCCTGCTCGGCGTGGACCTCGAGCACGGCCTCTCCCAGACAACGGGCGCACGGGCCGTATACCCGGGCATCCAGATCCACTCGCACCAGATAGCCGCCGGTCACTCGATGGACGGTGAGTTGCACCCCCTGCGGGGCGAGGACACGATACGGTTGTCCCCCAAGTACGAGTGGCTCGAACTCAAGGCGATAGACACGTTCATATCGCTCTCCTCCACGGAGAGCCAGATCGGCAAGACTGAGCAACATCGGCTGTCAACGCGGGGTCGTCCGGGGAAGGCCCGCTCGGTATCAGGCTTCCCTGCTGCCACCCGTCTGCAAACGCTCGCGCCCCCTCTGGACGGCCGCGAGGAACTTGTCCAGGTTGGTCTCCAGTGTCTTGAGGATCTCGTCCGCGTAGTCCTCCGCGCCGAGCCGGATCTCGCGTTCCCGCGCCTCTGCGTCACGCACGATGTCCTCCGCCTGGCGTTGGGCCCGCCGGACCACTTCCTGTTCGCTCGCCAGCCGCGTGGCTTCATCCCGGGCCTCGCGCAGAATGCGCTCGGACTCCTCCTTGGCTTCCTGCAGCATCTCCTGGCGTTCCTTGACGATCCAGCGGGCCTGCTTGATCTCTTCCGGGATGGTGGCCCGCATCTGGTCCAGCAGGTCGTAGATCTCGTCCCGGTCGATCATGACCTTGTCGGTCATCGGGAATGTGCTTGCTCCGTGGACCAAGTCGTCCAACTTGTCGATCAGAACGAGAACATCCATTCCTTAGTCCTCCAGACTTCCATACATCTCGGCGAAGCGCTGGGCCACAATCTCCGGGACCAGGTCGCTCACACACCCGCCGTACCTCGCTATCTCTTTCACTCCGCTCGAACTGAGGAAGGAATACTCGGGAGACGCCATAAGGTACATCGTCTCGAGTTTGGGGTCCAATTTCCGGTTCAACTGCGCCATCTGGAATTCGTACTCAAAGTCCGTAAGAGCGCGCAGCCCCTTGACTAGGATCCCCGCTTCCACCTCCCGGGCGAAATTGACCACCAGCCCTTTCATGATGGCAATTCTCACATTCGGCAAGTGACTGGTGGACTCCTGCAAAAAATGCAGCCGCTCTCCCGCGCTGAAGAGGGTGGTCTTCCGGTAGGAGTCGTCGACGACTGCCACAACGACCTCGTCGAACATCGTGCTACACCGAGAGATAATGTCCAAATGCCCCGTCGTCACAGGATCGTACGTGCCCGGGCAAAGCACCCTCTTCACGGGATAGTCCTCCTCTGGGAGGGATTTTCGACGGTCACCATCGTGACCCGCGTGTCGCCGTAGACCCGATCGAACACCGGAACAGCTCCGAGCGTGGGTCGTGAGCCCTTTTCGCTCTCGACCACCACCACCCCACCTTCCTCGAGGATGCAGGCCATGAAGGGCTCGAGCGATACTTCCGCTTCGGTAAGCATTTTATACGGAGGGTCGACGAAGAGCAAATCAAACCTCTCCCCCGCTTGGCTGAACCCCTGCAAAGCCACTCGATAGTCCGCGACCATCACCCGGCTTTCGGCCTCGTACTCCAGATCGTGGATGTTCTGTCGCAGCACGGCCGCCACGGCCCGGTCCGCCTCGACGAACACACAGCGCTTCGCTCCCCGGGAGAGTGCCTCGAGACCCATGGCTCCTGTACCGGCGAAGAGGTCGAGCACCACCAGCCCGGCCACGGGCCCCAACGAGTCGAAGATGGCTTCCCGGACCATCTCGCTCGTCGGGCGCACCGTGCTGTCGGAAGGCACGCGCAGGCGCCGGCTGCGCCGGGCGCCTGCCACCACTCTCACACTGTTCCTCACTCCCGGCCGCATGCCACCGCCATTCGCCCGCTCGCGCCTCCCTGCACCGCTGCCGCTCACACCCGCTCCAGCCACGAGATCCTGCGACCGAACCGGTCTTCTGCGGCTTCCAGGAGCGCCGCCAGGCTCACGCCCTCCTGGCATTCGCCGTCGTCGCCTCCCGAACGAACTGCCGTCCCCGACCCCGGGCTTCCGCCGCCCACCGCGCGGCCGTCCGGTCGGGACACGCAGTCGAGCACGTCGGCCGCCTCGGCCCGAGCCTCCTCGAGAAGAGCGCGGTCGCGGAGCAGAGACGCGACATGCAGGTCCCCCAGTCCGGACTGCCGCTCTCCGAACAGTTGGCCCGTTCCTCTGGCCCGGAGGTCGGCCTCCGCCAGCGCGAAGCCGTCGTTCGTCGTCGAGAATACGCGCAGTCTCTCGAGCGCGGCGTCGTCCTCGTCGCTCGTGAGGGGGAGGAAACAATAGGATCCCGCCTCTCCCCGGCCCACGCGGCCCCGCAACTGATGCAGCTGCGAAAGTCCGAAGCGCCGCGCCCCCAGGATCACCATCACGCTTGCGTTGGGCACGTCCACCCCGACCTCGATGACGGAGGTGCTCACGAGGACGTCCGCCTCCCGAGCGGCGTATTCGGCCATCGCGGAGGCCTTCTCACCGGGGGGCAGCTGCCCGTGCAGCAACCGCAATCGGTAACCGGCCAACTCGCCTGCTTCCAACTCGGCGAAGGTCTGCCGCGCAGAGGCGGCCTCTAGACCCTCGCTCTCTTCGATGAGCGGACATACGACATAGGCCTGCCGGCCCGCTTCGATCTGCTCCCTCACGAAGCGCCACATCCGCCCCGTCGATTCCTGACCAACCAGTCTGGTGACCACCGGCCGCCGGCCGGCGGGCATCTCGTCCAGGACGCTCACGTCGAGGTCCCCGTACAACGTGAGGCTGAGAGTACGCGGGATGGGCGTCGCCGACATGTGCAACGTGTGCGCCCGGGTCTCCTGCGCCTCCCCAGCCAAGATCGCCTCTCGCTGGCTCACGCCGAAGCGATGCTGCTCGTCCACCACAGCCAGGCGCAGATCGTGGAAACGTACCCCTTGCTGGATAAGGGCGTGAGTCCCGACCACCACGTCCAGGTCCCCAGACTCGAGCCTCTTGCGCACCGCCCTTCGCTCCGCGGCGGTCTGGCTGCCTTTGAGCAGGCCCACACGCACCCCGTGGCGCTCCAGTTGCGCCGAAAGGCCCAGGGAGTGCTGGTCGGCCAGGACCTCGGTGGGCGCCATCAACGCTCCCTGGCCTCCTTGCTCGACGGCTCTCAGGAGACAGTACGCGGCTATCATGGTCTTGCCCGACCCGACGTCACCGTGCAGCAGACGCCGCATGGGGACCGCCCGCCTCAGGTCGCGTTCGATCTCTGCGATCACCCGGGTCTGAGCTCCGGTCGGAGCGAAAGGCAGGTCGGCGAGATACGCAGCCGAGAGCGCGGCCGGAGCAGCCAGGGCCCGAGCCCGCTCCCGAGAGTCCTGCGCGCGCCGCCGCCTCAGCAGGGCCAACTGCAGCAACAGGAGTTCCTCGAAGGCCAGACGTTCCCGGGCTCTCGCTGCTTCCTCCAAGTCCGAGGGAAAGTGGCAGGCAATCACCGCCTCGGCCCGGCCGGCATACCGCCGCCGGGCGAGCATCGCGGGAGGAAGAGGATCACTGATGTTGACGGCGAGAGGGGCGGCCTCGTGCAGAAGTGTCCGTATCGTACGGACACTCAGGTCGGCCGTGCTCGGATAGACAGGGACCAGTCCGAGGATGTGTCGGCTCTCTTCGGCCGCTCCGAGGATCTCGTGCCGCTTCACCACGAAGACCGGGGCCCCGCGCTGTCGCGTCAGAGTCCCCCTGAGCAACACCTCAGGCCGTTCCCGGAAAGCGGCTTCGAGGTACGACTGGTTGTACCACAGAGCCACGACGCTGCCACTCTCGTCGCTCACCAGAGCCTCCAGCACCTTGACCCGCCGACGAACCGTCTCCCGGCATGCGCAAGAGATCACTGTGCACCGCAGCGTTACCTCGGCCCCAACCACCAGATCTGCGACCTCCACCACTCGCGACGGCGGTTCGTGACGGAACGGGAGGTGCCAAAGGAGGTCTCCCACGGTCGCGAGACCCAAGCCCCGAAGGCGGCGCTCGGTGGCCTTGCCCACTCCGCGCAGGCTCGCGATCGGGCGATCGAGCGACCCTGGGTCAAGTCTCCGCTTGGACGTCGGAGAGAGCGGCAGCCGCGAAGCCGGCTCACCGCCTTGTGCGCCCATCTCCGCGACAGACCGCCCCTTCCCGCCGAAAGGGTAGTGCCCACTGCCGCGTGTCGCCCCGCTCATTCCTGGATGAAGCTGAGTGCCACCGCACCGGGGCCGACATACGTGCCGATGACCGGACCGACGATGCTGGCCGGCTGGATCCGCAGATCACGGTCCTCGACGCCGTCGATCAACGCCCGCAACTGGTTCAGCACGGGCTCGTTCAAT
The DNA here is from genome assembly GCA_964631965.1 of uncultured Gaiellales bacterium. Lineage (GTDB taxonomy): Bacteria > Actinomycetota > Thermoleophilia > RBG-16-64-13 > RBG-16-64-13 > CAIQPS01. The sequence goes on from CAZWAR010000003.1 coordinate 4,994, forward strand.
GCGTGGGACAGGCTGACGTACACGGGGCTCCCGGGCGTGGTGCGTTCCACCAGCCCATCCCGCATTACCTCAAGGGCCTGGGACAGGCCGCGGACCTTCTTGAACACGTCGATGATGCCCTCGTCGATGACCAGCACCGGCTTGATATTGAGGAGGGTACCGACCAGATGCGAGGCCTTCCCGATCCGCCCTCCCTTGTATAGGTAGTCCAGAGTGGTGGGCAGGAAGTAGAAAGTCTTCTCTTTGACGAACCTGGTGATGTAGGCCTCGAACTCCTCCTCGGGAGTCCCCTTTTCGAGCCGCTCCATCAATCGCGCTACGAACAGGGCGATGCCCCCGGTGGCCAGTTCCGAATCCACCACCCGGACGCCGTCTATCTGACCGGCGGCCACATCAGCACTGGCGACAGTGCCGCTGAACTTGCCGCTCAAGTGCACCGAATAGACGCGGTCGTACCGCTCCCGCAGGCTTTTGTAGACATCGAGGAACGCGCCGGCCGACGGTTGCGACGTCCGCGGGAGCACCGGACCGTTCTTGAGCCGGTCGTAGAACTCCTCAGGCTTCAGGTCGACCCAGTCGAGCCGGGCTTCCTCTCCGAAGTACACGGTCAGCGGCACTGTGGTGATACTCGGGTCGTCCGCCAGATAGTCAGGCAGGTCCGCGGTGGAATCGACGACGATGGCCGTGGTCGTCCGGTCGATGATCATCTCGGCCCGGCTCCTTTCTTTGCCAGATGAACGGGCTTCCCGCTATTCCGCTGAGAGCAGGACGGGATAGAAGGGCTGGCCGCCCTGATGGAGGTCCATCTCCACCAAGGGATAGGCACCGCGTAGACTCTCCAGTGCTGCCGCCGCATGGTCTGCGTTCTCCTCGTCGCCTATCAGAGCGGTGAGCACTCCCCGACCCCCGTCCAGTAGCAGGGCCACCACCTGACTGACGACCGGTTCCAACTGGCTGCCGGCCACGACCACCCGATCGTCGATGAGACCGATGAAGTCGTCCGCCCTGACCTGGACGCCATCCACAAGCGAGTCCCGCACGGCCCGAGTGATCTCTGCCGTCGCCACTCCCTCGATAGCCGCCCGCATGTCCCTGGCGTTCTCCGCCCCGGGCCTCCGCTTGTCGAGGGCCACGGCCGCGCTCAGTCCCGCTTGGATGGAACGGGTCGGTACGACGATGACCTCCTTGTCGGTGAGGTTCACTGTCTGCTCCGCCGTCATGATGATGTTGCCGTTGTTGGGCAGGATGATCACCGACGGGGCCGCCGCCTTCTCCACCGCCCGCATGAGGTCTTCCGTGGAAGGGTTCATCGACTGCCCGCCTTCCACTATGAGGTCGACCCCCAGGTCGCGGAAGAGGGCCTTGTTCCCCTCGCCGGTCACCACGGCGACGACCTGGGTGAGACCGGCATCCGAGACCGACTCCTCCGTCGGCACGGCGGCGAGGCGCCGCTCGCGGGCCGCTCTCTGCTCCTTCATGTTGTCGATCTCGATCTCTGACAGTGTGCCCACCGGAGTCACCAGGGCCAGCACCGCCCCAGGTTCATCGGTGTGCACGTGCACCTTTATCTGCCGGTCGTCCCCGACCACCAGAAGGCTGTCCCCCAATCGCCCGAGCTCGTCCTCCAGCAGGGCCCTATCGAGACCCCGGCCGGTGAGCAGAAAGCTGGTGCAATAGGTGAAGTCGCCCACCTCCTCGGCTTCGGCCATCACAGGCAAGGGGGGAAGGGCCGCCTGTGCGGACCTCTTCATCGGCGCCGCCCTTCTGCCACCTGGTCCGGCTGCGGCGCCCTCCACGAGGACCACAAGACCGAAACCTCCCGCATCGACCACTCCGGCATCGGCCAGGACCCGGAGCAGCGTGGGCGTCCTTTCCACGCTCGCCCATCCGGCAGACACCACCAGGCTCAGGAACTCCTGTAGATCGTTCCCATCGGGCGCCTCGGCTGCAGCCTCGGACATCTCCCGCAACACGGTGAGCATCGTGCCCTCCACCGGCCTCCTCACCGCTCGATATGCGGTTTCGGTCGCGTGACGCAAAGCTCTTGTGAGGACCTCTTGGGTGACGGGTCCGTCCTGACCAAGGACCTCCATCGCTCCCCGGATGATCTGGGAGAGGATCACCCCGCTATTGCCCCTCGCCCCCATGAGAGCCGCCTGAGCAAGAGCCGAGCACACCTCTCGCTCGGCAAGCCCGTCGGGCAGCCGAGATACGGATTCGACCATGCCCTTGACTGTAAGGGCCAGGTTGGTTCCGGTGTCGCCGTCCGGCACCGGATACACGTTGAGATCGTTGATCTCCTGTTTGCGCTCCTCGAGGGCCGCGTACCCGGCGGCAAGCAGTTCCCGGGCGCGGGATGGCGTGAGCGAGTCTTCCGCGTTACTCCCCAAGCCTGACCCCCTGCACGTAGATGTGCAGGCCGCTGACCGGCCTTCCCGTCATTTTCTCGACGCTGTAGGCCACTTGCGAACGCACGTTGCCTGCTACCTCGGCCACGTTCAAGCCGTACTCGACGATGATGTAGAGCTTGATGTGCAGTTGATCGGCGCTCTGGGCGACCTTGATGCCCTGGTGAAGGCGCTCACGCGAGAGGAGCGAGGCCACTCCCTGCCGGAGGTTGGGAGACGCCATCCCCACGACCCCGTAGCATTCGAGAACCGTCCACCCGACGATATCGGCGATCGCCTTCTCGCTGATGTTGAGATGGCCGCCGACGGCTCCCTCGCGAGCTTCTGGAGCACTACCCGCCCGCGCGCCCCTTCTTGCGCTCATGCTTTCGAAGACTCCTCGATGCGGGCCAGCCTGTTGAGTTCGTCCACGACGGTTCCAGGATCTATGCCGTGCATCCTCGCCCCGTCCTCGATGGATTCCATGCTCACCCCCATACAACCGATACACGCCATACCGTGAGCGGCGAACACGTCCTTGGCGCGCGGGTCGGCCTGCAGGGCTTCCATCATCGACATGTCTTTGGTAAAGGTCGCCATCTCCTCCCCAGTCGGACATTTGTCCCTGCCTAAGTACTATACCCTACAGCACAGAGCGCTTTGTAGCTACACTAGGCGCGTCGGCCAGGCGCAGCGGTCACTGCGATTCTCCCCGGCTTGTCACGGACAACGCGTTGCGGCATACTATTGAATTCCGTGCCCGCAACCGAAGAAGCAGAGTGATCCCCATGTCCAAAGTGTGCGTCATATGCGGCAAGAAGCCCAGCTTCGGCAACAACCGCAGTCATTCCATGCGTGCCACCCCGCGCCGTTGGGATCCCAACGTCCAGAAGGTCCGCATCCAGCTCGACGGCAAACCAACCCAGGCTTACGTCTGCGCGAAGTGCCTCAAGGCCCACAAGGTCCAGAAGGTCGCCTGACCCTCTGACCTCGTTCCCGCCGGCCGGTACCACCTGTCACCGGCCGGCAGCGGCGCCGGCCCATGCGCCGTGCGACTCGCCTCTCCTTGTGCTCTCCCCGTCCTACGCTTTCGGCTGGTCTCCGGCCGGTCGGTCGAGGTTCTTCACCAGGTTCGCCATCTCCAGAGCCGAAACGGCTGCGTCCCAGCCCTTGTTGCCCGACTTCGTGCCGGCCCGCTCCACCGCCTGTTCAATGGTGTCCGTCGTGAGCACACCGAAGATCACCGGGACCCCGGCGTCCAACTGCACCTTGGCCACGCCTTTTGCCACTTCGGAGGCCACATAGTCGAAGTGCGGCGTCGAGCCCCGGATAACCGCGCCCAGACAGATGACCGCGTCGTAGCGCTTGGTCGCTGCGAGACGCTGGGCTATCACCGGGATCTCGAACGCCCCGGGCACCCAGGCCACGTCGATATCAGCCCCTTCGGTACCATGACGCGTGAGGCAGTCCCAGGCTCCGGAAAGCAGCTTGCTGCTGATGAACTCGTTGAACCTGCTGACGACCATGGCGAAGCGAAGCCCTTCACCGTTCAGAAAACCCTCGAACACCAGCCCTTTGCTATCCATCGCCCTCGTCCTTTCGCTCGACTTCCGGGTATTGCAGTCCCTGATGGTGCAGGATGTGGCCCATCTTCTCTCTCTTGACCCGCAGGTAGTTCAGGTTCGCCCGGGTCGGCCTCATCTCGAGCGGTACACGCTCGGTGATGGTGAGCCCATAGCCCTCCAGCCCCACCAGCTTCCTCGGGTTGTTGGTCATGATCCTGATGGTGGTGAGCCCCAGGTCAACCAGGATCTGGGCACCGATACCGTAATCGCGAAGGTCGGGGGCGAAACCCAGCTCCACGTTCGCCTCCACCGTATCCAGCCCCTGTTCCTGGAGTTCGTACGCACGAAGCTTGTTGAGCAGCCCGATGCCCCGGCCCTCCTGCCGCATGTACAGAAGGACGCCGGCCCCCTCCTGCTCGATCCGCTCGAGAGCGGCCTGCAACTGATCGCCGCAGTCGCAGCGCATGGAGTGGAAGACGTCTCCAGTGAGACATTCCGAGTGCACCCGTACGAGGATATTCTCTTTCCCGGCCACGTCGCCCTTGACCAGGGCCAGGTGCTGCCCGCCGTCGAGAAGACTCTCGTATCCGTGCCCGACGAAATCTCCAAACCGCGTGGGCATCTGCACCAGCGCCGCTCGCTTGACGAGCTTCTCGGTCCTTCGCCGGTAGCGGATGAGGTCGGCCACGGTGATCATCTTGAGCCCGTGGCGCCCGCAGTATCGCATGAGATCGGGCACGCGGGCCATGGTTCCGTCTTCGTTCATGACCTCACAGATGACGCCCGCCGGAATGAGACCTGCAAGCCGGGCGAGGTCCACGGCAGCCTCGGTCTGCCCCGTCCGGCTCAGCACCCCACCAGGCCGGGCGATGAGTGGGAACACGTGGCCCGGCTGGACGAGATCTTCCGGCCGGCTCCGCGGATCGATGGCCACCCGTATGGTATGCGCACGGTCGGCCGCGGATATCCCGGTGGTCACGCCCTCCCTGGCTTCGATCGACACCGTGAAGGCCGTGCCGAAGCGCGACGTGTTGGAACGTACCATGGGGCGTAGGTGCATGTCCTCCGCCCGCTCCTCGGTGATGGAGAGACAGATGAGACCCCGGCCGTGAGCGGCCATGAAGTTCACCGACTCCGCCGTCACGAACTGAGCGGCCATGGTCAGGTCGCCCTCGTTCTCCCGGTCCTCGTCGTCGACCACCACCACCATGCGGCCGTTCCTGATCTCCTCGATCGCCTCCTCGATGGTGGCAAAGCCTTGTCCTTCAGTCATACTGAACGATCCTCCTATCAAGCGAACCCTTGTTCGCGAAGAAATTCCTCTGTCAACCCGGCGGCGCCGGGGCCTTCGTCTCCCGCCGCGTGAGAGAGTGTCTGCAGCGCTTGCAGAACGTACCGGGCGAGCACATCCACTTCCAGGTTCACGCGCTGCCCCGCCCTCACTCCGCGCAGGGTGGTCTCGGCCAGTGTGTGCGGGATGATGCCGACCGTGAACGCATCACCGGTCACCTGCATCACCGTGAGGGAGATCCCATCGACGGCGATCGATCCCTTGGCTGCCACGGCGCCCGCTACCTCGGCCGGCAGCGAGAGTTCCACCTCCCGGGCGATCCCCGCCTGTCTCATCCCCCGCACCACCGCAACTGCGTCGACGTGACCGAGCACCAGGTGACCCCCCAGCCGGTCCCCCCAGCGTAGGGACCGCTCCAGGTTCACCAGCGAACCGGGCTCCGCTTGACCGAGCGTGGTGCGGGAAAGGGTCTCCGGCATGCACTCCACGACGAAGCCGTCACCATCCAGACTGACGACCGTGAGACAGGCTCCGCTCACCGCGATAGAGTCCCCGATCTTCGTGCCGTCCAGCACGGCCGCGGCGCGCACGCTCAGCTTTCCTCCCGCCGGGCTCCGTTCGAGGCGCCGAACCACTCCTACCTCTTCGACTAGTCCCGTGAACATCAGTACACGTCCCTGGTGTAGCCGGTCATGAGCACGTCGCACCCGCTCCTCTCCACCTCGACCTCGCGAAGTGACAGGGCGTCTCCCATGAGCTGAGGGCCCTCACTCCACAGCGCTCCACGGTGTTCGGTCCCCGGGGCCAGCTTCGGACACAAGAAACAGGCCACCTTGTCGATGAGACCCTCAGCCCACCAGGCGCCGGCCAGGCGCCGGCCTCCCTCGAGCAGGACGCTCTGCACCCCTCGGGCGGCAAGTTCGGTCGCCACAGCCACCGGCTCGGGGTTGCCCTCCGGTCCGGAGGCCACCGTCACAACGCCGACTCCAAGGGCCCGCAGCCTGGTGGCGGCCTCGTCCGCGCCCGGGTCCCCGCCGACCACCAGCACAGGTCCTTCCGTCACGCTCCGCACCAGGGCGGCCTCCGTCGGGAGAGCCCCAGCCCGACCGACCACGACCCGTAGGGGTTGGTGGCAAGGATCGACATTGCGCGCGGTGAGTAGGGGGTCGTCCGCACGGGCCGTGCCAGCTCCAACCACCACCGCGTCGCTCCACGAACGCCAGCGGTGCACGAGTTGCCGGCTCTCAGCGCTCGATATCCAGCGAGAGTTGCCGCTGTCGGTGGCCAGACGACCATCGGCGGTCATGGCGTACTTATAGGTGACGAACGGCAGTCCGGTGGCCACCATCTTTCGCAACGCGTCGTTCTGTCGCTTCATCCGGCGCTCGAACTCGCCTTCCGCACAGTCCACCGTCAGGCCGGCCTCACGCAGCAGCGCCAGACCGCGCCCGTTCACCCCGGGCGTCGGGTCCACGGCCCCGACGACCAAGCGCGAGAATCCTGCGGCCACGAGGGCCGTGGTGCAGGGAGGCGTCCGGCCGAATGTGCAACAGGGCTCCAAGGTGACGTACATGGTGGTGCCTTCGCACGCGACACGAGCAGCCGCATGGTCGAGCGGGACGTTCGGGGCGGCGCTGCCCCCCGCCCGGAGGACGGCGTCCTTCATGGCGGCTATCTCCGCATGGTCCTTCCCGGGACCGGCGTGATAGCCCTCGCCCACGACGTGGGCATCCCGCACGATCACCGCCCCCACGACCGGGTTGGGACTCGTGCAGCCCCGGCCTTTTTCGGCCAGGGCGAAGGCCCGTTCGAGCATCAGGATGTCATGCGCCTCTAGAGCAGACATTAAGACCCCTCAGCCTCATGGCCCAGGGGTCCGCAGAGCGATGGCGTACGCTCCGGTCTTCTCTCCTCCAGACTGTACTGTCGGCCCAGGGATTCCACCTGGTCTGCCCCTGAGGGCTCGCGGGCTGTCACCGCCGGTAGGGAATTTCACCCGACCCCGAAGACCAACTACTGAATCGCACCCGCAGGTGCAGCGGGAAATCTACCACAACCCGGACCAAGCCGTCATGTGCGGCCCCTCCGATCCTGCCCTGCCCTGCTCGGGCAGGCCGGCCCGTCCCGCGACCGATCCCCGGTCAGGCCGCAGCGTCCCCCGCCATGAGCGCCTGCAGCAGCCTGGCCTCGTCTCCCGGGTCTTCCGCTCCAAACACGGCCGAACCAGCCACGATCCAGTCGGCACCCAACTCGACCACCTCCCGGATGTTCGAGCGGTTGACCCCCCCATCAACCTCGATGGCGGCCTCCGGCCGGATCATAGCCCGCACGAGGGGCACCTTCCTCAGCGCAGCGGGGATGAGCTTCTGTCCGCCGAAGCCCGGGTTCACGGTCATCACCAGCACCAGATCCACGAGGGAGGCCACGTCTCTGATGGCGGAGACCGGAGTGCCGGGATTGAGCGCGACACCCGCCCCTGCGCCCCTTCCCTTGATCATCTCGACAGCATGGTAGAGCCCCGTGCTCGCCTCGGCATGGATGCTCAGCACATCGGCGCCTGCATCGGTGAACTCGTCAACGAACTGCTCGGGATTCTCGATCATCAGATGCACCGAGAGCAGGCCGCCGCGGTCGTGGACCGACGGAGCGATGGAGGCGACAACAGCCGGTCCCATCGTCAGGTTCGGGACGAAATGACCGTCCATGACATCGCAATGGATGACGCGCACGCCGGCGTCCATCACCTGGGCGATCTCGTCACCCAAGCGGGAGAAGTCCGCCGACAGAATCGATGGGAGCAGGTGGACTTCCCGATAGACGGCCGCCGGCACCGTCATGCGCCCTTTCCTTCCCCTCGGAGACTCATCCTCCACCCTCCTCCGGAAAACATGCGCCCGTGATCGGAGTGATGCTCGCCCCCAGCCGGCCGCGATATCCACGAACGAATTCGGCCGCCGTCATCCGCCCCCTCCCGTCCGGCTGCAGGCTCAGTATCTCCACAACCCCTTCCGTGCATCCCAGGAACAACCGGGTGGGGGTCGCTTCGATCGCCCCCGGCCGGCCGACGGCCGGGACGGCGTCCGCGGGCGTCTCCATGCCGAGAACGCCGTACGGCCAGGTGCGCCACACCTTGAACCGGACACCCCCGCACGCGACCCGGGCGCCCACCCGCGGGCTGAGGGCGCGCACCTGATCGTGGACCGCACGCGCGGAGCACGCCGGGTTCAGGAAACAGTCCTCCTGGCACAGCTTCTCCGCGTAGACGCTCTCCCCGTCCTGTTCCGTCCAGACAACCGTGCCATCCTCTATCCCTGTCAGCACTTGGTCGACGCCTCTGGCTCCGAGAAAGGCGAGGGCGCGGGCCAGCGTACCGGCGTCGTCCCACAGGCTTATCGACAAAGAGGTCTTGAGCGCCCAAGGGCCGGCATCTAAGGCCTCGACCACCCGCATGACGCTGACGCCCGTACACTCCTCGCCAGCCGCAAGGGCTCGCTCGATGGGGGCGGCGCCCCGGTAGGCCGGCAGCAGCGAGGCGTGGATGTTGATGCACGGAACGGAGTCGAGCAGATTCCTTCGCAGGATCTGGCCGAAAGCAGCCACCACGAGCACCGCCGCCCCGGAAGTCCGTACCTGTTCGACGACTGCGGGAGCGTTGATGTCCTCGGGCTGGATGAGGTCCAACCCGAGGCGTCCGGCGGCGGCCGCCGCCGCAGGCGCGGCCGCCCGTCTTCCTCTTCCCACCGGGCGGTCCGGCTGAGAGATCACGAGGGTTGGGCGGCGTCCCAGCCCGACCAGGTCCTCGAGGGTCCAGGCCGCGAAGTCTGGAGAGCCTGCGAAGGCGAACTTCACCTGTCGGTCTCAAGCGCGCGCTCGCGGAGTTCCTTCAAAGCGCGCCGCCTCTCCTCAGGGGTTGCTCGGTCCAGTATCAGACGGCCCTCGAGATGGTCGATCTCGTGCTGCATGATCCGGGCCACCAGTCCGGATGCCTCCAGCTCGATGGGCGTACCTCCCAGATCCTGGGCCGTGACCACCACCTCGTTGGCACGTTCCACTTCGACGGTGCACCCCGGCACCGAGAGGCAACCTTCCCCGGTAGTGTTGCATTCCTCCGAGCGGGAGATTATCTGTGGATTCACGAACACGTGCTCCGCCTCTTCGTGTTCCGGATCCCTCCACACCATGATGCGGCTCAGCACTCCAATCTGCGGGGCGGCCAAGCCGACCCCCTCTTCCCGACGCATCACCTGCAGCATGGTGTCGGCCAGTTTCTCCAGGCGCGAGTCGAACGCGGTGATGGCATGGGTCTGTTGTCGGAGAGCGGGATCCCCAAACGTGCGCAGGCGCTCGAGTGGAACCTGCGGGCTCTGCTCCTTCTCTCGTTCCCTCCGTGCCATCGTGACCTTTCTGCCCCTCGTATAGTTACCCGAAAGATAGCGGATCGACGTCTGCCGATAGGACGACGCCCCGGCGCCGGTAAGGCTCTTCGAGCTGCGCCAGCGCCTGCCTTATTATAGTCCGCGCCCGCTCACCTTGGCGGGCCGCCACCATGATCTGCCAGCGATGCCGTCCCCGGAGACGGGGCAGCGGCGCAGGGCCGTGCAGCTCGCCATTAGGAAAGTACGTCGCCATTCTCTCCACCAAGTGCCGAGCCGCTGCTTGGGCCTTGAGCGCGTCGGGCGACGACGTGACGAGCCGGACGAGCTCCGCGTAGGGTGGATAACCCAACCTCTGCCGCATCGCCAGTTCCTCGCGGTAGAAGGCTTCTTCCTCTCCGGCCAGAGCCATGCGGATGCAGGGCACGTCGGGATTCGCGGTTTGCACTAGGACTCGACCGGGGCGCTCTGCACGACCGGCTCGCCCCGCCACCTGGGTCAGCAGCTGGAACGTCCGCTCGGAGGCCCGGAAGTCGGGCACATAGAGACCCACGTCCGCGTCGGCGACGACGACCAGCGTCACATTAGGGAAATCGTGCCCCTTGGCCACCATCTGGGTGCCGACAAGCACCCCGGGCCGCGATGCCCCGAACGCTTCCAGCACAGCCTGAGTCTTCGCTCCGCTCCCCATGACGTCGGAGTCCATCCGAAACACCTGCTCACCCGGCACCAAGGTCCGCAACTCGCCGTCCAAGCGCTCGGTACCCGGAGCCGCTCTGGTGAGCGGCGCTTCCCCACACGAGGGACAGGCCGGTGGCTGCGCGTAGCCCCGGCCGCAGTGGTGGCAGAGCAACCTCTGCTCTCCCTTGTGGAAGGTGAGAGAGAGTTCGCAGTCGGCGCACATCAGGACGTGACCGCACGCTTCGCAGTGGACGTAGCCGGCGTACCCTCTCCGGTTGAGCAGGATGATCGCCTGCTCCCCGTTGCGGAGGACCTCCGCCAGCGCCTGCCGGGAGCGCGCCGCGAGCAGGAGACCGGCGCCCTGGCGCCTCATGTCCACCACTTCGACCTCCGGAGGCGCTCCAGCAGCCCGCCGGGACAGCCGGATGCGCTCGTCGGAACAGGCCATGCGCTCCACTGCGGGGGTCGCGCTCCCCTCGAGCAGAAGGCCACCCCTCGGCCGTAGCCGCATCTCGGCGACAGTCCTCACCCGGTAGCGAGGCTCCTCTTCCTGCTTGTAGGAGCTGTCGTGCGCCTCGTCGACGATGATGAGTCCCAATTCCTGCACGGGGGCGAACACCGCTGAGCGCGCCCCCACAACCACGGTTGCCTCCCCGGCGGCCACGCGCCGATACTCCCTCGCCCTCTCCCCGGGAGCAAGCCCACTGTGGAACACGCCTACCCGGTGTCCGAACCGAGCTTTCACTCGCCGGATGGTCTGCGGCGTGAGCGCGATCTCCGGGACCAGGAGTATGGTTCCTTTCCCGCCCGCGAGCGCGTGCTCCATCACCCGCAGATACACCTCCGTCTTCCCGCTGCCTGTGACCCCCCACAGAAGCCGCTCCGCATACTCAGGCCGATCCAGGACGGTAGTCAGGGCCTCGATCGCCAGGTCCTGCTCCGGCCACGGCACAACCACCTGACCGGCTTGCCGGGCTGCATCCTCCCCGCCTTCCTCTTTGCCGACCATTCTCTCGGCCGGGCCGCTGCCAACCGCGGGTGGGGCCGCAGAGGACCCTTCCTCGACCGGCGGCGCAGACCGCGCCTCGAGGAGCCCTTTCGCCTCCAGGGCGGCGACCACCCTCCGCCCGACGCCGGCCGCCTCGCAGAGCGCAGCCTTGCGCATACCCGAGGGAGGAACGGCCTCCCACGCCACCCGTTGCTTCGCGGTCAACCCGGCGATCAACTCGGAGTCGGCTCCGGGCGTCGGGAACACGTGATCCTTGCGGACTCTCGTCCTCGAAGCTCTACCGCTCGCCGCTCCAATAGGCGCCACCAGCCGCAGGCACGATTCCAGGGAACACAGGTACCGTGTAGACATGTGCGACGCCAACTCGAGGAGGTCCACAGGTATGGAGTCGGGACCGACGCTCTCGACGGACCGCAATCCCTCGAGCGGCACCTGCATCGACTGCCGGTCCGCGGTCGCTTCCCCGCCGCAGTTCGCGGCATCCAGCGTCTCGAGCACCACGGCCCGCACCGTCCGCCGGCCGAACGGGACCGTCACGATGGAGCCGCGCACCACCGCCCCGGCGACGTCCTCGGGTACGACATAGTCGAACTGCCGGTGGCCGAGGTGGTGCAGCCGCAGCAACGGGACGACCCGGGCCACGAGCCCTTTATGCTCGGCCGCGCTGGAAGCCACGTCTCCTCCAACCGCTCAAGATCGGGCGCGCCCGCATACCGACGCGCCGCCGGCCAGACGGCAGCCTCTCCGGCTATAGGCCGGCGTCGCTACGCAGGGCAGCAGCTTTGTCCGTGCTCTCCCAGGTGAAATCGGCGTCCTCGCGACCGAAGTGGCCATAGGCCGCCGTCTTCTCATAGATGGGCCGGAGCAGGCGCAGCTCGCGGATGATGGCCGCCGGGCGCAGGTCGAAATGACTGAGCACGAGATCCTGGATGACCTTCGGGTCGATCTTCGCGGTGCCGAACGTGTCGATCATTACGCTCACGGGATGAGCTACGCCGATCGCGTAGGCTATCTGGACCTCACAGCGGTCAGCCAGGCCGGCGGCCACTACATTCTTGGCCACGTACCGAGCTGCGTACGCCCCCGAGCGGTCGACCTTCGAGGGGTCCTTGCCGGAGAAGGCACCCCCGCCGTGGCGGCCCCAGCCGCCGTAGGTGTCGACGATGATCTTGCGGCCCGTGAGTCCGGTGTCCCCCATCGGACCGCCGACCACGAACTTCCCCGTGGGGTTGACGAAGAGCTTGGTTTTCTTGAATTCCGGATCGTACAAACCCTCGGGCAGCACCGGCTTGACGACATGATCGACGAGATCGGGGCGCATGAGCGTCTCGATGTCGATGCCGTCGGTGTGCTGGGTGGACAGCACCACCGCCGTGATGAATTCGGGCTTTCCGTCGACGTACTTCACCGTCACCTGGCTCTTGCTGTCGGGCCTCAGGTACGGGACCACGCACCCCTTGCGGACCTCGCTCAGGCGATGCACCAACTTGTGGGCAAGGGAGATGGGCAACGGCATGAGTTCCGCCGAGTCGCAGCATGCATAGCCGAACACCATGCCCTGGTCGCCGGCGCCCTGGCAATCGAGCGCGTCCTGGTCTGTGGGATCCACCCGGCATTCGAGGGCGGCGTTCACACCCTGGGCGATATCCGGGGACTGCTCGTGGATGGCCGTGACCACGCCACAGGTGGAGGCGTCGAAACCATACTTGGCCCGAGTGTACCCGATGCGCTCGACGGTCTTTCTCACGAGCGACGGCACGTCGACGTACGTGGTGGTGCTGATCTCGCCGGAGACCACCACCAGGCCGGTGGTGATGAGGGTCTCGCAGGCCACATGACCCGTCGGGTCGTCACGCAGCACCGCATCCAGCACGGCGTCCGAGATCTGGTCTGCGATCTTGTCGGGGTGACCTTCGCTCACCGACTCCGACGTGAACAGGAACTCATGATTCTGCACCGCTCTTGACCTCCGAGACTCTACTTATCGCCAGGGGCACGCAAGCGGCCGCCCCTCGAAACGCCGTCGGCACACTGTAGCAGATGAAGCGGACACCCAGGCGGTGCCCCATGCGTCCATCACCCGGTAGGACGGGTGTCGATAACCCGCCGCAATTCGCCGAGCGGCACCGTCCGCGGCTCGACCAGGCGCACCCGCGGGCGTATCCCCAACTCCTGGCGCATCCGCTCCTCCACACTCCGCTGGAAGCCCTGCAGCCTCCTCACGGTGTCGGCCATGAACGACGGCTCCACCTCGATCTGGATCTCGAGCTGGTCCATGACTCCCTCCCGGAACACGATGATCCGATAGCGGGGGTCGACCCCCTCCAGGTCGGCGAGCACAGCCTCTATGGATCCCGGGTACACGTTGACTCCTCGGATGACGAGCATGTCGTCCGTGCGCCGGTACACCTTGCTGTGCCGGGCGAACACCCTACCGCAGGCGCACGGCCGGTAGCTGACGCTGGCCAGGTCGCCCGTGCGATAACGGATCACGGGCAAGGCTTCCTTCGTGAGCGAGGTGAAGACGAGTTCGCCCTCCTTGCCGTCGGGCACAGGCTCACCGGTCGCCGGATCCACCACCTCCACCAGGAAGTGGTCCTCGTTGATGTGCAATCCGTCCTTGTTCCAGCACTCGTAGGAAACTCCCGGTCCGATGACTTCCGACAGACCGTATATGTCGGTGGCCGACATGCCGGTGCGCGTCTCGATCTCTTCCCGGGTCCGGTTGGTCCAGGGCTCCGATCCGAGCAAGGCCACACGGAGGTCGAGGGCTCCGAGGTCGTAGCCGAGCCGGGGCGCCACCTCGGTGAGGTGGAGAACGTACGACGGGGTTCCCACGAGCACCGTCGTATTAAAGTCCCTCATGACTTTCAACTGCCGCTGGGTGTTGCCGGTGGAGGTCGGCACCACCGTGACACCCACCCGCTCGAGGCCCGCGTGCATGCCGAAGGCACCGGTCGTCAATCCGTACTCGAAAGTTATCTGGGCTACGTCGTGCGAGTGGGCGCCGCCCGCCGCCGCCGCTCGGGCGCACAGTTCCGACCAGGTGTTGAGGTCGCCTCGGCTGTATCCGACCACGGTCGGAGTGGAGATGGCCCCCGACGTGGAGTGGATCCGGATGATCTTCTCCAGAGGCAGCGCGAACAGCCCGTACGGATAGGCCGCCTTGAAGTCACCCTTCCCCGTGAAGGGCAGCTTGCGTACGTCTTCCAAAGACTTGACGTCACCGGGTCTGAGCTTCATGGCCGACCAGCGCTCGTGATGGAACGGCACGTTGTCGTACGCCCACCTCAGAGTCATCTGCAGACGCTTGAACTGCAGAGCGCGCAGTTCCTCCCGGCTCATCGTCTCGTACTCGGGGTTCCAGATCTCGTTCATGACTGCTCCCTGGACCTCGTCATCGCTCGTCGCCGGAGCGGCGCCCGGCGGAAGCACCGCCTGCGCCGTCACCGACCGCGCTGTTGGCACGCGCCCCGGTCCGCTGGCCGAAGTAGATGGCTTGCACCTCAGGGTCCGCCAACAGGGCCTCGGCCGAATCTGCCAGCACGATGTTCCCTCGTTCCATCACGAGCCCGCGATGCGCAAGACTGAGGGCGATCCGGGCGTCCTGCTCCACCAGCACCATGGTGAGGCCGTGCTCATTCAGGGTGCGGAGCGTCGCAAAGATGTCCCGCACCAAGATGGGAGCCAGTCCCATCGAGGGCTCGTCGAGCAGAAGCACCCGAGGCTCCGCCATCAGCGCTCGGCCGATGGCAAGCATCTGCTGCTCGCCGCCGGAGAGCGTTCCCGCCTGCTGCTTCTGTCTCTCCTCGAGCCGCGGAAACAGAGCGAACACCTTTTTCAAGCGCTCGGCGACCGGGGTACCCTCCCGACGACGGGAGTAGGACCCAAGCGCGAGATTCTCCAACACGGTGAGCGGGCCGAACAGCTGCCGGCCCTCCGGGACCTGAACGATCCGCCTGGAAACAATCTGTTCGACACTGAGCGTGTCCAGACGCTTTCCGCCGAGCGAAATGGAGCCCCCGGACAGCCTCACCAGACCGGATATGGTCTTGAGCAGCGTGCTCTTGCCGGCGCCGTTGGCGCCGATCACCGTGATGATCTCGCCCGCGGCCACGGTCAGATCGAGGCCGTGCAACACCTCGATCTTCCCGTAGCCCGCACGGATGCCGCGCAGCTCAAGCACCTGCTGCTCTCCCGCTCACCATGCGGCGTACCCTCTCGGCTACTCGGCGAGGATCCAGGTCCCGCCCTCGATCTTCACCATGATCATGTCCGAGGCCACGAGCCCGTCATGGTCTGTGGCGCTGTAGTTGTAGATGCCGTCCGGGCCGGGGAACCCGGTCGTTGAGTTCAGAGCCAACTGGATGGCCGCGGCGTCGGTGCTGCCTGCGCGGGTGATGGCATCCGCCAGGATGGTGATGGCCTCGAACGCGTAGCCGGCAAACGGATTCGGCTGGGCACTGTAGGTGTACTCGTAGTCGTGTATGAACGCCTCCGTCACTTCTTTCTGCTTGGGATCGGTGATGGAGCTCGGCACGAGCAGCCGCCCGCCCGGGAAGACGACCCCCTCCGCAGCGTCGCCGGCAAGCTCGATGAACGTGCGGTTGGCGATGCCGTGGCTGCCCACGTAGGGAATGGTCATGCCCAACTGCTTCATGTTCTTCGCCGCGAGCGCCGGACCGGGGTTCGTGCCCCAGACCACGAGGACTTCAGGATTCTCGCCTTTGATCTTCGTCAGCTGCGCGGTCATGTCGGTGTCGTTCGTCTTGTAGGACTCGGACGCCACTACTTCGAGCCCCTTGCCCGGAGCCTGCTTGGCGATCTCGGCATTTCCCGAAGAGCCGAAGGCGTTCTCGTCGTGGAGTACGGCCACCTTCTTCACCTTGAGGCTGTTCGCGATGTAGTCGAGCGCACGTTCCACGGCCAAGGCGTCCTTCTGCGGTGTCCGCCAAATCCATTGGTTGGGCTCTTTGTCGGTGACGTCATTGGCAGCCGCCATCGCGATCTGCGGAATGCCCTCCTGCGCGGCGATCTCCTTCACCGCCAGCGTGGAAGAGGACGTCGTGGCCGCGATGAGGGCCACGGCCTTGTCCTGCTGCAGCAGCTTGTTGGCCGCCGTCACCGCCTCTTTGGGATCGCTCTTGTCGTCTTCCACGACGATCTTGAGAGGCCGGCCGAGAACACCCCCCTTGGCATTGATGAGATCCTCTTCCATTTGCAGGACGTTCCGCTCCTGCTCGCCCAGCGCCGACCCCGGTCCGGTGGCCGACACGATTGCGCCGATCACGATGGGGTCTCCGGTCGGAGCGGCAGCCCCACCCGTGGTGTCGGTACTCGCAGCCGTCGTGGTTGTGGTCTCGCCGCCGCAGCCGACCGCGAGCATCGCGACCAGCAGGACGGCTGCCACCAGCAGCACGAGACTCACACCCGGGATCGTGCGCGCTCCATTGTTCTTCTTCACCGACCTGCTCATTGCAGCTCCTCCCCTAGGTACGCCTTGATCACTTCCTCGTTGTTGCGGATCATCAGCGGAGGCCCCTCGGCTATCTTCCTCCCGTAGTCGAGGACCACCACCTCATCCGATATCTCCATGACGAAGTTCATGTCGTGTTCCACCAGGAGCACAGTGACACCCTCGTCCCGTATTTTCCTCACAGTATCCGCTAATCGTAAGGTTTCGTCGTCATTCAGCCCCGCGGCCGGTTCGTCGAGCAGGAGCAACCGGGGCCCCGAGGCCAGCGCCCGGGCGATCTCGAGCAGGTGCCTCTCCCCCATGGGCAGGTTCTCTGCCGGTTCCTCGGCCAAGTGACCGATCCCGATCCTCCGGAGGGCCTCGTGCGCAGCCTTGAACGTTTCGGCCTCCTCTCGCCGGTGGCGCGGCAGAGTCAGGGCGGCGGCGAGCAGGCCGGCCCTCGTCCGCGAGTAGCGGCCGACCGCCACGTTCTCCACGACGCTCATGTCGTCGAACACCAGGCTGTGCTGGAAGGTACGCCCCACGCCCATGCGACAGATGCGGTGCGGCGTTTTGCCCCTCACCTCCACGTCCGCTAGCAGCACGGAACCCTCGGTGGGCCGGTACGACCCCGAGATGATGTTGAAGAGAGTGGTCTTGCCGGCGCCGTTCGGTCCGATGAGGGCTTTGATCTGGTCCCGATATACGGTGAAGGTGACCTCGCGCAGTGCATCGAGCCCGCCGAAGCGTTTCGACACGTTCTGTACGCTGAGAAGGGGCATGCCGTTACTCCTCCGTCCCCGCACCGGGTTCCGGCCCGGCAGTTCCCGAGCCCCGCCGGCGGTCCCAGAGGTCCTTTGTCCGACGCCAGAGGTACGGAGTCCCCCTCCCAGCCAACACCATGATGGCGATGAGCAATACGCCGAACACGAGGTTGGTGAGGTCCTGGTTCACCCGTTTGAGCAGTTCGGGCAGGATGACGATCACCATCGTCCCCCAAAGCGCCCCCCACAGGGTCCGCAGGCCTCCAATGATCACCCCTGTGATGAGGATGATCGAGAAGGTGATGGTGTAGCTTTCGGGGCTGATGTACCGAATGTGGTAAGCATCGAAGCTGCCGGCGATGCTGGCGAACACCGCAGCGATCATGAAGACCTGCACCTTGCGATAGGACGAGTCGATGCCCAGGGATTCCGCCGCCGGCTCCGAACGATGCAGCGCACGGAGAGACCGCCCCACTCGGGACCCGGTCAGGTTGAGGGCCACGCGGAACATGAGCAGGGCGACTCCCCATGCCACCAGATGATAGGCGCGGGGCCCGCTCAGGTCGAGACCGCCCAGGTGAAGAGCCGGTATGCCCGTGAGACCGTCGGTACCGTTGGTGAGAGGCTTCAGCTGAACCAGAAGGATGTACACGATCTCGTTGATGCCGAGAGTGGCCATGGCCAGGTAGTAGCCCTTGAGCTTGAGGGTGGGTATGCCCACCAAGCCGGCG
The DNA here is from genome assembly GCA_964631965.1 of uncultured Gaiellales bacterium. GTDB lineage: Bacteria > Actinomycetota > Thermoleophilia > RBG-16-64-13 > RBG-16-64-13 > CAIQPS01. The sequence goes on from CAZWAR010000003.1 coordinate 23,250, forward strand.
ATGACCGCAGCCAGGAGCGCAGACACGATGAGAGCCACCCACGGATCGAAACCAGCCTTCGTGGTGAGGATGGCCGAGCCGTACGCACCGATGCCGACGAACGCCGCCTGGCCGAGTGAGATCTGGCCCGCCTGGCCGAGCAGCAGACTGAGACCGAGCGCCATCATGAAGCGGGTGGCTCCGAAGGAGAGCACCGAAAGGTAATAGGTGTTGCCAAGGTAGGCAGGGATGGTCATCACGAGCACCGCGAACAGGAAGTAGGCGGCATGCCGACGGAAGAAGCGGAGGGCGGCCTCGGTCATTGCCTGCCCACCACCTTTGCTCCAAGCAGTCCGGCCGGGCGCAGGAACAGCACCAGCAGCAGGATCACGAAGGCGATCGCGTCCTTGTAGCCGGCGGAGACCAGCCCTACTCCGAGGGCTTCGATGATGCCGAGGGCGAAGCCTCCCAGCACCGCGCCCAGCGGGTTGCCAAGTCCTCCGAGAGTCGCCGCTGCAAAGCCTTTCAGGCCGAGCAAGGTACCCGAGGAGTAGCCTATGAAGCTGATGGGGGTGATCATCACCCCGGCGGCGGCGGCCACGGCCCCGGTAAGGGCAAACGTGAACATCACCACCTTGCGGTAGGAGATACCCTGCAGCCGGGCCGACTCAGGGTTCACCGCACAGGCGCGGATGGCCGTCCCGAACAGGCTCCTGCGATAGAAGACCGTGAGGGCGACGACAACCACCACGGTGAGGCCCACCACCCACAACGTCTGCGGCACCACGGTCGCCCGGCCGACGGCTATGGGTGTCTCGCCACTGAACGCGGGCAGCGACTTCGCGTCCCTTCCCCAGATGAGCATGGCCGCCGTCTCGAAAACAAACGAGGCCCCTACAGTAGCGATGATCTGCGCGAGCACGCCCTTCCGCAGGAGGGGCCGGATGGCTACCTGCTCCATGCCCACGCTGACGGCGGCAACCGCCGCAACCGCTCCCAGGAAGCATGCCCACAATGGCAGCCCGGCTTTGTACAGTGTCACTCCCATCATTCCGCCGAGCATGACCATCTGGCCCTGGGCGAAGTTGATGATCTGCGTGGCGCTGAATACAAGAGTGAAGCCGATGGCGGTGAGCGCGTACACGCTGCCGCTGGTGATACCGCTGAAGATGTACTGCAGGAACTGGTCGAAGGTCACAGCCGGCGCCGCTCGCTGGGCTCAGACCGTGTCACCCGGGCCGAGCACCCGGAAACCGCTTTCGACCAACAACTCTTCCATGCGCTCCAGATCCTCTGTCTTTATGCAGAGCGTGTCCCGGTTCCCTTGGTAGATATACTCGATATCCAAACCGGAGTCATGGACAGAGCGCACGACGGCGGCCAGTGCTCCAGGCTCATCCCGAAGCAGCGTCCGCACCACAGGGTGCTCCACCACCATGTAACCCGCGCGGTCGAGAGCCTCCTTCGCAGGTTCCACTCTGTCGACCACAAGGCGAAGAATGCCGTAGTCGTTCGTATCTGCGATGGTGAACGAATGAATGTTCACGCCGGCCGCAGCCAGAGTGGCGAGTGCATCGGCCAGATGCCCGGGCTTGTTCTCCACGAAAACGGAGAGCTGTGGAACGCTCACGGGAACCCCCAACACGCGGCTGATCCGATCGACTACAGGGATGTCCGGGGCGCCAGACCGGAACGGACGCTATTCTAATGGATATGCGCGAGCGTGAACACTGCCGTCTCGTGGCTCTTGGTCAGGAGCCACCGAACCTTCTCGTCAAGGGGGGGCGCGTTTTCTCGCCGTTCACCGGGGAGATGTTCGAAGCCGATGTGGCGATATGTGGGTCGCTCATCGCAGGCGTCGGCCACTACCCGGGTGAAGCCGCGGCCGTGATCGATGCGCGCGGGATGTTCGTGCTGCCCGGTTTCATCGACGCCCATGTGCACCCGGAGACCTCTCTGCTATCTCCTCCCCGCTTCGCCGAAGCCTTGGCCGTCCACGGCATAACCACCACTCTATCGGAGCCCCATGAGATCACGAACGTCATGGGTCCCGCCGGCATCGATTTCTACTTGGACGCCCGGCCAGGACTGCCCCTGGACCTGCGGATCATGATCCCCACGACGGTCCCGGCCTCGCCCTTCGAACATGCCGCGGGCAGTCTCGACGCGGCAGTCGTCGCCCGCCTGCTCGAGGAGGACGGGGTCACCGGCATGGGCGAGGCCATGAACTACATGGGCCTGATATCGGGGGAAGCCTCCGGACAGCTATTCGACCTCTCCGGCCACCGCGTTGTCGACGGCCACGCCCCGGACGTCACCGGCCGCCAGCTTGCCGCGTACATGGTCGCCGGACCCAGCACCGACCACGAGACCTCCGATCCTGACCTCATCCTCGAGCGGCGCAGGCTGGGCATGTGGACTCTCATCCGCGAGGGCTCCGCAGCCCGCGATCTCACTCGGGCCCTGCCCTACCTCGTCGAGCACGGTACCGAGCGCACCGCCCTCTGCACCGACGACCGCAACGCTGCGGCCCTCGCAGAGCACCACCACCTCGACGGCGTGGTGGGCGCGTTGTGTAGGGCAGGCGTGCCGGTGGCGGCCGCGCTGCGCGCCGCCACGGTCAACCCGGCCCAGTTATACCGGCTCTTCGACCGCGGCAGTCTGACGCCCGGCTTCCGCGCCGATCTTCTGATAGTCGATGATCCGGCGTTCCCGCATCCACGGGAGGTGGTCCAAACGGGCCGGTTGACCGCCCGCCACGGGGAGCTCGTCATCCCGCTACCCCCTACTCCGCGTCTCGACTCTCCTCCGTTCCGTCTGGAAGTGTCAGACGCACGGGACCTCGCCCCTCCTGCACCAGACGGAGTGCATCGCGCCCGGGCAATCCACCTCACGCCGCGCGCGATCACCAACGAGGAGCGGTTCGTAGAGATGACAGCCGCCGGCGGCCGGCTGCACGCCGATCCTGAGAGGGACATCTGCCTGGCGGCTTTGATGGAGCGCAGGCCGGGAGCAGCCCGACCGGGCGCTTCGCAGGAGTTGCCAGTCCTTTCAGCGGCTTCCTTCCCTCTGTCCGACAAAGCGCGCGGGGCCACCCTGTCACGAGGGAACAGAATAGGTCGCGGCCTGGTGAGCGGCCTCGGGTTGCGCAGCGGTGCGATCGCCACCACCATCGCTCATGACGCGCATCACCTGCTCGTGGTCGGCGTGGAGCCGTCCGACATGCTGCTCGCCGCGCGTGCAGTCGCCGCGGCCGGCGGCGGGCTGGCGGTCGTCGAGGGGGACAAGGCCGAGATCCTACCGCTCCCGCTCGCCGGGCTCATGGCCGACCTGCCCGTGAAGACCGTCGCTGCTCAATTGCGCGCACTGGAACGGGCGGCCGAGTCTTTGGGCGTTGATTTCGAGGAGCCGTTCATGGTGCTGAGCTTCATCACTCTGAGTGTGATACCACGGCTCCGCCTCACCCTCGACGGCCTCCTCGACGTCGGAGACCAAGCCCTCGTTCCGGTCATCGTGGCCTAGCGGGGAGACCGGGCGGTCACCCAACCCGGAGGGCACGCCGCCCCAGACCCGGACCTGTCAGTCGCTTCTCAGGGCACCCTCGGTGTAGTTCAGCGAAGCGTTCCAGAGTAGCCACTCCGAGTAGCCCAGCTCCTCGGCGGCTCTGATCTCTGCCTTCACCTCCGTCGTCCCGTACTTGACGTAGCCGCCGCCCCCGTTCATGGAGAAATCCTGCAACCAGGGGCGGATGGTGGCTCCGGTGCCCGGCATACGCTGTTTTGCCTCCTGAAGCGCTTGGCTGACTAGTTGATAGGGGCTCGCGTTGGGCGACGCCAGACCGAAGGAGTTCACGGCGTAATGTGACGGATAGACCATCGGACAGATGATGTCGAGGTTCTGAGCCATCTGCTCAAGGATCTGTCCGATCCCCTGGTCGTCGGGGCTCTTCACCCGGAGGGTCATGCCGAAGACATCGGCCGAGATCCAAACACCGAGCGGCTCCAGACGCTTCTTGGCAAATGCCAGGAACCCCGAGATGGCATCGCTCATCTTCATCCCATTCTGACCCGCGTATACAGCCTGCTTGATGGGGCCTCCGTCCGGGAACCGCACGTAGTCGAACTGAATCTCGGCGAATCCATGCCTGGCAGCGTCCTCGGCCACCTCGACCAGATACTCCCACACCTCGCGTGAGAACGGGTTGATGAACCGCGTGTGGTTGCTGTAGGTCTCCCATATCTCCCCGGTCTCGCCGTTCATGACCGCGAGATCGGGCCTGGCGTTGGGCAACACGGAATCCTTGAAGCACACGATCCGGGCTATCGGAGTGATGTGATGTTCCCGCAGCGTCGCTATGAGAGAGTCGACATCCTTGATGCGGGCGCTGATTGTCCCGAGATTCCTGGCCGCCGGGGCGTCACAGTTGTATGTGATGCTTCCCCAATCGTCCTTGACATCCACGACGAACGCATTGATCTCCGTGGTATCCGCCAGATCCAGTAACGGCTGAAGCAGCTCCGGGTCCGCCAAATGCTGACTGCCCACGTAGATCCCCTTCACCGGAACATACGAGAGATCGCGCAAAGCCCGCATGTTGACGAGAGGTTCGAGCGGCTGGTCGATCTGAGCCTGCACGGCCACGGGAGACAATGAGACGCCCGCTGGTGAAGCCCAGGGGAACCCTTTGCCCCCCACGATGACACTTCCGAGAGACCACAGGAGGATGTATCCGCCGGCGAAGAAGACCACGCTCGCCAACGCGATCAGGGTGAGCTTGCTCTTTGCCCCCTTGCGCGGTCGAGCCGGTCTGCCCGAGTACGGACGTCCGTTTGCTGTGGCCTGGCCCATAGTGGGGGGTATTGTAGCAGAGGGCTCTGCTAGACTTGTCCGACCATGCGGCGCAGGAAAGTGCTTCGTTTTCTAGGGATCGCCTTCATCGTGGGGGCCTTTCTCGGGCTGGTTTCGGGGCTCGCGTTCGGCGGTTCCCAGTCGGAGACGGGTACGCCCCGCGCCGTCCTGCCCACGGGCGACCAATCCAACCCGGTATCGTCGCCCGCTTCCGCCGGTACGCCATCCACGTTCACGGGACCGATGACCGCGGCCAAGGCGGAGGCCATGGGGGCGAACGAACTCGGACAGATCCCGGTCCTGTACTACCAGAGGATCGGGGATGAGCGGGGTGACGACATCCGCAGCCCCGCAGCCCTGGCCGACGACATCGAACTGCTCGAGTCGGAGGGGTTTCAACCTATCGACCTGCGCGATCTCGCCGCCGGAAACATCGACATCCCTGCCGGGACCTCCCCGGTCGTGCTCACGTTCGACGACTCCAGCCTGGGGCAGTACAACATCCTCGACGACGGGACCCTCGACCCACAGTGCGCGGTGGGAATCCTCCAGGCGGCCGTCGAGTCGGGCGGGTGGGCGCCGAGAGCCACCTTCTACTGTCTCATCGACGTGAAATCCAAAGACTACGAGTTGTTCGGCCAGGCCGACCGGCGCCAGGAGAAGCTGCGCAACCTCGTGGACTGGGGCTACGAGATCGGCAGTCACACGTACAGCAACGTCAATCTCAAGAAGGCCTCCGCCCTCGATGTCCGGAAGGAACTGCAGACATCACAGGAGACTCTGCAGGGGTTGATCGGCAACAACTATCAGGTCACCAGCCTCTCGGTACCCTCCGGCGACTACCCCGATGACAAAAGCCTGCTCTCGTCCGGGGCCTACGAGGGCAAGACCTACGTGTACACCTCGGCGGTCACCCTCGGCGAGTCCCTCTCTGTCTCACCCTTCTCCACGCTTTTCGATCCGATGCACATCACCCGGATCACGGTGACGGGTAACAGCCTGCGCGACGCTATCGACGAACTCAAAGCGCATCCTGAACTGCGGTACATCTCGGATGGGGACCCCACGACCGTATCGGCACCGTCCCAATCGGCCGCAGCTCTGGGCTCGCTCAGCGAGGACCTGGGCCGGCCTGTGATTCTCTACTGATCGAGTCGCGTCCGCCTGCGGCGCGCGAGGCAGCGTCCGGTCTCACCCGGCCCTGAGGCTCACGCCTTCCCCGCCCTCAACGACCTCGGAACTCCCTCCGCAGAGACCGCAGGTGACGCGCTCCCCGCTCCAGATGCCCGCTCGCAGGTGCAGCAGCACGTGACAGTAAGGACAGGGAGTGTCCAGATCGGGCTCTTCGTTCTGGAGGGCCACCTTTTCGTCCACGATCTCCCATAAGGGATCGAACTTCTTCTTTGCCACCGCTCCTCCAGGTCTCGAGGGACCGATATCTCGGTCCTGCGTACGGTATCTTTCCTGAGATGGAACGAGTCTCTCACATCGCAGGCCGGCGCCTCAAGCCGCCGATCCCCGAGTACCAGGTCTTCGACCTCGGCGTAGCCCCCTACCAGCCGGTTCAAGCGCTCCAGAACCGGCTGCGGGCGGCCGTGATCGCCGGCCAGATCCCCGGGGTCCTTCTCCTCCTGGAGCACGAGCCGGTGATCACGATGGGTAGCCGCGCCGGGCTCCAGGACCTCCGCGGGTCCTGCGGCGTCCCCGTCGCCGAATCTGAGCGAGGCGGGCAGGCGACCCTTCATGCCCCCGGACAGCTCGTGAGCTACCCGATCGTCCCTATCCCAGGGCGCGACCTCAGCACTTACGTCAGGGGGCTCGAAGAGGCGAATATCCTTGTTCTCAAACGGTTCGGGGTCGCCTCCGAACGCCGCCCCGGCCGTCCGGGGCTCTACGTGCAGGGCGACAAGATCTCGTCTGTGGGTCTGCGCTGCCAGAGGTGGGTCGCCAGTCACGGCACCTCTCTCAACGTAACCATCGACCTTTCCCTTTTCTCAACCGTCGTTTCGTGTGGAGAGCCGGACCTCGGGCAGGTCAGCATCGAAAGCTTGACTGGAGCCCGCCCCGCGATTGCAGCGGTCAAGCTGGCGTACATACACGCAGTCATACAGGTATTCGGGTGGCGGCTCTCGCCCCTTCGAGCCGCGCCCTACGGTGAGGTTGAGGCTCAGCTCGGATTGAACGGGTGAGTCGACCTCAGACGGAAAGTCCTAAGTAGTGCCCACGGCAGGATTCGAACCTGCGACACCTGGCTCCGGAGGCCAGTGCTCTATCCCCTGAGCTACGTGGGCATTATTGGAGAGTCGACCGGCGCGCAGCGTCGACGGAGCGCCATTATACCCGTTCGAGCCGGGCCGTGCCTTTGTCGGGATATGGCACCACCATGACGTCAAGATCGCGGGGAACGATGGTCGACCGGAACACACGCCGTGCCTCGTCTCGGAGTTCCCTCCACCCGTGCCGCGAACTGAGGTGGGTAAGCACCAAGGTGTCCACACCGGCCGCACGTGCGACTTCTGCCGCTTCCCTAGCCGTCGAGTGACCTGTCTCGAGCGCGCGTTCCTTCTCTGTGTCGGAGAAGGTGGAGTCATGCACGAGCACCGCCCCACCACGCGCCAGTTCCATCACCCCTTCGGCCGGTCTGGTATCTCCGGTTATCACGATCTTCCTTCCAGGGCGGGCTTCGTCCACGATGTCGGTGGGCCGCACGACCCGTCCGTTCTCCGTCGTGACTGTCTCGCCTCTCTGAAGCTTGCCGAAGTCCGGCCCCGGGGTGATACCGAGCTCGACTGCACGCTCAGGGTGGAACATCCCAACCCTCGGTCTCTCCTCGAGGCACCAAGCCAGCCCGGGGAGACTGTGCTGGGTGCGTGCCGCCTTGACCACGTATTCGGGCATCTCGTAGACCGTACCCGGCCGAGCCTCTTCCACCAGAAACGGGAACCGGGGTCGGCCTATGATCCCCTCCACCTCGCGGAGCAGCTCATAGAGCCCCTCGGGTCCGAAGAGTTGCATCGGCTCCTCGCGCCCACCGAGGCTGAGGGTCTTGAGGAAGCCGGGCAGGCCCAGGTAGTGGTCTCCGTGCAGGTGCGTGATGAGGATGGTATCGATGTGCGCCAGCCCCACCGACCGCATCAGCTGGCGCTGTGTTCCTTCCCCACAATCCACGAGGATCCGCTCCCCGCCGCGGATGATGAGGGTAGCCGGCGATCCCCTGTCGACCGTGGGGGTCGCTCCGGCAGTGCCGAGAAAGACGAGATGGAGATCCACAAAGTCTCCTGTCAGTCTTGGGGTTGAGGCTCGGGCGGGAGGTTCGTTGTGAACCTGATCCTATCCTCGGGAGTGCCCGTGGGCTGGTGAAAGAAGGTGGGATTGCTGCAGGCAGCGCTCGCTGCCCCCGGGTACGCCTGTTCCACCCACACCTTGCACTGTTTGCGCGGCGAGCGATTGAGCTTGATGGCCCCGTACGTATCGACCCCCCGCGCACGGCCGCGGCGGTTCTCGAACGCCGAGAGGTCGAATTCGGGCGCAAAGACCTTGTGCAGGCAGCCGAACATCCTGGTCTCGTCGTCGTCATACACGTAGACCGAGGAGCAACCGGAATCGAGGCAATGCTGGGGCGAGACGACCCTCTCACAGATGACCTCGCACTCCCGGCACTCCAAACGGGTACGCTGCAGCCGGCGTCTCCATGCTCCAAGCCTGCTAGAGATGCGGGAATGTCTCTCCATGGGCGTGAGTATACCCGCCGTGAGCCCGCAGGGGCCGAGTTCGGCGCGGCCATCCGCTCGGCCTCATTCGACGGCCTCACGGCGCGTACCGGGTACCAGCCTCGTGCGCACCAGGGATCGGTCGGTGGCCCAGCGAAGCACTGCAGGTGAGAACGTCACTCCGCCGTCGACCCCCATGTCAACAGTTCGCGTGGCGAACACGGCCCCATGCAGCCTCGTCCCCTCCAGGAACACAGCTCCCCCGTCAGCGACGATGACCCCGTACACGTCCCCGCGTTCGCTCGCATCCACCGATGCCCCACCGATGACCACGAACAGAGCCGGCATGGTCGCCTCGTTCCCCCAATCGGCCGGTATGGAGGTGGTCCCGGACCGGCGATCAAAGATTATGACCTGCGGACCCGGTGCCAGACCGTCCCGGGCGGGGAGACCGTCTGCACCGACAGCCGGCGCGGAGTCCATGCAAAAACGCCGCCAGCCGTCATCGAGGCCCCACGAACGCCCTAGCCCACTCAGGCTGACACCTGGACCGAGAAGTGGTGACGGTGAAGCCATCCTCACAAGTCCGGTCGGCTGAAGGCCTACGGCCTCCTCGGTCTGCAACCAGGCATTCGCCCGCCCGGACGCCCAGGTGACCTGATCGGCCACCAAGCCGACGAAAGGCAAATCGAATCCGTCGCTTCCGCGCTCGATCCATGCAGACACCTCGACCGGCAACACCGACGTCTCATGCGCCGCGGTGACCTCGAGTAGCAGGTCCGGGCTCCCCGTCCCCGCGGCGACACTCGCCCACACCCCCGCCGGCCAGCCGTCGCGAGCGTCAAGTCGCCGCTCGAACGTACTCCAAGAACCGAGCAGGTCGTCGCGCACCCATGCCAGTGCGCTATCGTTCTCTTCCATCAACAGCCGTCCCCTGGCCTCGGCTTCGTTGCCGCTGTCGAGACACACCGCCACAGCGGCCACCACCTGGACCAGCACCGCTACCCCCAGGCAGACGAACAACACCAACAGGAGAATGGACCCCTCCTCGCGGGCAGACGCGGGCCGCCCGGAGAGGCCGCTCACCGACCCACCTCGGTTGAAGCCACCATTTCCGGCCGACCAGGACCACGATCGGCTCGGCCGACCAGATGAATGAAAACCGTGTCGAGCTGACAAAGCGTAGTGGCCGGCATCGCGTCGCATTCTTGCCCGAGGCAAACGAAAGAGAACCTCGAGCTGGTGGTGTCCACGTCCTCCAGCATGGTCTTGCTGTCGCGATAGAGGGCGTGAGGGAAGACCTCGGGCATGAGAGCCGGACAGAAGCCCCAGCGACGCATGAGCGTCCCCCCTATCAACTCCCATTCGACTATGGTCGACACTCCCGAATCAGACAACCGGAGCAACACGAGCTGGGATGGCGTGGCCTGCAGAACCAGCCCGTCGACTTGGAAGGCGCAGCCGGAAGCGGTGGAGAGCCGCACATCCTGCTCGAGCCTCGCCACCGCCACCCGCCCCTGCGCGACCCACACCGCGTTGTCTCCCTCGACTGCCGCTAAGGACTCCAACGACACCCAGATGGGTGCCACTGCGAGTGCCAGACACAGGGCAAGAGCAAGGCCGAGGAGCACCTCTATGAGCGAATAACCCTCCGAGCCGGCGGCTCCGACCCCCCTCCTCTCGGGCCGGCACGCCCCCCGCATGCTCCTGACCCACCGGTCGAGGCGTACCGTCCGAGACCTCATAACCCGTCTAGAAGTAGAGGTCGACACCCCGCCCCTCCTCCATCCACCACCATTGCCATTGACCGCCGAGCGCCGCCCCGGCCCAGCCTGACACCGGCGGATCCGCGGTGAAGACCAAGCCTGGCGGATGCGCCATGACCGGCTCCGATCCCCAGGAGACGTGCATGGCGGACGTGCCCGCCTGGGGGCGATGGACCACCACGGCCGGACTGAACGAGGGCAACCCTGCCGAGACGTTCGCTGCCGGTGGGCCTCCGGTGGGAGCGGGGACGACCGACCGCCGGGGCGGCCCCCAGATTCCATCGCCGGTTCGGACCCGGGCGATCACTTCGTCGCCTTCGAGCCCTGTCCACTTCCAAGGTTCTATCCGCGTCTCTCCAGGCAGGTCGGGTTCGGCGCTCGCGTCGAGCACGGGCGTCTCCAGGAGGAGGAGCCCGTCCGCCCATATGCCCAGCGTGGCCTCCGATGTCGACGAACACGCCCCGGGCGCGGTGCTCACATGTAGAACCGGCCCCGGACCCCACCAAGCCCCAGCCACTCTGGGGCCCCACTCCCAGGCCGCGGCCGTAGCGGGTGCCCAGGCCGCGGACTGAGCGCCGGCAGCCTGTCTCGCCAATCGAGACCGTTCGACCACACCGGCGAACGCTGTGAAGAGAGGAACCACCAGGATCCCTACGAGCGCAACGGCCGCGATGACCTCCAAGAGTATGAAGCCGTCTCGCAACCGCAGGAGGCGTCGCAGGGTGCGCGCTCGCCTCCTTTTCACTGCGCCGCCTCCTCGCAAGACCTCCTGGTGAGGCCACTCTCCAGACGCACCGTGACCCGGTAGTCGTCGCCCGGAGCTTTGAAGTAGACGGAGCCGGCCGCATTGGGATGACCGGAGAGAGCGGCAAAGACGACGATCACCCCCTGGGCGGTCCGCCAGCGGGGAACGTTTGCGACCTCGGCCACTGGGGGAACGGCGCTCCCGAGGTCCCAGCTGCTGCCACCCGGGTCCGCCGCTACGGCCAGGCCGGCGGGTGACGATTCGAGGACTTCATTCGTCCCCTGCCACACTGCTCCGGTTTGGGCGCACGCTGCCGCCACCTGCCATATCTGGGCTCCGCCCCTTGCCTCCACCGTCTCGATACCCCGGGGCAGCAGCACCAGCCCGATTGCGAGACAGATCCCCAGTAGTACGAGGACGACCAGCAGCTCGACGAGCGAGTGCCCCGATTGTCCGGAAACTACCGGGTGGGCGGAGGCTGGATGAGCGGCCCGCGAGCGAAGCCTTGAGTGCGTCCCACTTTGCATGGGCCAAGGCTACTGGGGGTTCGGCCGATCAGAGATCGGACCTTAGTCTGGCGCTGGCGGAGGAGGCACGTGAGGCCGGCGGCGCTCGCACGAGCGCCCGGCCTGCCGAACGAGCAGACCAGGGCGGACCCGGCCTCCGCCTTCTCCGACAATACTCAGAATCTGCGGTCGGCTACCAGCCTAGTCCCGCAGTCCCCTCGATGACCTTCACCTTCACGTAGCCGCTCTCAGAAACGTTCAGCGCGTTGACCTGGATGCCGAACATGTTACCGCTCTCGCTCTTGCACGCCAGGTCGACGATATCCCCCGACTCTGGGTAGTACTCCACCTGGTTTGCCGCCGCGTCGGCGGTTAGCGCGTCGCTTATCCAGGCCGGTTCCGTGCTCACCAGATCATCGTCGGCCCGAATGAAATCGATACTCGGCTCGATGGCGTGAAGATCGTCCGCTTCGATCAGTGTGTAGTCGTTTGTATCGACGAAAGCGCCCTGGATCGCGGTGAGAGAGTTTCGAACCAGCGAGTAGGCCGCTGCGTCCTGGGCGTGCTGGCGCTGCCCCATGAAGGTGGGGATGGCAATGGTGGCCAACACGGCGATGATGATGATGACGACCAGCAGTTCGATGAGCGTGAACCCGGCCGCGGCGTGACTCCCGACTCGGAGACTCCGCAGCATCCGCTGCCAGCGCCTGTTCCACATTATCTTCTCGATGGTCTTCATGAGCCGCGCCCTCCTTCTGCGGCTTGATAGTATGTCAGGACGTGCTAGGGGTCGTGTTGTTCAAGTCCAGGGTGAGCCCCGATGCCGCAGCTATCCGACGCAACTCGTCCACTTCTCCCGCTCTTCCCTGCCGCTCGAGGAGCGAGATCAATACCACATAGGCGTGGGGATAGGAGCTGTCAGTCACCAGTGCCCTTCGCAAGCTGGCCTCAGCCGATTCTTCTTCTCCGGCGGATAACTGGGCCGAGCCCAAGAAGCTGAGATACTGAGCCGTGGGCTGGAGCCGACACGCTTCCTCGAATACCTGCACGGCTTTCCCGGCCTGCTCTTGGTGGTTCAGATAGTTGAACCCCAGTTCCACCCTGATCTGGGCTTCTCCGGGGTCCATCTCCACAGCCTTCTCCTGGACGGGAAGCGCTTCATCCCACCGACGCTGAACGTACAGCACGGCGGCGAGAGCTTTCGTGGCAGAGACATCATCGGGATGCGCCGCCACGCATTGCTGGTAGAGCTTCGCGGCTGCGGCGAGATCCCCGGACTCCATCGCCTTCCCGGCTTGAGAAAGCGTACCGGAGCAGCTCGCCAGGGCGACGGCCAGCAGCACGAACGAGACCATGGATACCCAGCGGGTGATGGTCGCTCTGTGGTTTGTGTCTGCCCGGTCGGGTCTTTCCTGCATCTGCGACTCCTAGCGAACTCCGGACTGGATACCACCGTTCTTGGTGACGTTCGCAGCCAGAGCAGTTACTTGTCCTCTAGCGAAATGGGGCCCCACAGATGGGGCCCCATTTCGCTCAGGTTTCGTCTTGATGATTACCAGCCGGCGCTGGTGTCGCCGTCGATGGTCTTGACAAAGGTCGTCGAGCCTCCGGCGCCCTTGTCGGTCACCACGCCGAACACGTTGCCGGATTCGCTAGCGGTCGCGATCTCGAAAGTGGTGCCATCGCCGAAGAAGTCCACGGCAGCGTCGGTAGCCACCTGGGTCGCAGCCACGGCCGGCGTATCCGCGCAGACGCCGCCGTCGGCGTCTTTGACGAATTCAATCGACGGCTCGATAGCGTTGAGCTCGTCGCCGGTCACATCATACGTGCGGGAGTCGACATAGGCGGATTCCAGGGCGGTCATGGCATTGCGGACGAGTGATTTAGCAGCTGCGTCCTGGGCTTTCTGACGCTGGCCCAGGAAGGTCGGGATGGCGATCGCCGCCAGGATGGCGATGATGATGATCACCACCAGGAGTTCGATGAGGGTGAAACCTTTTTCGCCCTTCATCCTTTTGTGGATCTTCATGAACATCGTGTGTGTTCCTCCTCCTGTTTGTTCGCGGACTCTTTTTGTTTGAGACCGCGAACCTTTCGCGGCCCAGCACGCCAGGTGTGACGTACCGCTTTCTTCATCGGCCAGTGTGGGGCAGGACTTTAGGGTTTCTTTTGCGACTTTGGTGCAATTTTGGCGCGGCTGTCTACTGAGAGCTCGCACACGCACGTCGAACGCGCCCTATATGGACCATTCGAAGCCCCGAACGGCACCTCGGCCTAAAGGCCCAACCCGCGCCTGCCGATACTCCTGACAGGACTAGAACGGGGGTCAACGTGGTCCCGGCCGAGTCTTCTCGGATCCCTCCTCCAGAGAGGGTCATTCATCCGCCATGCGGCCGAAACCTCAAGGCTTGTGCGGTTCTGCCGATACACATGGAGAACCCATCGAGGGAGGCACCGAGGCATGAATGCTTCAGCGCTCAGGTATAGGATCGGTCCGGCCAGATCCTCAGATGATCGCCCGTGTCCAGACGCGCGCCGTCGCGGAACCGGAGACCGGCACCGCCTGCGCGAGATGGTTGGACGCACTCGAGGCTTCACCGTAGTCGAGGTGCTGGTCGCGGGTCTGGTGCTCGTGGTCGGCCTCATCTTCATCGCCCACTTCTTCACGGCCTCGGCCATGCGCGTGCTCGCCTCCGACACCCGGTCGGTCATGGCTCAGATCGCCACCGAGGAAATCGAGACGATCCGCGGTCTGCAGTACCAGGACATCGGCACGGTCGGCGGCCACCCGCCCGGGCAACTCGCAGCCGTCGAGACCGTCAACAGGGAAGGGAGCGACTTCGAGATCCAGCGAGACATCACTTACTTCGAGGACGACGCGTACTCCGGGCCGTATCCGGCCAACTACCGCCGGGTCACAGTCACCGTTACCGCGCTCGATAGCGACGCTCTCGACCCCGTCGTCATGACTACGAACATCGCGGGTGGTGCGAAAGGAGGCACCCTCGACATCACCGTCACCGATCTGAGCGGTCAGGGCCTGCCGGACGCTCCCCTCGTCATCTCGGACAACCTGCTGGTCCCCCACGTCTTGATAAACGCCCCCACCATCCGCACCGACGGAACCGGCCATCTCCAGGTGCCCGGCTTGACCGAGGACCCCAACGGCGGCTATTTCGTCAGCGCGAGTTACCCGGGCTACAACAGCGCAGCCCTGGAACAAGGGGTAGTCGTCGCGACGGGCCAGACCACGGTGGTCCAACTGATCATGGACAGGCTTGCGACCATGCACATCCACCTGACGGACCAGTATGGCACCGCCCTCTCAGGGGTCCCTCTCCGGGTCACGGGATTCCTGTCCGTTAGCCCATGGACCTTTGAGCAGACAGTCACCACCGATAGCAGCGGCAATGCCACACTCGAGGACATCCGGTTCTCGACCTCTCTCGAGCCGTACTTCATCGAGCTCGTCACACCGCACAATCCGCCGCTGGCTCTGCCCACCGGCGTGAGCGCGCCTGCCATCGATTCCAGCTTCCTGCCTCTCCCGGACGGTAAGATCCCGGTAATCCTCGATCCCGGTCAGACCCAAACTGTCAACCTCGTCGTATCCACCGGTCCTGCCGTCACTTCCGTAAGTCCGGCCAGCGGCGGCCCGTCCGGCGGCACCACAGTTGTCATCAACGGTGCGAACTTCAATGGAGCCACCGCAGTCAAGTTCGGCAGTACCGACGCGGCCAGCTTCGTCGTCGACTCCGCTGCCCGCATCACTGCGGTCTCTCCGGCAGGCTCCGGCACCGTAGACATCACCGTGACCACACCCAACGGCACTTCGGCCCAGGTCGCGGCCGACCAGTACACCTACGTGTCGCTTCTTCCCCCAACGGTGCAAGCTGTGAGCCCCAGCAGTGGCTACCGGGGTGGCGGCACGACGGTAGTCATCACCGGCACGAACTTCGTCAACGTGACCAAAGTGCAGTTCGGATACCGGGATGCGGACAGCTTCATCGTCGAGTCCAGTACGACGATCCGGGCCGTCACACCTTCGGGCTGGGGCACTGTCGACGTGACCGTCACCAATTCGGCGGGGGCCTCAGATACCTGGTGGGGCGACTGGTTCACATACACCTGGCGCAGGTAGAGCTATGAACAACAAGACAATCTCATCGAAGGCCCGCTTCTGGCTCTCGCTACGGAGCCCCAGAGGATTCACGCTGATCGAACTGCTGGTGGTCTGCCTGACCGCGGGCATCCTGGGTATGGCCATCCTAGGCGTATACGAGAGCGTCATGCGCTCGTGGGCCGACACCAGCCACCGCATCGTCAACCAGGACGACGCGCGCTACGCCATCAACGAGATCGCCCGCTACCTCCGCATGGCTGAGTCCTCGGCCTCCAACCTCTCGTCCCAGTCGGACGCAATCGCTACGGCCACGGCGAGCGAGCTCGTCTTCTACGCCGATATCAACGGCGATGGACTGGCCGAGAAGTGCCGGTACTACCTGGATGGTACGACTCTCCGGCTGGCCACCCTTCCCCCGGATACCTCCGACAGCCCGCCTACCTACCCCACTGAGTACGTCACCGACGGAGTCGTCATCATGCAGGGCATCCAGGACCCCAATCTGTTTACGTACTACAGGCTGAACCCGGCATACGCCCTCAATCCCATACCGGAGAATGACACCCTGGAACAGGTGGTCAATCCCGCTTCAGCGGCCGATCTGCGGAGCATTGTCGCCGTCGACATCCGTCTTCGGGTGAACGAGACTCCCGGCTTGCCGAAGGCCAATGTGGCCTTGGACACCCGTGTCCAGATCCGCCAGCGCTACAACGGAGGTCTCAGTGGAGTCTAGATCTCGCACCATCGGCCGTCTACCGGGTCGCCTCGGCCTGCGACTGCAGAGCGAGCGCGGTTACGTGTTGATCCTCGCCATGCTGGTGTTGGTAGCCATCGGTATGGCCTCGGCCGCCCTGCTCTCGGCGATATCCGTGAACCAGCAGCACGTGTCCCGCGACCGGTCCTACTCGCAGTCGCTCACTGTGGCGGAAGCGGGCTTGAACCAGTACCTCTGGATGGTGGCGAGCGGAGAAAGCTCGCGCAGCAACGGTTTCGCCATCGCCGGCAACACCGAGGCCGATGACCCCTTGTTCAAGGAATTCGAGTTCAACGACATCCACGATGCCTCGGTCAAGGGTGTGTACGCCACGCAGGTGTCCCCTCCCAGCGCAACGAACCCGAACGTGACCGTGACGGTCACCGGGCAGGCGACCTCGCCCATGGACACTCCGAGAACCGTCACTGCTTCTCTCGGGCGTCCCTCGTTCAGCCAATACCTGCTGCTCACCAACGACGAGGTCTGGATCGGTGGGCCGCTCGATCGCGTCTGGCACGGCAAGACCTTCTCGAACACCGGCATCTGTGTGGACACGGCCAACCTCGTCGAGACGATGTCCTGTTCCAGGGCCACGTATTCCAGCAGCATGTTCGGAGGCACTCGCAACGGCGTCTGGTCGGGCTACCTGTATACAGTCCCCCTCAACGATCCTTCCCGGGCGCTGTGGCAGTTCCCCGTGCCGGCCATCAGCTTCTCGACGGTGACCTCGGACTTCGTCAATCTGAACAGCCTGGCCGTAGGCAACGGGGTGAACCTACCGTACTCAACAAGTACTTCGCACGGAGAAACCCAGGGTTGGTATATCAAGCTCCTACCGGACGAGAAGTACCAGATCAAGCGAGTGACCGCGGAAAGTGAGTCGACGGGCGGGAGCGGCGGCAGCCTCAGCTACGTGAACCCCAGTTCCCCGGTTCCGAGCACGATTCTTAGCTACCCGACCAACGGCGTCATCTACGTGAACGACAATGTGTGGGTGGAGGGCACCGACATCGATGGGCGCATCACCATCGCCAGTTCCGGGCAGCTCAACCCAACCGGCAAGAACTCGGCCACCTCCATCCACATCGTGGGCAACCTCACCTACTCCCACAAGGATGGCACGGTCGCCGTGGGCCTCATCGCTCAGAACGACATCGAGATACCCCGATACGCGCCTTTGGGAGCGGGCGGTTCCGTCTCCCTGCAGGACATGGAGATCGACGCCGCGCTCATCGCGCAGCAGGGCAGAGAGTCCTGCAACGCGGCCGATTCGCTCAACAACGCATACGGGCCCGTCCGCGACATGCTCACCATCTACGGTTCGGTCAGCTCGTACCACACGCCCTATCGCAGCACGGTCAACAACTACGGTACGACCCTGGGCGGCTTCGCCAACGGCACGAACACGTACGACCCCTGGCTGCTGAACGACCCGCCGCCGTACTTCCCCACGGTCGGGAGCTACCAGATCCTGAACTGGCAGGAGTTGCCCAATACCCAGTCGGTGCTTCCCAGCCCATGAGAGCCCCGGACGGGCCGCGGCGCCGTCTGGCTCCTTGGCTGCCTGCCGCTCAACGACCGCTGCTACCGAAGCCTCCCTGGCCCCTGCTGGTGTCGCCGAGTTCGTCCACGGCGAGATAATCGGGCTCTTCCACCTTCTGGATCACGAGTTGCGCGATCCGCTCCCCTACGGCGACCGTGAACGGTGCGGCTCCTGAATTGTAGAGCGACACTCGCACCTCGCCACGGTATCCGGCGTCGATCAGACCGGGGGAGTTCGTCAGCATGATGCCGTGCTTGAAGGCCAGCCCGGAGCGGGGTTGCACGAACCCCCCATAGCCCTCCGGGATGGCCAGAGCGATGCCCGTGCCCACCTCCCGGCGCTCGCCCGAGGGGATGGTCACCTCCTCCACCGCGAAGAGATCCGCACCGGCGTCGCCCGGATGGGCCCGGCGAGGTAGCTGAGCCTGCGGGTGGAGCAGGCGGACCCAGAGTTCCACCTCAGCCCCTCCCGTGCGGAGAACCGACCTCGGGGCCTGCCGTGAGCCGCGTTGATGCCGACGTTGCCGAATGCCCCATCACAGCCTCAGCGACCGTTCGATGCGGTCCACCGCCTCGGCGATGCGGTCGTCGGGAGTCGTGAGCGACAGGCGCACGAATCCCTCTCCGGCCGGACCGTATCCCCGCCCGGGGGTGATGACCACCGCGGCCTGCTCGAGCACGTGATCGCAGAAGCTCCCCGACGTGTAGCCCTCAGGCACAGGGATCCACATGTAGATCGTCCCTTTGAGACGCGGCACCGTCATCCCCACCGAAGTGAGAGCCTCGGCTAGGAGATCCCGGCGCCGCCGGTAGACCTCGCACATCTCGTGCACGAAGTCCCACGGACCATTGAGGACGAAGGCGGACGTCTTCTGCAGGGCGTCGAACATCCCCGAGTCCATGTTGGTCTTCAGGCGCCACAAGTGTTCAAGGATCTCGTGGTTGCCCACGGCGAAGCCCGTCCGCCATCCCGTCATGTTGAAGGGCTTGGAGAAGCTGAAGAACTCCACCCCCACGTCCTTGGCTCCAGGCGTGGCCAGGAAGCTGGGGGCCACATACCCGTCGTACGTGAGCTCGGAGTATGCGTTGTCGTGGACGACCGCGATGTCGTACTTCTTCGCGAAGGCCACCACCCGAGCGAAGAAGTCGTCCTCCACTACCGCACCCGTCGGATTGTTCGGGTACCCGATGAACAGGACCTTGGCGCGCCGGGCGCCTTCCTCGCTTATCGCTTCCAGGTCCGGGAGGAAACCGCGCTCGGGCCCGAGTGGGAGGTTGCGCACCTCGGCGCCCGCCAGAATGGAGCCGCCGGAATACACCGGATAGCCTGGGTCGGGGACCAGAGCGAGGTCACCGGCGTCGAGCATCGCGAAGCAGATGTGGGCCAGGCCTTCTTTGGCGCCCAGCAGTGCCATGAACTCCCGGCTGGGATCGATGTCCACCCCGAAGCGGCGTTTGTAGAAGGACGCAGCCGCGGCAGCGAAGTCGGGATGGCCCCAGTTGCTCGGGTACCGGTGATTTGCGGGATCGGCCACCTGCCGTTGCATCTCCTCCACTATGTACCCGGGGGTGGGCAGGTCGGGGTCGCCGATGCCCAGACTGATGACGTCGATACCCGCCGCGCGCTTCTCCGCGATCTTGCGCTCCGCCTCCGCGAAGAGATAGGGCGCCAGGTTGTCCATCCGGTGGGAGAATCGCACGTCCGCCTCCTTGCTGTGCCGTAGGTTCAGTGCGCCGGCGGCGCCGGCCAGCCCAGCCGGCGCAGCAGATCGTCGCTCAACGTGCAGGTGAAGACCTCTTCGGCCGGTCCGGTCATGAAGACCCGCAGTCCGGTGCCGGCCGAATGGTCGCCGGATTCGCTCGGGTCACCCGGATCCGAGGCGGAATGATCAGTCGAACCGTTAGCAGCAGCACCGCCGGCCTCGTCCCCCACCTCGACGACAAGGTCGCCGCCCGGAAGACGCACGGTCACCGGACTGGTGGCCAACCCGAGCCGTACTGCCGCCACGCCAACCGCAGTCGCTCCGGTGCCACATGCTTGCGTCTCCCCCACACCACGTTCCCACACCCGCATCCTCACCGACCCGTCGGGCTCCGGGCAGATGAACTCGACGTTTACCCGGTTCGGGAACAAGAGATGACGTTCGATGGCAGGGCCGATCGCGGCCAGTGGGACCGCCGCCGGGTCGTCTACCACGATGATGCAGTGCGGGTTGCCCACGTCCACGAAGGTGAACCGGTAGGTGATGCCGGCGGCCTCAAGCGCCGCATCCACTACACCATCCTCGTAGCCGCCGCTGAGAACCGCCATGTCTATGCTGGCGCTCGCGAACCGGGCCCGACCCATGTCCACTCTCACGAGCCCGCCCTCGAGGAGCCGGGGAGTGATGGGGCCCGCCAGCGTCTCCACCCTGAATTCAGACCCAGGAGAGACGATCCCAGCGGCCTCCAAGTAGCGTGCGAAGATGCGGATACCATTGCCGCACATCTCCGATTCACTCCCGTCGGGGTTGAAGATGCGCATGCGGCTCACGGCGTCGGGCACCGCTCCGGTGGGCCGGCAGCGAAGTAGGACGCCGTCCGCGCCGACGCCCCGATGCCGGTCGCAGAGAAGGACGACGGCGTCTGGCGTCAGCGGGTCGAGAAGGGAGGATTCCTCCACCACCAGGTAGTCGTTCCCCAGTCCATGCCACTTAGCCAGGTCCATCGATGTCGACGCTCCTCAGCGGTCCGTTGCGTCAGCGAGCGGGGCAGAAGCTCAGCCCCCGGCCAGATCCAGGATCTCGCGGGCCATGTCCTCCGGTTCCCTGTCTCGGACGTTCATCATAACAGCGTCCTTGACCTTCCGTAGCCAGGTGAGCTGCCGTCTGGCGTAGCGCCTGGTAGCCGCCGCCATCTCTTCTGCGGCCTCCTCCCGCGACAACCTCCCGTCCAGGTATCCGCAGATCTCCGGGTACCCGATCGCACTCCGTATGCCGGACCCTCCAGGCAGGGTCGTCTCCGGGCCGCGAGCCTCGCGGAAGCGTCGCACCTCCTCGATAGCCCCCTCCTGCAGCATCCGCCCAACCCGCGCGTCGATACGCGGGTAGAGGATTTCACGATCCAGCGTCAGTCCCACCACGAGGGTGGGCCGCTCGTAGCGAGGGTTCCACAGATCGTCCCGTCCGGACCATCCCGCTCCCCCTACCAGCACTGCCTCCAGGGCCCGCACTACTCTCCTCGAGTTCCGCGGATCAACCGCTACGGCGGCAGCCGGATCGAGGCGGGCGAGTTCGGCGTGCAGCGCGCCGGGACCTTCGCCTGCTGCGCGCTCTTCGAGACGGGCCCGCACCTGGGCGTCACCGGGGGCTACGGCCAGAGGAGCGACCGCCGCCCTCAGGTACAGTCCCGTACCGCCGGCCAGCAAGGCCACCCCGTGCGCAGCCACGTCTTCAGCGACGAGCGGCCGGGCACAGTCCGCGTACTGCGCGGCGGAGAAGGGTGCGAGCGGGTCGACGAAACCGACGAGCGCGTGCTGCGCTCCCTCCGTGTCCCGTAGCCGCGGCTGGTTCGTGAGCACCGGGAACCCCACGTAGACCTGCATCGAATCGCACGAGACGACCCGCACGCCGAGAGTGGTGGCAAGGGCGGTAGCCACTGCGGTCTTGCCGACCGCCGTTGGGCCGAGAAGGCCGATGACCATCCCGGCACCCGGCGCGGATCGGAGGCCGTCCGCTCTTTCTTGGCCTTGGAGACCGGGCGCCCGACCGGCCGCCGCCCGCGCAGACCCTCTGCCGGGGTCGGGACCGGCGCTCATGGCGCTTCCCGGCCCCGGAAGCTCGTGGATGTGGCCTCCAGAAGTTCCACCATGACGAGGTCCCCCGGAGCGGCCGTCGAAGAGAAGTTCACCGGTTTGTGCCCACGGGTACGCCCCATCACCTCTCCCGCGCCGTGGCGGCTGGTCCGTTCCACCAAGACCTCTACGATGCGGCCCAGCATTGCCTGATTGTGTTCCCGTCCCAGCCGCTGCACCAGGTCGACCAGACGCGTCATCCGCTCCTCGCCCACACCGGGAGCGAGGCGGCCGGGCAGCCCCGCAGCCGCCGTGCCGCGTCGCGGGGAGTAGATGAATGTGAAGGCCGCGTCGTACCTGCACTCTTCCACCAGGGACAGCGTCTGCTCGAAATCAGCTTCCGTTTCACCGGGGAAACCGACTATCAGGTCGGTGGTGAGCGCCACTTCCGGTACCGCCCGACGCAGCCGCCCTACCAGGTCGAGATATCCGGCCCGGTCGTACCGCCGGTTCATCGCGGCCAGAACGCGGTCGCTCCCGGACTGCACCGGCAGATGGACGTGCTCGCACACCGGGTTGTCTCCGGCAATAAGGGCTATCAGGGCGTCGGACATGTCTTTGGGGTGAGAGGTCATGAAGCGCACCCGGCGTATTCCCTCCACCTCGGATGAAGCGTGGAGCAGATCGGCGAACGACTCCTTCCCTCGGAAGGCCGGTTCCTTACCGTAGGCGTTGACGTTCTGCCCGAGAAGCGTGATCTCCCGTACACCGGAGGCCGCCAACTCCTCGATCTCGCTGACGATGTCCTCAGCGGGACGGGATGCTTCCGGCCCTCGCACGGAGGGCACGATGCAGTACGTACAGTGATTGCTGCAGCCCGCAACGACCTGCACCCAGGCAGATGGACCATCCACTCGCACGCGGGGCAGATCTGCGCTCCAGCGCGTCGTGGTCTCCGCAAAGGCGCCCACAGCTCGCTCCCCCGCCCAGCGCCGCGCCAGCAGCCCAGGGAGTTCATGCAGGCTCTGCGGCCCCAGCAGGACGTCGACGAACGGGAACTCGCGGAAGAACCCCTCCTTACGGCTCTGGGCAAGGCAGCCGGCCACCACCACCAATCGAGACGGCCGCTCCCTCTTCAGGCGGGCGGCATCCCCCAGATGGCCGGCGAGCCGGGTATCGGCCTTCTCCCGTATGGAGCAGGTGTTGTAGAGAAGAAGGTCGGCGTCCCTGGGCGTGGCGGCCGCCTTCATACCCATTTCTTCGAGCAAGCCAGCGATGCGCTCCGAATCGTGCTCGTTCATCTGACAGCCGAAAGTGCGCAGAAAGTAGAGGCGAGGAGCTGCGTAGCCGGTCCCGCTCATCACTCTCTCCATGTCTCTGATTCGCCTCTCGAAAGATGGCCACCCGAGCGGCGAGGCCTTGCGGGCGGCTCCGACCCCTACTTGGCGTAGTCGACGGCGCGGCTCTCGCGGATGACGGTCACGCGGATGGTACCTGGGTAGTCGAGTTCCTGCTCGATCTCTTTCGCTATCTCGCGGCAGAGCAGACCGGCGGCCTGGTCGTCCACCTCATCCGGCTTGACCAGCACGCGGATCTCCCGGCCCGCCTGGATGGCGTAGCTCTTCTCCACCCCCGGCCTATTCTCCGCGATGCGCTCGAGGGACTCCAGCCGCTTGATGTAGGTCTCCAGGGTCTCGCGTCGGGCACCCGGCCGAGCCCCGCTCACCGCGTCTCCCGCGGCCACGAGCACGGCCTCGACGGTCTGCGGTTCCACCTCGGCATGATGGCTCTCGATGACGTGCACAACCATCTCGGATTCCCCATACCGACGCGCGAGGTTGGCTCCGATGGCGGCGTGGGATCCCTCCACCTCGTGGTCGACGGCTTTACCCAGGTCGTGCAGCAATCCGGCCCGCTTGGCCAGCTTGGCGTTGACCCCCAGTTCGTTCGCCATGAGTCCGGCGAGGTGAGCCACCTCGAGCGAGTGCATCAGCACATTCTGCCCGTAGCTCGTGCGGAACTTCAGGCGGCCGAGCAGACGAAGGAGTTCGGGGGCCAGCCCATGAACGTTGGCGTCGAGCACAGCCTGCTCGCCCGCATCCTGGATCTCCTTCTCCACCTCATCGCGAGCCTTGGAGTACATCTCCTCGATCTTCGCGGGGTGGATGCGCCCGTCGGCGACCAGCTTCGAAAGAGTCAGCCGGGCTATCTCCCGACGGACTGTGTCGAAGCCTGACAGGACGACCGCTTCCGGCGTGTCGTCGATGATGAAGTCGATACCGGTAAGGTTCTCGAGCGTGCGGATGTTGCGCCCCTCCCGCCCGATGATTCGGCCCTTCATGTCGTCGGACGGCAGCGGAACCACCGACACCGTGGTGTCGGCGACGTGGCTGGCGGCGGTCCGCTGAATGCATGTGGAGAGGATGTCTCGGGCCCGGCGGTCACCTTCGTGCCGCGCCTCCTCCTCGATGGACCTGACCATCTTGGCCATGTCGTGCCGGACCTCATCCTCCGTGCGCTTGAGGATGATCTCCGCAGCCTGGTCTCTCGTCATCCCCGAGATCTCCTCGAGTTGGCGCTGCTGCTCCGTCCGGGCCGCCTCGGCCTCCTCCAGCACCCGGCGGTAGTGCACCTCCCTGTCGCTGACCGACTGTTCGCGTCGGGACAGGTCCTTCTGCATCTCGTCGATGCCCTCTTCCCGGTTCAACAGCCTGTTCTCCAGCTGCACCAGCTCCTGGCGGCGTTCTTTGATCTCCGCCTCAGCCTGGGTACGCAGCTGGTGCATCTCATCCTTGAGTTCCACCCGAGCTTCGCGCTGTATCGCGTCAGCCTGCCGCTGCGCATCCTGAACGATGCTCTCCGCAGCCTTCTCGGCGGAATTGATCTTCGCTTCTCCCACGTATTTGCGAGCCAGGAAGCCCGCCACCACCCCGATGATCGCTACCACTAGGACCACAGCGATCCACACGCCAGTCATCATCTCTTCATCACCATTCCAGTCCGCACGTGCGATTCAATTCACATATCAGGTGTGCGAAGATCGTTCGTGGACATGAAAAAAGCCGAACTCACGTCCGGCCGATACAATCCAAACAGGTGACCTCGCCCTACAGAGGAGCAGCCCTTACCGGCGAGTCGGCCGCCTCTACCAGCAGACCCCCGCACGGTTATGTTCCCCGCAATCTAAGTCTTCGGCTCCGACGCTTCGCCGGATACGCCGACTTACAGAGCAATCTATAGCCAAACGGCAAGGTCGCGCGCTACCGCTATCGACCGATCATCACACTCAGCGGAGTTTACGTGTACAGAGATAAAGTGTCAAGGAATGCTGGGGGATTCTGGCTCGGAGTCGGTCTCCCTGCGCATCTGCGCCACCACCCGGTCGATGGTATCCCAGTCGTAGCCACGCCTGGCTAGGAACCCCGACAGCCTTCGCTGGGCGCCCTGAGGATCGGAAAGGAACTCTCCGCCGAACCGTCGGCGAATGGTCTTCTCGAGAGCATCCGGCAGAGCATGGTCTTCCGGCAAGCGGTCCTCGGCGTCTTCCGCCGCACGAGAAGCTCCCTTACAGGCCGCCAGTACCTCTTCTACGACCGGACGTTCTACCCCCCTGCCGACCAGTTCCCCACGGATCTTCCGCGGGCCCCATCCGCTCCGCTCCTTCTCCGCGGCGTATGCGGCTGCGAACCGGCGGTCGTCGAGGTATCCCAGCCTGACCAGCCATTCGACCGTGCTGCCCACCTCGTCCGCATGGAAGCCCTCTCTGTGAAGCCGCGTCTCCACTTCCCTGACCGAGCGATCCCGCACACTCAGAAGACGGAGTGCCTGCTCCCGAGCCCTGTACGGCCCGTCCTGCTCGATGAGGTCCTCCTGTTGCTCGACGGTGAGGATGGCGCCGGCGCGCAGCCCGGCGCGATCGGCGACCTCGACCGCCAGGTCGAAGGCCCTCCGTCCGTCGAGGTGGACTGCGACTCGCTCGCCCCGACCGCGCCGGGCCACGAGGGCCGTGACCTCACCCTCACGCAGGAGTAGAGGTCCTTTCCGTCTGGAGACCTCCACCAGACCCTCTGGCTAGTCGGCCGCGGTGTCCGCTGCCGCCTCGGCCTCCGTCGGCCCGGCATCACCGGCAGCCGCCCGGGCACGGGCGCCGTCGCCCTCGGCCCATTCAGGGTTCACCGCGTCGATGACCTCGCGCCGTAGTTGGGCCACCAGTTCCTGGTTGTCGCGGAGGAACTGCCGCACGTTCTCCCGACCCTGACCGAGACGCTGGTCCCCGTAGGAGAACCAGGCGCCGCTCTTCTGCACGATCTTGTTCTCGACTGCCAGGTCGAGCACATCCCCTTCGGAGGAGATGCCCACTCCGTACATGATGTCGAACTCCGCCTCTTTGAACGGCGGCGCCACCTTGTTCTTGACCACCCGCACCCGCACTCGGTTGCCCACGGCCTCCGTGCCCTCCTTCAAGGTCTCGATGCGGCGGATATCCAGACGAACCGAGGCGTAGAACTTGAGCGCCCGACCGCCCGGCGTGACCTCCGGGTTGCCGAACATGACCCCCACCTTCTCGCGGAGTTGGTTGATGAACACGGCTGTGGTCTGGGTCTTGCTGATCGTCCCGGCCAGCTTGCGCAGAGCCTGGCTCATGAGGCGGGCCTGAAGACCGACGTGGGAGTCACCCATCTCGCCTTCGAGCTCCGCCCGGGGCGTAAGCGCCGCGACTGAGTCGATGACCACGATGTCCAAAGCGCCGCTGCGGATAAGAAGCTCGGCGATCTCCAGAGCCTGCTCCCCGTTGTCGGGTTGCGACACCAGCAGCTCGTCGATGTTGACCCCGATCTTGCGTGCGTAGGCGGAGTCCATAGCGTGCTCGGCGTCGATGAACGCTGCTTTGCCCCCGGCCCTCTGGGCCTCAGCGATCATGTGAAGGGCGAGCGTGGTCTTGCCGCTCGATTCCGGACCGAATATCTCCACCACTCGGCCGCGTGGCACCCCGCCCACTCCCAGAGCCAGGTCGAGCCCCAGCGAACCGGTGGAGATGGCCGGTACCTTCAGCACCGCTTCGTCACCCAGCCGCATGATGGACCCCTTGCCATACTGTCGCTCTATCTGCAGAACGGCCATTTCCAAGGCCTTGTCCTTTTCCACCGGTGCCTCCTATGCCCCGTCACTATCGCCGGCAGACAGGGTCCGCCGGCAGACGACCGTGTACACTGCTCCCTCACGCCTCAACTCACTCCGGTAGAGGCAGACCGACTGTACCGCAAACCTCGCGGCCTCGCTCTCATACTTTGGCCCCACCGGACCCGGCACCCGCAGACGGGCGATTGTCAAATGCGGCCTAAAGGGTCTTTTCTCCCGCTGCATGACTCCCTCGGCTTCGAGACCCTCCATGACCCTCTCGAACACTGTTTGGAAGACCCCGTGTTGATCGGCCACCTCGAGGGTCACAACTCGCGTTCGCGACGGCGAGGGCAGGAGCAGGAACCCGGCAAGGGTGGCCTCTCCGCCCAGCCCCACCGGCAGCCTTTCCACCACCTCCCGAGCCAGGACCGCCTTTGTGGCATCCACCTCACCGGCAAAGGCCAGCGTCACGTGCCACTGCTCAGCCGGCAGCAATCGCAGTCCACGAACGCGGGGCAAGGCCTCCTGCGCCCGGCGAACCACTCCCTCCAGTTCCCGCGGAAGAGGGACCGCGACGAAAAGCCTCTGTGTCTCCCCTCCCTCCGCCGCTGCCATGGTCCCACTCCTTACCTACCGTCTACCCCTATTCGTGCCCCTTCTGAAGAGCGTGCACGAAGTAATCCACACCGCTGACCACCGTCAGCACGAGCATCATCACCACCCGATAACGGCTTATGGGCCACCCGAACAACGTCCACTCCGGTTTGATCCAGCGCGGCTCGATGATGAGGAACGCGATGGCCAGCATCTGGCTCGCAGTCTTCGCCTTGCCCCACTTGCTCGCCGGTATGACCGTGCCCTCCGCGGCCGCCACCATCCGCAGGCCCGTGACTGCGAACTCGCGGCCTATCACTACCATAGCAACCCAGGCGGACAGACGGCCGAGTTCGATGAGCGAGACCAACGCTGCCGTAACGAGCAGTTTGTCAGCCAACGGATCGAGGAACGTCCCCAGCCGCGTGGTCTGACGAAAACGCCTGGCCAGATATCCGTCCAGAGAATCGCTCGCCGCCGCGAGCACGAACACCGCAAGGGCAAGCAGATCGCCGTAGGGTAGGTCCACGAGCAGAAACGCCATCAGAACCGGGACCAGCACCACGCGGAAGAAGGTGATGGCATTGGGGACGTTCCACGTCACGCCCGGCTCCCTCCTCCGGCCCACCCACCGACGAAGTCGTACCCGACAGCCGACTCGATGGTCACTTTGATGACGTCTCCCACCCTCACCCGGTCCGGCAACTCGCCCTCGATGTACACCACTCCATCCACTTCGGGCGCCTGGCCGCGTGTCCGCCCGACCACCTGTGGTCCCTCGCTGCTCTGGGATGGCTCGATCTCGTCGACCATCACCTCCACCGTGCCGCCCACCTGCCGCGCGTGTGCAGCCTCCGCCGTCTCAGCCAGTACCTGACTCAGGCGGTTGAAACGCTCCCGCGCCACCCGCTGGGGGACACGCGGCATCAGCCTGGCAGCCGGAGTACCCTCCTCGGGACTGTATACGAACGCCCCGGCGTAATCAAACTCGGCCTCGCGCACGAACTGGAGAAGATTCTCGAAGTAATCCTCCGTCTCCCCGGGAAACCCCACGATGAAGGCGGTGCGGATCGCCACCCCGGGAATGAGCCGGCGAGCCCGGTCCAGCAGTCTCAGGTAGGAATCGCCGTCTCCGGCCCGACCCATGCGACGCAGAACCGCAGGATGGGAATGCTGCAGGGGTAGGTCCAGGTAGGGGCACAGCTTGCCGCCCTCGCCCATTCTCGTGAGGAAGGCCTCGCCCACGTGCTCGGGCTGTAGGTACATCACTCGAAGCCATGTAACCCTTGGATCCCGGGCCAGGGCTCCGACCAGGGCGGTCAGGTCCAGACCTTCGTTCTCCCAGCGGGCCGTGTCCTGCCCCACGAGCACCAGTTCCTTCGCGCCGACGGCCAAGCACGCCTCGGCCTCCGCCAGGATCTCCGCTGGAGACGACGCACCGTATCGACCTTTGATCCCGGGGATCGCGCAGAACGTGCACAGCTCGTCGCACCCATCAGATATCTTGACGTATGCGTACGGCACTGCCGCACACGGAACGGCGACCAGCGACAGCGGGGCCCCGCCCACCACGCCCTTGCTCGACTCGGGAAACGCGCCGGTCTCCACCCGGTCCAGAGCCTGTACGAGTTCCACTTGTTCCGGCCCGCCTATCAGCCCTGACCATCCCGCGACCTCCGGGATACCGACCTCGAGCTCCCGACGGTAGCGTTCAACGAGGCAGCCCACCGCCACGACCTTCTTGTCCGGATACGTCGCCGTGGCCTCGAGGATGGCCGAGATCGATTCCTCTTTCGCCTCCCGGATGAACCCGCACGTGTTCACGAGGATGTGGGTGGCTTCCTCAGGCCCCGTCACGATGAATGCGCCGGCCGCTGCGAGTGAGCGGGCCAGTCTTCTGCTGTCCGCTTCGTTCTTCGGGCACCCGAGTGTGTGGATGTACACCCGCGAACTGCCGGAGACATCCCGGCTCATGCTACTCAGTGGTCTCGGTGGATCCGGACTCCTGCCGCTCCACCCCCGTCTCCGTGACCAGGAATGTGCCGGCTTCGCCGGTGACAGTGAACGGCGTCCCGTTGATAGAGATCGAAAGCACTTCCGGGATGCCCGCCCTCAACCAGTAGCGCTTGGCGGCATTGAACGTCTGCGTGCCCCCGGCCGACAAGGTGCCGGCGTACAGTTCGGCACCATCCTCCCCATACTGCCGCACGACGAGCCAGCAACTCCCCTCCGTGACCGAGAGGACCATCGTGACGTTCTGTCCCGTGGTGGTAACCACGGTGCTGGCCCCCGAACTGGTGGTCGTGGTGTCCGCCTCCTTGTCCGTGGATGTGGTTGTCACTGCCAAGCCACCGGAGACGACGGTCGATACCGTGGTGGAACTGGGAAGATTCTCGGGACCTATGACGGCCCCCCCGCTCCCGGGCCTGGCACCCAGCCAGGCGATCACAACGATAACGGCGACGGCGAGGAGCGCAGCAGCCACATAACCGCGCTGGTGCCGGCCCCGTTTCTTTCTGCGGTCTCCGGCCTGGGTGCGCCGCGGCTGGAAAGGCTCGGGCCGGGTGGGTACGGCTTCCTCCTTCTGTTCGTGTGCGCCGCCGTACTCGTACAGAAGAAGGTCTGGATCGAGCTTCAGAAAGACGGCGTAGGACCGGAGGAAGCCCTTGACCACGGTCGACCCGGGCAGAACGTCAAAGTCGTTCTCCTCGAGGGCTTCGAGATACTTGGAACGGATCTTCGTGACCTTCTCGACATCGGATATCGAGAGCCCCCGCTTAATCCGCGCCTCACGAAGGGTGTTGCCAATGTCTGGCACTTGGGTCCGGTTATGCCTCTCCGATCAAGCGCGCCATGTCTGCCGCGAACCGGCACGCATCACTTTCAGGGTCGGATGTCGTCTCGAACTCGAGAACGAATCGCCTGCCCTCTACGCACGACCGTTCGTAGAGCGGATCGTAGTAGCTGGCCAAAAGAGCCTCCACGACGTCTCTAAATCTACCATCCGCAAAAGCCCTTTCCAAGGACAGCACTTCCTCCTTGGGAAGCCGGGCGCCGATGAGCTCGAGGCTCCGGCGGAAACGGTCATGGTCGCCCTCGGCCCAGCTATCAGGAGAATACTCCTGGATGATCCGTGCCGCCCTGGCCTCTGCCGGGGCCCTCACCAGCACCGGCGTGCCCGACCGGATCGCATCCGCCACGGTGCCCGGCACGAACAGCCTGCCGATCTTGCCGCCTTCGCACTCCAGAATCAGGTAGTCTCCGCGGGCGCCTCGTAACTCGTCCCAGAGAAGCGCGTCGAAGTCCTTCTGCCTCCGCTCTCCCGGTTGGTTCAATCCCCCCAGCAGGGATCCACGGTGCAGGGCCAGACCCTCGAGATCCACTACCCACGGCCGGGGCGTATCGAGTCGCGGAGAAATGCGCACCAGCTCACGGATGAGGGCGCTTTTCCCCGCTCCGGTGTGACCGTAGAGCGTGAAGACCGGTACCGGCGGGCGCCAGTGAGCCATTCCTTCGAGGACTTCCTTGCGATACGCACGGTAGCCGCCCCTTACGATCACGGCATGGACGCCGACCAGCGCCAACAGAAGAACGACGTTGCGGCTGCGTTCGCCTCCACGCCAGCACATCACCGCGAGCCTGCGGCCCTTCGGTAGTGAACGAGCCAAGGCCACGAGCGAACCAAGGTACACGGGCAGCCCCGGACTGACGAGCTCCATTGCAACCAGTCTCGCTTTCGCGGCTCCCTCGTTCTTGTAGGAGACCCCGACTGCTGCGCGCGCCGGGTCGTCGAGCAACGGATGGTTCAGGGACCCGGGCATGTGCCCTTCTGCGAATTCCGCGGGCGAGCGGACATCGACGACCTGGAACCCACCTTCCATCGCCTCCGCCGCGGTGATGGAAGGCACCTGCAGGTTCTCAGTCACTTTCGAGCTCGTCTCCTCGATCCCCCACTCCGCTCTCGAGACGAAGCTCGGCCAACACCTGCTCGACTTCGTCCGTCTCCACGAGAATCTGCCGGGGCTTGCTGCCCTCCCACGGTCCGACGACGCCCCGCCGTTCCAGCATGTCGATGAGCCGGCCCGCACGCGTGTAGCCGACACGCAGCCGACGCTGCAGCATCGACACCGAGGCGCTGCCGGTCTCGATCACCAATCGCGCGGCTTCGGCCAGCAGATCGTCCGCGTCGGGGTCGAACTGCTCCTCCTCCACCCTCTTGAGCTCCTTCGGGTCGGGCGGTCTGCGTAGCAGCTCCTCACGGAACTCCGGCTCCGCCTGCCGCCGCCAGTGGCCCACCAAGAGGGCTATCTCCTCCTCGGTGATGAACGCGCCCTGCACTCGTTCCATATGGCTGGATCCAAGGGGCTTGAACAGCATGTCGCCACGGCCCAGAAGGGTCTCGGCCCCGTTGACATCGAGGATCACCCGCGAGTCGATCTGGCTGGAGACCGCGAAGGCGATACGCGAGGGGATGTTGGCCTTGATCATGCCGGTGATGACATCCGCCGACGGCCTCTGGGTAGCGACCACCAGGTGGATGCCCACCGCTCGCGATTTCTGAGCCAGGCGGATGACGTATTCCTCCACCTCCTGCGGGGAGACCATCATCAGATCGGCCAGTTCGTCGATGACGACCACGATGTAGGGGACCGCGCGCTCTCCGCGGCGCGCCCTCGCCTTGTTCATGTCGCCCAGGCTGCGGCAATGCTCGAGTTCCATCAACTCGTAGCGGTCCTCCATCTCCTTGCAGACGTTGTGCAGTACTCCGGCCGCATCCTTCATGTTCGTCACGACGGGCACGAGCAGATGCGGGATACGGTCGTAGTGGGACAGTTCGACCTTTTTCGGATCGACCATGATCATTCGCACCTGCTCGGGCGTGCTGCGCAGCAAGATGGACGAGACGATGCAGTTGACGCAGCCGCTCTTGCCGGAGCCGGTGGTACCGGCGATAAGCAAGTGGGGCAATTTGGCCAGGTCGGAGTACACCGGCTTGCCGGAGATGTCCTTGCCCAGCCACACGTGGAGCGGGCCGGCGCCCTTCGGGAACTCGCGGTAGATATCCCCCAGGGTGACGAAGTCGGGACGCTGGTTCGGCACCTCCACGCCCACCGCCGACTTGCCGGGGATCGGGGCAAGGATGCGGATCTCGGTGGTTGCCAGTGCGTATGCGAGGTCATCCTTGAGCGAGGACACCTTGGACACCTTCGTCCCCGGCGCCAACTGCAACTCGTAGCGCGTCACCCGCGGCCCCACGACCATGCCGACCACACGGGCCTCCACCCCGAACTGCGCGAGGGCCTGCAGCACGACGGCAGCCGTGTCGCGCTCTGTGGTGCGCCCGGCTGACATAGGGGCGCTCTTCTTGAGCAGTTCCGCCTCCGGCAGGAGGTAGTTGGGCGTCTCGACCGGCAGTTCGCTCTGCCGCGGGGTCCGGGCGAGCCCCGGCAGCGTCTCCTGCCGTCCGTCGAGCGTCTCCTCCGTGGGGTCGGACCGCTGAGCCCCCGCCGGTTCAGCCGAACCAGGCCCTCCCTGCCCCCGGTTCCGGCCATCGATGCCGGTAGACACCGAGCCGGACCCTTCGGCCGCCCCCGTCGAGGACAAGCCTGCGTTGCCTGTGGCCGAGCCCCCCTCTCCTCGGACAGCGCCCGAGGCCGTCCGGGCCGAGCCCGACCCGGTCACAGCTGTCGTGGCCCCGGGGTCCTCGCCCGGCGTCGGGGGTACACCATAGAGATCCGCGAACACCTGAGCTCCGTCGAGTACTGCCGGGCCCTGCGGGGCCCCGCGTGCGGGTGCAAGCGGGCTGCGCTCGCCCGCCTTGCCGTCGGACCAGTCGTCGAACTCGTCCCCAAAAGGACTGGTTTCCGGGGACCGTCCCGAAGGCAGGGTGTCTGCGTCGTCCCCGACCAGGTCCACAGGACCGAGCCTGGGCACCCCCACCGCTCGGACCGAGCCTCCAGAGGCCGTCTGCCACCCGACGCCCGTCCCTCCGGCGAACATCCCTGAGTCTGCGCCGTCCAAACGCCCGGCCGGGTCTCGGACCAGGGTCATCCCGCGTCCCGCTCCCTCCTTGACCATTCCGGCGGCTCGCTTCGTCCCTCGACCGATACGGGCCGCGGTCACCCCCGTGGCCAGACTGAAGCCGGCGAGCACCGCGACCCAGCCGACGATACCCACTCCGACAGTTCCAGACAACCTACGTAGCAGCGCATAGAAGGCCTCCCCCAAGCCGCCGGCGCGCCCTTCGAACTCCGCCCGGGAGAAGTAGTCGACCCCGTGACCTCCGAAGGGTGGAGCCCCGGCCGCCACCAGAACGAACAGGCCGAACAGGAAGACCAGGGCACCGGCGAACCAATAGGAGTGCCGCAGCCCGGTCTCGAGCACCGTGGTCACCGAGAGCCCGAGGAGCACGATCGGCACCACCAAGGCCAGGTGGCCGAAGGCGAACGTCAGTCCAGCCGCCACACCGCGGCCCAGCACGCCTCCAGTCCCTCCCGCGAGAAGCACCACGAAAAGGAAGACGGCCACGCCGAACAGCACGAGCGCGGCCATTTCGCGCTGCCGTCCCGGCTTGGGCGACCGGCTCTGCCCACCTTTCGGCACGGGATTCTTCCTGCTTCGGCCGGACGCGGAGACCGCTCTCGTCGGCTCGGTGCCCGCCCGAGTGCCATGCGCCGCGCGGGGAGCCGAGGCCGAAGAACGGGGCTTAACGGCAGTCCGCGCCGCCTGTTGGCTGCTGCTCCGGCCGGGCATCTTATACCTCGACCACTATGGGGAGCACCATGGGCCGGCGCCCCGCTTCCTTGTGCAGAAACTTCTGGAGCACGTCGTGCACCCTGGTTTTGACCACCGCGATATCGGACGCTTGGACCATCTCTTCGCCTCCCAGCGCTTCGAGGACCCGTTGCTTGGCCTTCTCCGTGAGTTCGTCGAGATCCCCGGCATGAGCGAACCCGCGGAAGACGATCTCCACGTCGCCCACGATCTCCCCGTCTTGGGAGCTGCGGACCACCACGATGATCACCAGGCCGTCGTTTGCGAGATGCTGGCGGTCCCGCAGGACCAGGTCGCGAAGGTCCCCCATGGCGAATCCGTCGACCAGCGTCATGCCGGCCTGGACCCGGTCCACGATCCCAACGCCCGCGTCGCTCAGCTCGAGTACATCGCCGTTCTCAAGCAGGAACACGTGGTCGGCCGCCACACCAGTGGCTTTGGCCAGCTCTGCATGGAAGTGGAGATGGCGATGCTCTCCGTGGATCGGCATGAAGTATGTCGGCCGCACAAGATTGAGCATCACTTTCAACTCTTCGGCCGCGGCGTGGCCGGACACATGAACCCCTGCATGCGACTCGTATATCACGCGCGCGCCCGCAGCGAACAACCGGTCTATGGTGCGGTACACGCTGGTCTCGTTACCGGGCACAGCGCGGGCCGACAGTACCACCGTGTCGTCTTTCACGATCTGGACCAGGGGATGGTCATGCGAGGCGATACGGGCCAGAGCGGACAACGGTTCGCCCTGGCTGCCGGTGGAAAGAATGGCCACCCGATCGGGCGGGAGGAGGCCGATGTCGTGTGGCTTGATGAGTAAGCCCTGTGGTACATCGAGGTAGCCCAGGTTCTGGGCGATGTTCACGTTCTTGACCATGCTCCGGC
Source organism: uncultured Gaiellales bacterium (assembly GCA_964631965.1). Taxonomy (GTDB): domain Bacteria; phylum Actinomycetota; class Thermoleophilia; order RBG-16-64-13; family RBG-16-64-13; genus CAIQPS01. Next base: position 58,366 of record CAZWAR010000003.1, read on the forward strand.
CGATGACGGCCAAAGAGCGTCCATACTTCTCGCAGGTGTTCATGACCTGCTGGATACGATGGATGTGGCTGGCGAAGGACGCCACGATCACCCGCCCCGGAGCCAGGGCGAAAATGCCCTCCAAAGCGCCGCCCACGCTGCGCTCCGGCATTGTGAAGCCCGTCTTGTCGGCGTTGGTGCTGTCCGACATGAGCAGCAATACTCCCTTGCTCCCCAGTTCGGCGAACCGCTGCATGGCCGTCGGCCGGTGGTCGATAGGTGTCTGGTCGAGCTTGAAGTCGCCCGTGTGCACCACCGTGCCGACCGGGGTGTGGATTCCCACCCCCACGCCGTCGGGGATGCTGTGGCTCACTTCCAGAAACTCCAGGGAGAACGGACCGAGGCTCAGTTGCTTCGCTGTGGTTATCTCGTTCAGCGACACCTTCCCCTGCAGACCGTGCTCTCCCAGCTTGGCATTCACCAAGCCGAGCGTGAGCCGAGTCCCGTATACCGGCGCGTCCACTTGTTTCAACAGATAGGGCAGAGCCCCGACATGATCCTCGTGCCCGTGGGTGAGGATGATACCCAGCAGACGCTCGCGGTTCTCGACCACGTACGAGAAATCAGGTAGCACCAGATCGATGCCGAGCATCTCGTCATCGGGGAACATGAGGCCGGCGTCGAGCACGAGCAGTGCGTCGCCGTACTCCAGAGCCATCATGTTCTTGCCGATGGCTCCCAGCCCGCCGAGGGGTATCACTTTGAGAGCTTTGTCTGTCACGATTCCGGGTCGACGCCTCCAAGGCGCGATGAACAGGCCGACAACCACCGCCGCCAAGCTGCGACCAGCGCACGGCGTAGCGGCAGTCCTACCTAAAGAATGTTCTCCAAACCGACCACGAGTCCTTGCAGCGAGCGGACCCGTTTGACTGCCAGCAGCACGCCTGGCATGAACGTGTCCCGGGTGATGGAGTCGTGCCGGATGCAGAGGGTCTCCCCTGGACCACCGAACAATACTTCCTGGTGGGCCACAAGGCCCGGGAGGCGGATGCTGTGGATGATGACTTCCTTGTCGAGCCCTCGATCGGCCCAGGCTTCTTCCACGCGCAGACGCGTGAGCCTCGACGTCCCCGAAGGGGCGTCCACCTTCTTGTCGTGGTGGAGCTCCACGATCTCGCAGGACCCGAAGTACTTGGCCGCCTGTTTGGCGAACTCCATCATGAGCACGGCGCCCATGGCAAAGTTCGGGGCGACGAGCACGGGGGTCACATGGTGCTCGGCAGCTGCTCCGATCTCGGCCAGGTCGGCGGGGCTCAGCCCGGTGGTCCCCACCACGACCGGCACGTGACGTTCGAGGCTCGTCAGTACGTTCGCCTTCACTGAATCCGGGATGGTGAAATCGACCACGACATCGACGTCGACGATGTCCAGAGCGCTCTCCAAACGGGCGAAGTCCCCGCCCATGCCCAGCAACGGTCCTCCGCCCTCCCCGAAACCGGTGTCCACCGCCGCTGTCAGCTCCAGGGCTTCGTCAGCCCTCACTGCGTTGATCGTCGTGGTGCCCATGCGCCCCAATGCGCCGCAGACCGCGACCCTGATCCTGTTGTCGGCGTCCATCCCTTCCGGCTCCTAGCTCACATCAGCCCGGCCAGACAGTCAGCGGGCACCACCCCTTCGAACTCCGCCCGGTGAGCTCCTATACCCACCACGGACAGCCTCCCGGGCCGGTAAAGCTCAGATGCCAGCTCGAGTACCTGCTCAGGGGTCACGGCGTCGATGCGTGCAGCCAGCTCGTCGAGCGAGAGTATCTCGGTGTCGGTGAGCACACCTTTGCCCAGCCGAGTCATCCTGCTGGAGGTGCTCTCCAGGCCCAGGATAAGCCGTCCTTTCAGATGCTCCTTGGCTCTCTGCAGCTCTTCTGTGGGTACCGGCTCGGTGACGAGCCGAACCAACTCCCGGGAGACGGTGTCCATGACCGCCTCCAGGCGTTCGGGGCGGCAGCCGAAGTAGAGACCGGTCAGACCGGTCTCCTGATAGAGGCTGGAGAAAGAATAGACGCTGTAGACAAGCCCACGCTTCTCCCGGACTTCCTGGAACAACCGGGAGCTGAGCGAGCCCCCGAAAAGACTGTCGAGCACCGAGAGTTGATAGCGCCGGTCGTCGTCCCGGGCCAGGCCCACACCGCCGAGACAGACATGCATCTGCTCGGTGTCCTTCTCCTCAAACCGCCGCTCGGGCCTCGCGAGCGGGTTCGCCAAGGCCCGTTGCGGCTCCGCGCCGTTCGAGTCCATCTGCCGTTCCAGCAACAACCCCCGGATCTCGTCATGAGAGACCCTCCCGGCCGCCGCCACCACCATGTCGCTGAACTGGAAACGCCGGCCGTGATAACCCCGGATGTCCGCCTCGGATGCTTCGGCGATGCTCTTGCGCGTGCCCAGTATGGGGTGAGCCAGCGGATGGCCATCGAGCACGACCTCGGCCAGGACGTCGTGGATGAGGTCCTGAGGGGAGTCGTCCACCATGGCGATCTCCTCGAGGACGACCTCCCGCTCCCGGTCTAGGTCGGCGAATGTGGGAGTCATCAGCATGTCGGCCATGACATCCATGGCCACGGGAAGCTGATCGTCCAGGAAGCGGCCGTACACGACCACGTACTCCCGGGATGTGCTCGCGTTCAGCTCCCCTCCAAGGGTGTCGAAGACCTGCGCGGTCTCTTCCGCCGTATACTTCGACGACCCCTTGAAGAGGAGATGTTCGAGAAAATGGGTGGCGCCTTCGAGCGGGCCGGTCTCATCCCGTGAGCCTGCGGGGATCCAGAAGCCCAAACACACCGACCTGAGATGGTCGAGCTTCTCGGTGATCAGCCGCTGGCCGTTAGGGAGACTTTCTAGCCGGTAGTCGTCGGCAGTCACTAACCTTCCTTCCGGAGACTCGATTCACGACGAAACACCGGTCGCTCAGCGCATCGCCTGCGATGAAGCTTCATTTCGAATCGGGTCCTTTGGACAAGTTCTCCAATAGTCTGAGACTGATCTTCTCCTTGCCTCCCGGCTGCTGCTGCACGTCGAGGACCTCCACCCGTACAAGGTCACCTCTGTTCACCACTTCCTCCACCGTCGCCACCCGGCGATCGGCCAAACGAGAGATGTGGACGAGTCCGTCGGTCCCCGGTTTGAGCGTTACGAACGCACCGAAGGAGGTGGTGGACGCCACCCGTCCCTCGACGATGTCGCCGGCCTGGGTCTCCCGGGTGAGCAGGTTGATCCGCTCGATGCACTGATCGCCAAGCTTGCCGTCGGTCGCGAAGACCTTGATGAGGCCGTCTTCAGCCACATCGATGGTGCACTCGAATTCGGCCTCCATGCCCCTGATGGTCTCGCCGCCCTTGCCGATTACCGCTCCGATCTTCTCGGGGTCGATGCGGATGGTGGCGATGCGTGGCGCGAACTCGGACAGCTCGGAGCGGGGCCCGCTGATGGAGTCGGCGATACGCTCGAGGATGAAGAGCCGGGCCTTCCGGGCGCGGGCAAGCGCGTCGCGCATGATCTCGAAGGTGACGCCGGTGATCTTGATGTCCATCTGCAGAGCGGTTACGCCCCGATCGGTACCGGCCACCTTGAAGTCCATGTCACCGAGGTGGTCCTCCACCCCGGCGATGTCGGTGAGCACCACGTAGTCATCGCCCTCTTTGATGAGCCCCATGGCGATACCGGCCACCGGACGCGCGATGGGCACGCCGGCGTCCATGAGCGCGAGGGTTGAAGCGCACACGCTTGCCATGGAACTGGAACCGTTGGATTCCAGGGTCTCCGAGACCAGGCGGATCGTGTACGGGAACTTCTCCTCGTCAGGTACCACAGGGACGAGGGACCGCTCGGCGAGGGCACCGTGACCGATCTCCCGGCGGCCGGGGCCGCGCATGAAGCCGGTCTCGCCCACGCTGAAAGGCGGGAACTTGTAGTGATGCATGAATCGCTTGGACTCTTCGATGTCCAAGCCGTCGACACGCTGCTCGTCGCGAGCCGCCCCCAGGGTGAGCAGGGTCATGACCTGGGTCTGGCCCCGGGTGAAGAGACCCGAACCGTGCGTGCGCGGAGCCACGCTCACTTCACAGGTGATGGGCCTGATCTCGTCGACTCCCCGAGCATCGGGACGCTTCTTCTCCACAGCGATGGTCCGGCGCACGTGTTCCTTCTCGACTGCGTCGAACGCCTTGGAGACCCCCACCGCCTCGGCGATCTGTTCCTCCGTCGCATCCTCCGGCAGCCAGTTGCCGACGACTTCCTGCTTGAGAACGGCCAGAGCATCGGCTCGGCCGTGCTTGTCGAAGACGTTGAACGCCTCGGTGAGTCGCTCCCCATAGCGTTCCTTAATCTTGTCCATCAAGGCGCGGTCGGGGAGCTTCTCCACGAACTCCATCTTCGGCTCGCCCGCCTCGGTCTGCCAGGTCGAGACCACGTCGCAGATCTTCTTGATGGCCTCGTGTGCAACCTCGAGAGCTTCCACGAGATCTGCCTCGTCGACCTCCTCGCAGCCTGCCTCCACCATGCCGATGGCGTCCTTGGTGCCGGCCACCACCAGATTGATGGGGCTCAGATCGATCTCCTCGTAGGTGGGGTTGACGATCCAACTCCCTTCTACCTTGGCGACGCGCACCGCACCGACAGGGCCGAGGAACGGCGCCTCAGACAGGGCCAGAGCCGCGGAGGCCCCGGTCACCGCCAAGACGTCGTAGGGGTTTTTCCGGTCCACGGAGAGGACCGTCGCCACGATATGAGTCTCGCGGTTGAAGCCCTTCGGCCACAGCGGCCGGATGGGCCGATCGATCAACCTGGCGTTGAGGATGGCCTGGTCGCTCGGCCGCCCTTCCTTCTTGATGAAACCGCCGGGGATCTTCCCCGCCGCATACATCCCCGCCTCCACGTCGACCGTCAGCGGGAAGAAATCCACATTCCGCTCGTTGGCGGCTACCACTGCCGTCACCAGCACCATCGTATCGCCCGAACGGACGAGCACCGATCCGCTGGCCTGCTTCGCCAACCTCCCGGTCTCGAAGCTGATGATCCTATCGCCTACAGCTACCTCAGTCCGACTCACTCCACTTGCCACTTCGTTTCTCCCGTCTGAGGGCCTCCTTGGCCCCCTTCCTGCCGATTCTCTCTTCTCTGCCGCTTCCTTCCCACGGGAGCTCGGACGAACCGGGCCCCGGCATACCCACCTACCTCCGAAGACCGAGTTCCCTGATCATAGTGCGATACCGCTCGACGTCCTCGCGCTGGAGGTAGTCGAGCAGGCGACGACGGCGTCCGACCATCTTCAACAGGCCGCGGCGCGAATGGTGGTCTTTCGAATGGATCTTCAGGTGTTCGGTGAGTACGTTGATCTGCTCGGTGAGGATACCTATCTGCACCTCAGGCGAGCCCGTGTCACCCTCGTGCTTCTTGAAACGGTCGATGATCTCGGTCTTGCGCTCCTTGCTCAACATACGGCATGGCCTCCTTGGGCTCCTTGCTCCCAGCGGGGACATTGCGGTCCGGGCCGAGACGCAGGTTTCAATGCTGATGGGCTCCGGGACAGCCGGGCCCATCTTCCGAAGCTTACTTCACTCCGTTACGGTGACGTAGGGTACCACAGGGAGGAAAAACCGAATCGTCCCGGGGCTGGAAGGGGCAACGGCGCACGACGGGGCGGGCCTGAGAAATCGCCGGCCCGCCCCGGTCTTCCACACGCATCCTCCCGCCTGGCAGGAGAGGCTAGTAGATATACACGTACGTCCCCACCGCCACCAGCGGATATATGGCGTCCTGATCCCAGTAGAGGGTCCGCACGCAGCCGTGACTGGCCGGATAGGTGGGCACGCTCGGATAGCCGTGGATAGCCAGCAGCGTCGTGCTGATGTACAGCGGGTGGTACCGCGGGCTGGTCTCCATTGTCTTGCGGGTCACCGTGTACGTGCGCGACGGGGTGACGATGCCCACGCTCGCACTTCCTGTTGACACGGGGATGGTCCAAACGACTGCCCCGTCCTTGCAGTAGAGCAGCACCTGCTTGGTCTTGTTCACTTCGATCCATGGGTTGGTTGCTCCGATCCTGCTTGGGCGGGGCCGGCTGGCCACCGTCAGCGCGTTGAGGACGGCAGCCGAGACCTTGCCGTCACGGGTGAGACCCTGCCACTTCTCGAAGGCGATGATGGCTCCCGTCGTCTTGCCGTCGAAGACGCCGTCGACGGTGCCGGGCCGGTATGACAGGTCGCTCAGCCTCTGTTCGACCCACAACCGTTGCCCTGCGGTCAACGTCAGTTCCCAAGGAAGCGTCCCCCGTATGTCGAAAGCATCAACGCTGATGAACGCTCCCTCGTCGTTCCCCTCGTCCCACGTGATCTCCACCACGTGCTCGCCGCTCCTCAGAAGGCCGGTGCTCCACGCCGCCTCCTGATAGACCGTACTGGGACTGTACAGGTCCACCAGTACGGGAGCGCTGCCGTCCACCGATACCTCCGCCGAGCCCATCTCCGGACCGAGAGTCGCGATCCAATCGAGACGGGTCCCGACGAAGTCGACGGTGATACCGCTGCCGCCGCCTCCCAGTTTGTAGTTCCCCCCCGAGGCGGACGGCGATGAGGCCACGTGCCAGGTGCCCGCGTTCAGCAGCCGCGGATCGTCCTGTTCGTAGCGCGCGGTGAAATAGGCCTGCAGCACATCACCCTCCACATCGAAGGCATCGACGCTGATGTACTTGCCGACCGGATTGGAGGTGTCGTACCAGATCTTGACCTCGTGATCTCCCGGCGAGAGGTCCCCGGTCTCCCAGACCTTCTGCTGATAGGCCACCACGTCGGCCGCAAGGTCTACGTTCACGGCCGGACCCCCGTCCACCGACACGAACGCTCTTGCGAGGGTGGTTCCTCTGGTGGCGATCCAAGCGAGATAGGTCCCATTGAAGTCGACAACCGCAGCACCCGTCGGGCTGCTGGTGCGGGCATAGCTACCACCGGACGCGTTGCTCGTGAAGAACTCGGCCCAGGTGCCGCCTCCGAACGCTATACGCCCGTCTGTCTGGTCTACCCGACCCATCCCGCTGAGCGAGCCCAGCACGTCCACGGCGTCGATGGTGACGAACTCCCCATATGCGCTCGTGTCGCTGCGCACGATTTTGACCGTGTGGAGACCGCCGTCGAGGTCCCCGGTCGACCACACCCTCTGCTGGTAGACGGCCACGCTGTTGCGGAGGTCGACGGTGGCGGCGAAGGCGTCGTCCAGATACACCTCGGCGATGCCGGTGGTGGTGCCTCTCATGGCGATCCAGTCGAGCCGGGTGCCGGTGAAGCTGACGGTGACGGAGGCGTCGGCGCTCGAGGAGCGGCTGTAGCTGTCCTGCCAGGCCAGGGTCTTGGCGAAGGGGGCCCAGCCACCGGCGTAGAAGAGGCGGGCGTCGGTCTGGTCGTAGCGCATCATGAAGGTGTAGTCGTCGGCGGCGGTGTTCGGGCTCGCGCCTCCGGCCGCCGTCACCACCACATCCACCTTCCCGGTCGCGTGAGCCGGAGTGACCGCGGTGATCCGGGTGTCGGAGTCCACGGTGTAGCTGGCCGCGTCCATCCCTCCGAAGGACACCGCCGAGGAGCCCGAGAGGCCGGTGAAGCCGGTGCCGGTGATGACGAGGGGAACGCCTCCGGCGCTGGGGCCGGAATCGAGGCTGAGGCCGGTCACGGTGGGGGCAGGGATGTCGGCCACCGAGAGCGAGCCCAGCACGTCCACGGCGTCGATGGTGACGAACTCCCCATATGCGCTCGTGTCGCTGCGCACGATTTTGACCGTGTGGAGACCGCCGTCGAGGTCCCCGGTCGACCACACCCTCTGCTGGTAGACGGCCACGCTGTTGCGGAGGTCGACGGTGGCGGCGAAGGCGTCGTCCAGATACACCTCGGCGATGCCGGTGGTGGTGCCTCTCATGGCGATCCAGTCGAGCCGGGTGCCGGTGAAGCTGACGGTGACGGAGGCGTCGGCGCTCGAGGAGCGGCTGTAGCTGTCCTGCCAGGCCAGGGTCTTGGCGAAGGGGGCCCAGCCACCGGCGTAGAAGAGGCGGGCGTCGGTCTGGTCGTAGCGCATCATGAAGGTGTAGTCGTCGGCGGCGGTGTTCGGGCTCGCGCCTCCGGCCGCCGTCACCACCACATCCACCTTCCCGGTCGCGTGAGCCGGAGTGACCGCGGTGATCCGGGTGTCGGAGTCCACGGTGTAGCTGGCCGCGTCCATCCCTCCGAAGGACACCGCCGAGGAGCCCGAGAGGCCGGTGAAGCCGGTGCCGGTGATGACGAGGGGAACGCCTCCGGCGCTCGGGCCGGAATCGAGGCTGAGGCCGGTCACGGTGGGGGCCTCGACGGCGAGTACCG
>CAZWAR010000004.1:0-48259 GCA_964631965.1 uncultured Gaiellales bacterium
TTCAGACGGCTGACGAGGGTGGTGAGACGCAGCGTGTCCTCCTCGTCCACCTCGCCGGCAGCCAATCCCTTCCGGACGGCCTCCCAGAGGGAGGAGGCGCGCAGGGTTCGCACGGCGCTTCCCAGTAGATACAGGCAGTCGTCAGATACTCCGACCAGAGGAGAACGCAGCACCGTGAGAAGCGCGAGGTCGTCGTGGGGATTCAGGAGGAGCCGCAGCAGCGCGGATACGTCCTCCACCTCATCTTGTGAGTAATAGCCCTTGCCGCGAACCACATAGACATCGAGGCCCCGGGAGAGTAGCGCTTCCTGGTACCGGTTCACCTCCGTGAGTTGGGGCAGAAGGACGGCGATATCGGTCTGGCGCCAGCCCTCCGCGTCGACCAACCTTCTCACCCGGTCGGCGACCACGTAGGCTTCCGCCTCCTGCTTGGCCAGTTCATCCTCTTCTCCGTCGAGTGACGTTCTCTCCGCGACCAGTATCTCGGTGGGGCCGGCCAAACCGTTGCTCTGCGGTTCGTCCGTACAGCCTTCAGCGGACGGGCCGGCATCACGCCCGGCCAGCAACGGCTGGTGCCTCGTGTCGAAGAACGTGGGCCGGGAGAAGAGGTGATTGATGAAGGCCAACAGCTCGGGCCGGCTGCGGTAGTTGGTGTCGAGACGGTGCTGGCCGATATCGGGAGACTGCTCCCGCGCCAGGAACACCTCTACGTTCGCGCCGCGAAAGCCGTAGATGCTCTGCCGCGCGTCGCCGACCATAAGCATGTGATCGGAGCCCAGGCCGTCGAGGATGGCACACTGAAGCTCGTTTGTGTCCTGAAACTCGTCTACCAAGATGTGGGATGCGAAGACCAGGCCGCGCGCGGCCAAGCCGTTGGAGCGTGATGGCGTGGCTACGACCGCTCCATGCCGGCCCGACGGGACCCGAGTGGCCGGATCGGGGTAACCGGGTGGTCCGCCCGCGGTCGCCGCGCCTGAACGACCTGAGAGAAGAAGCTTCGTCCGCAGCTCCAGGTCGGCGAAGTCTACGACTCCGCGCGACTGCTTGTACGCCTCGTACCGCTCATGAAAGACGCCGAGGAGCTTGTTGGTGACAGCGACGAGCCGAGCGAGTTCGCGCTCGGCGAGCGCCTGCCGGTAGCGGATGAGGGCGTCGCGCATCGGTTCCAGGTAGGGCCTGGCGCTGGTCGTGCGCAGAGACGGAAAGAAGTCCTCGGTGTCGGCGACCGTGACCTCTCCGTGCGGATCGGCAGCAGCGTCGTCGAGCCAGGACCGGCAGGCCAAGATCCTCTCCAAGCTCTTGTGCAGATCGGGCCCCATCTTGGGGGCGGAACGCCCCTGCCGCAAGGCCTCATCGCACGCTGCCGCCAGTGCTCCGCGGGCTCCTGTGTCCGCTGGCCCCGAAACGATCTCCACCTGAGGGACCAGGCGACCCATCCCGCGGAGGCGCTCGTATAGGGAAAGCATCGACGTGCGCAGGCCATCGTGCCGAGGGGCGAGCAGGCGCAGTTCCTCCTCGGTCGCCTCTTCGATCACCCTGCTCCAAGCGTCTTTCGACACCCTCTCTCTCACGAGACGCCCCGTGTCTTCCTCGAGGATACCGAACGAAGGGTCCACTCCCGCCCCGAGCGCCTCGCCGGCTAGCAGGCGCCTACACAGTCCATGCATGGTGCCTATGGCCGCGTTGTCCACCTCACGAGCCAGGTCAGGCCGCGCACAGGAGACCAGTTCCTTCCTGATGCGGTCCGCCAGTTCGGACCCAGCCTTTCGCGTGAAGGTCACCGCTGCAAGGTCTTCCATGGGGATGTCGAGGTCGAGCAAAGCGTGAACGAAGTAGGCAACCAGGAGACGGGTCTTGCCGCTGCCCGCCCCAGCCGAGACGAGCGCCCGGGAGGACGTGTCGATCAGGACCGCGCGCTGATCCTCCGAGAGAGAAACCTCGTGCCGATAGCTCACCATCTCTTGGACCCCCTCCGAGCGCGGCACACCGCTCCCAGCCCGCACCAAGAAGGGCACGTTCTCCCTACTGGAGGAGCTATATGCCCCGCCCGCATGCCTTCAGCGGCCTTCTTTCCAAGTTCGAGACTCCGGGCGAGCAGTCGCGCGAGGTCCTCCTCCTCGGTGACACTGCATCCGCCGCACGCCGGCCCGAGAAGATCCTCGTTGCCAGCGGCCACTACGCCGGTGCGTCTGCGTTCCTTCGAGGAAACGTAGGCGCCGCCTATGACGTGTGCGTCGGGGCGCTCGCGCTGCAGAACCATCATGTATAGGGGTACCTGCAAGGCCTTTTCCGTGCCCATCTCGTTCTTCGTCGGGACCTTGCCGCTCTTGTAGTCGACGATGAAGAGATCTCCCCTCGAAGAGTGGTCGATGCGATCGATTCTCCCCTTGAGCGTAAGGCCACCGACGTCGACACCGCCCGTCCCTCCCACGCTCACCTCTGCTTCCAGCGGGAAGAGAGAACCGTTCGCCGCGACGTCCATGGCGAAGATCTCGGCGGCCCATCGTCTCACCCGCCATCCGATGACCTTTCGCTCCGAGATAGAACCGGGGCAACGGTCGCCGCTCATCGTCTTCTCGATGGAGACCGCGGCGATCTCGTTGGCCGTTGCCAGATCTTCGACGCGCAGCGGCAGCGTTTCTCTCACTTTGAGTTCCCGATAGGTGTCACGAAGGGTCAGGTGCAGAAGATCTCCGGCCAGACGGTCGTCCGCAACAACCTCCAGATCCTCGACCCCGACCACCCTCTCCACAAACCAGGCGAACGGACAGCGGAGGTAGCTCTCCAGAGAAGACGGGGAGAAACTCTGAGTGGCGGACAACTCCGCAAGCACGGGAGCAGAGCTGAGACTGGCGAAGCCCCCCTGGTTCCAGGCTGGCGGCTCGGACCGACGGCCGCCGCATTCGGAATGCGGATGGAGACCGGCGGCCGCGCAAGCACGAAGATAGTGGCGTAACGAGGGCGCCTGTGCGCCATCGTACACTTGGTCCCCGAGCGTTCGGCGCACGACCGCCTCGCCGCCCACCCGCAGCAGACTCTTGCAGTGCGACCAGAAATAGGACTGCCCGACATATCCTCCACCGTCGTCGGCATCTCGAGCGCTGAGGAACAAGAAGCTCCAGGGACGCGATATCGCCCGGGCGAACAAAGGCTCCTCCTCGTCGACCTCAGGAGAGAAGAGACGGCCGCCGGTCGTCTCGAGCCGAGCGCGCTGAGAAGCGGTGAGCAATCTGGGGCGGTCGCCCGCGCGGGGAAACTCTCCTTCCACCAACCCGAGCACGAAGACAGCCCGGAAGCGACGCGCACGGGCCCGGTGGGCGGTGAGGACCTGAACCGCCCCCTCGGACCCGGTCGGAGGCCCGGATACCGCCAGACGGGCAAGCGCGGGGAGTAGCACGTCGGCCAGAAGGACTCCCTGAGGCAGCCGACCCTCGGCCCGGAAGGCCGCCAACTGGCTGAGCGAACCGGTCAGAGCTTTTGCCGCACGCGCATCGGCGCCGATATCGGCCCTCGCAGCGGCCCCCCGAAGAGGATCATCCAAGGCTCGCGCCCGCTCCTTCGCAGAGTTCTCGAGCATCCGTCCGGCCAGTCTCTGCGCAGCCACCGGTTCGACCAGGCAGACGCCCTCAGACCGGGAGATGCTTTCGAAGAGCGGGTCGAGCAGTCGCGGAGCTGATGCCTCCACACACGCCGCCAAGGCCTCCATTCCCCGGGCAGTCCCCCGGAGATATCGCAGTTCGATATCGGCTGCTCGTTGGAGATCGATAGCACTATAGGGGCTCCGCAGGTAGCTGAAGAGGATGCCCGGATCATTGGTGGAGATGGCACCAAGAGCGGCGAGAAAGGCATGGCCCAGGCCGGTCTCTCTGAGCACCGCTCTCTGGTCGATCTCGCACGGGATGTCGCACGACCCGAGGACGTCTTGAAGCAGCCTGCCCCAGCGCTTCGTGCTGCGCACGAGCAGAGCTATCTCGCCGGGTGCCACCCCCCGTCGGACGAGGCCGGCCACCTCCTGAGCAGCGAGTTCGGCCTCGTTCCTCTGGCCGGAGGCGAGGAGGAAGTGAACCCCGCGCCCATCAGGCTCACAGGCCGAGGGGACTCCCTCATCCGGCGGCACATCGTCCATAAAATGTCGCTCTAGAAAGGCGATGGCCTCGGAGTCGTAGTTGAAGGCCGGCGCGTGCTCCTCGACCGAGCGAGCCAGCCCTTCCCAGAAGGCCAACTCGGATGGTGTGGTGAGGTTCTTGCCGTCTCGCGAGCGCTCATAGTCGAACGCCAGAAGGACCTCCGTGGCCTGGGCCAAGGCAGCGATGAGCCGCTGCTGGGCCAGGGTGAAGGAGGTGAACCCGTATAGCGCCAGCGGCCGGGGCCAGCCGGAGGCAGAGGCGATCGCCTCGACTACCGCCCCCGACCGATCGGCCAGGCCCAAGCGACTACGGAGAGCCGAGTAACCGGTCAGCAACCGGCCGACGTCGGAGGCGAGGACCGCCGAGCCGGGCTCGGCTGCGGCCCAGGCATCGAGCAGGCGCCGCAGGGCTTCCGGGGAGCGGCCGCTGTCTCCGAGCTGCTCCAACAGGGCGGCGGCCGCCCCCGCAATGCCGGGGAAAGCCGGAGAGAACCCCTCGGCCTGCGGCGGCTCCTCGCGGAGCAAGTGGCCCACCAGTAAGGTCCGTTCGAAATCTCCGGCATACCGCGGTGACCGGTCGAGCAGCAGACGGACCAAGCCGTCGAACGTGACGGCCGGCGACTGCCCGACCAGAGCCCCTGCTTTCCGGGCCATCTCGGCCGAAAGCGAACGGGCGTCGGGGCCAGTGGGGACCACTATGAGCGGATGCAGGGCGATACGTTCCCGCCACCAACCCAGAACACGCCCGAGCTTCCCGGAGTTCGCCGGACCGAGGACGAGCGTGAGGCCTGTCGCGACAAAGGGATTCATGTCCTCACATTGTAGTGGTGGGGGCGGATGGGAAGACAACTCCGTGCGGCCGGGCCGACGAGAAAGGACGGTCTGCGCTAGTCTTTCCCCATGAGCAAGGACGAAGACAAACTCATACGGCAATTGTCGCTCCTCTCTTTCCTCCTCAGCAAGCCGAGGCCCTTCACAGCCAGGGAGATCCAGGACTCGGTTGAGGGATATTGGGGGATGAGTGCCGACACCTTCACCCGCCGATTCAACGGCGACCGTCGCGATCTGGGCAAGGTGGGGATCGAAATCAAGGTGCTGACCGGGTCCGATGCAGCAGACGCCGGAGAACAGCAGCTCTACCTTCTGCGTGAGGAGGATTTCCGCCTACCGGAGGCCGGTTTCTCCCCGGAAGAGCTCACAGCCCTCTCCATGGCGCTGGCGGCGCTGGACGGCCGTTTCGCCTACGCGCGCCCGTTGCGTCTGGCTCTCACAGCCATCTGCCACGGAAGGCAGGACGAGTTGGTAGAGCAGTTCGGATTGCTGCCTGTGGCCCTCGCTCCCGACGAGGATGCTCAGAAGGCTGGGAAGCAGCTGGCCAAGCTCGAGGATGCAGTCGCCCGGGGGCGGACGGTTCGCTTCCTCTACCCCGCCTCGGAACTCGAGATCGAGCTCATGGACCGCACGGTCGATCCCTACAGTCTCTTCTTCATCGAGGGGCACTGGTACGTCGTGGGCCGCGACCACCTGCGCGATGCCGTCCGCACCTTTCGGGTGACACGGATCGCCGGCCCGGTCCGTTTTCTCACGGAGAAGGTGCGCGATTTCTATGTGCCGCCCGACTACGATCCGGCGTCATACCGCGCCAGACCGCCGTGGCTTCTCGGCCCGGTGCGCGGCACAGCCACCATAAGCGTGGGCGACGACCTCGCGTGGTATGTCGAGAGACTGGCGCCGCACGTCACGGTCCTGGCCGGCGAGGACGAGGTGTGCACGAGGTTCGAGCTGCCGTACGCCGACCCGGACGTGCTCATCTCCTGGGTCGCAGGGTTGGGCGGCTGTGGGGAGCTGCTCGCCCCTGCGGAGCTTCGCGGTCGGTTGCTGGCGGGTCTTGAGGACGTCGCCCAGGCACACACCGGAGCGGGTTCAAAGGGTGAATCTCCTTCCACCGGAAACGTCTCCTCGCCGTCCCGCCGGGCCACCCCGGGAAGGAAACCGTCCCCGGCTGCGCAGCCGATAGGCGCGGAACATCTGGCGCGGGCTGTAGCCCTGCTGCACTACCTGGTGGATCCCGCCCGCCCGGAACTCATTCCCTGGAACGACATCAGCCACGGTTTGGGACTCAGCCGCGCCGAGATCGAGGAGGATCTCTCTCTGGTCAACCTGGTCAATTTCGGAGGCGGCACCTACGCCTTGCTGGCCGAGCCGGAGCACGAGGGCGTGCGGGTGACTCGGGATACTATGGCGGACACCTTCGCCCGCCCTGCCCGCCTCTCCCCTCTCATGGCCCGCGCGCTGCTACTGGCGCTCGACCTTCTCGGCGACACCCTGGCCGTCCCCGGGCTGGAGTCGCTGGCCCCGGTGAGGCACAAGATCGCCGCGCTGGTGGGAGAATCTCCGGTGGAGACCGGCGTGGTGATGGACGACGCTCTTCCTCCCGACCACGGGATGGTGGAAGCAATCCGGCAGGGCATACAAGACCGGCAGATCCTCGAACTGGAGTACCTCACCAAGGGCCGTTTGGAGGTGACCACCCGGTTGGTGGAGCCCTACCTGCTCTTCCGCGGCCAGGAGGCTTGGTACCTCGAAGGCTTCTGTCTGTCGGCCCAAGCCCAAAGGACCTTCAAGCTGGAGCGAATCCGCTCCGCCCGGCTCTCCGGCTCCACCTATGCCCCCCGTCCGGAGGTCGACCTAACCTCTGGCAGAAGCGGGCAGGCCTTCGTGCCTGGGGACGTGGCGAGTTGGGCCACCGTTCGTTTCGAACCACGCTGGCAGCGGCATCTGGAAGACCGGGGCCTCGAGTTCGTCACCCTCGCCGATGGGAGATTGGAGGCCCGGATCCCCTATGCCGATGAGGGTTGGATGGCATACGATGTCCTTCGCTTCCTCGGTGAGGCCGTGCTCGAGCGGCCCCAGTCGGCGCGCGACAGGATCCGAGAACTCGCCGGCGCTCTGGCCTCCCGCTACCTCGGTCGCGAGGCGGAGAGAGACGGCACGGGAGACCCTTCATGAAGTTCTGGCTGCGTTGGATCGCGAACGGGATCGCCGTCTTCTTGGCGCTCTACCTCGTGGATTCCCTGCTCCATGAACGCTTTCATCTCGAGAAGACCTGGCCGGCGGTGCTCGCCGCCATCGTCCTTGGGCTGCTCAACAGCCTCATAAGGCCCCTCCACAGGGCCCGCTCGAAGCCGGGACGCGCAGCCTTGATCGCCGCGGTCAACATCGCGGCGAACATGCTCGTCCTACAGTTGTTCGTCTGGGTCGGAGCCGACGTGAGCACCGGCGGGATCGGCTGGGTGCTGCTCGCCGCCACCTTCGTGACGATTGTAACCGGACTCATCAACTCCCAGGTGGGGTTCGGCCACAAGGGCAAGCCCCGCTCCGGTATCCGAGAGCGGACGGGGGTGGGCGGCTCCAGTGCTCGGGAGAAACGCGGGGCCGGACCGGCACCGCGCAAGCTCTCCTCCTAGAAGAATCTACTCCTAGAGGGCGACGGGCATTTCATGCCCGTGTGACTGCACCAGCAGACGGAAGTCGTGCGGACTGCTCGCCACAAGCTGAGCGTCGGAGAGAGAGACGAAGCCTTTCTCGAACAGCGAAAGCAGGCTCTGGTCGAACGTCTGCATGCCGTAGAAATCGCCCTCCTGCATAGCCGTCTTGATGTTGTGGGTCTGCCCAGGGTCGAGGATCATGTCTCGGATGCGGCCGGTCATGACCATCACTTCCACCGCGGGAACCCGGCCCTTGCCATCCGCCCGGAGGAGGAGGCGCTGGGAGATGATGCCCCGCAGCGAGCCCGCAAGCATGATGCGCACCTGCTTCTGCTGGTAGAGCGGGAAGAAATCGATGATCCGGTTGACGGTCTCGGCCACGTCGATGGTGTGCAGGGTGCTGAGCACGAAATGGCCGGTTTGGGCAGCCGTCAGGGCCGTGCGTACGGTCTCCTGGTCGCGCATCTCACCGATGAGAATGATGTCCGGGTCCTGGCGGAGGACGTACTTGAGCGCCGTCGCGTAGTTCTCGGTGTCGAGCCCGATCTCCCGCTGGTTGAGGATGCAACGATTGTCACGATGCAGGATCTCGATGGGGTCCTCGATGGTGACGATGTGCCGGCGGAGATTGCGGTTGATGTGGTCGATCATCGAGGCAAGCGTGGTCGTCTTGCCCGAGCCCGTGGTGCCGGTTACGAGTACCATGCCTCGGGGTTCGAGAGCCAACTGCTGTACTACCGCGGGCAGGTTCAGTTCGCTGAAGTTCGGGACCCGGGTGACCACGTGCCTCATGGCGATGGAGATGGTGCCCCTCTGCCGGTATACGTTGACGCGGTAGCGGCCGCTGTTCGGAGCGCTGTAGGCGAAGTCGATCTCGTTCGTCTCGCTGAAGCGCCGTATCTGCTTCTCGCTCATGAGGGACGCAGCGTAGTCCTTGGTGTCCTCCGGAGAGCACACCGGCTCCTCGAGTTCCTTCAACTCGCCGTCCACTCGCATGATCGGAGGGCTGCCCACCTTGAGATGGAGGTCGGATGCACCTGCGTCCTTCACCTGGAGCA
This sequence comes from uncultured Gaiellales bacterium, assembly GCA_964631965.1. Classification (GTDB taxonomy): domain Bacteria; phylum Actinomycetota; class Thermoleophilia; order RBG-16-64-13; family RBG-16-64-13; genus CAIQPS01. The sequence continues at coordinate 8,673 of CAZWAR010000004.1, forward strand.
GCAACTCGTCGATGTTCTTCATGAGACCCTCCGGGCCGTTCCGGACGACCCAAGCCGGAGACGCAGTACGTCCTTCTCCTAATGTGTCGGAGAAATCGGTCCGCGACTTGAGAAGGGCTGAAGTCCCTAAGGTGTGATTGCTCCGCAGGGCCTAGAAGGCGCCCTTCCAGTACGGCTTGATTTCTTCCAAGGCCTCGCGCACGTCTGCCCGCTCGTCGGCGGTGACAGCCGGGGAGAACTCGGGCATGTCTCCCGCCAGCCCCCTGACAGTCGCCACGATGGAGGCGGCCATCATATCGGGGACGTAGCCGCCCTCGAGAAAACAGATCGGACCAGCCGCCCCCGCCTGCTCCGCCATCTGGACGAGACGAGCCGCCATCCACTGGAACGCACTCTGCGAGAATTGCAGGTCGCCCAGGGGATCTCCCTTCTGAGGGTCGTAGCCCGCGGAGACGAGGATCAGCTGCGGTTGATAGGCGCGGGCCAGCGGCTCCAGGAGCGTGTCGAAGGCCTGCTGCACCGCCCCGTCTCCGTCGCCCGCCAGCAGAGGCACGTTCACGATGGTCCCTTCGGCCACGTCCGCCCCGGTCTCGACCGTTCTGCCCGTACCAGGATAGTGACCGGCCTCGTGGGTGCTGAAGAAGAGGACACGCGGTTCCCCGTAGAACATCGCCTGAGTGCCGTTGCCGTGATGCACGTCCCAGTCGACGATCAGCACCCGCTCGAGTCCCTTTTCCTCCAAGGCGTACGCAGTCGCCACCGCTATGTTGTTGAAGAGGCAGAACCCCATCCCCTGCCTGGGCATGGCATGGTGGCCGGGGGGGCGCACCAGCAGGAAGGCTTTCTCGCCGGATCTCAGGGCCTTGTCCACCGCCATGAGACCGGAGCCCGCCGCAAGCAGCGCGGCCTCGTACGATCTGGGAGATACCGTGGTATCGAGGTCGAGATGACCGCCGCCTCGCGCTGCCAACTTCTCCACCGACTCGATGTAGTCGGGATCGTGTACCCGGGCGATGGCTGTTATGGGTGCCGGTTCCGGCGTCACCCACCCCAGCTCGAGACCACTGTCCAGCAGCGCCTGCGTGGCCGCGATGAGCCGGCGCTTGTTCTCGGGATGCGTTCCGGTCTCGTGCTCGAGGAACAATGGATGGTAGTAGACGTCGATGGCCGTCATGGCGAAAGTCCGCAGGTGAAGACGATTACAGGATGCGCCGCCCGCAATTGTACGACGTCCAGATGTAGTCGATGCGGACGCCTTTCCCGGTGCCGGCGGCGTTCACCATCTTGCCGCCCCCGATGTAGATCCCCACATGGTGGATCGGGCTGAAGAAGAAGACGAGATCGCCCGGTTGGAGGTTCGAGCGAGAGACAGCCTTCCCGTAGCCGGCCTGCAGTCTGCTCGAGTGGGGCAGATAGATGCCGAAGTGTTTGTAGACATAGCTCGTGAAGCCGGAGCAGTCGAAGCCCGATGGCGTGGATCCCGCCCAGACGTATGGGGTGCCGAGGAACCGCAGAGCGTAGTCCACCACGTCGTCGCCGGTCGTTCCCCCAGAGGACGGCGGGTCGGTCGTTGTTGTCGTCTTCTTGGTGGTGGTCGTGGTCGACTTCTTGGTGGTGGTCGTGTTGTTGCTCGTAGCCCCGGTCTCTTCGGTCGTCGTGGTCCTCTTGACCGTTGTGGTGGTGGCCTTCTTCGTCGTCGAAGTGGCCTGGCGGGCAGCCTCTTCCCTCGCCTTGCGCGCTTCTTCCGCCGCCTTTCTGGCCGCCGCCGCCAGGGCCGCCTGGCGTTCCGCCTCTTCCTTCTCCAACTGGGCTATCTGGGCTTCCTTGCCTTCGAGAGCCTTCTCTTTGGCGGCCAGCTGGGCCTCCACCTTCTGCTCGGCGGCTTCGGCCTCGGTCTTGTACTCCTCCTGCTCGGCGATCTGCCTCTCCAGATCGGCTTTGCGGGTGGTCACCTCGTCCTGATATGAGGACACCTGGTCGATGAGCTCGCTGTCCTGCTTGCTCAGGCGCTGGAGGATGCTCAGGCGATTGACGAGGTCTGAGAAGGACTCGGAACTGACAAGCGTGGCAACCACGCCCAGATGACCCTGTTTGTAAATCTCGACGACGCGGTCGGAGAGCTTGGCTTGGGCCTCGTCGAGGTCGGCCTCCGCCCTGGTGAGCTTCTTCTCGTTGTCTTCGGCAGCCGCTCTCGTCTCCTCCAGCAAAGCGGTCGCGGTGTTGTAGTCCTCGACGGCGGCTTCCACCCGGGCGTCGAGTTCATCGATCTGCTCGCGAAGGGCTTCGGCTTGGCTCTTGGCCTCGTTGATGGCCGGCGTTTCGGCCCACGCTATGCCCGCCGCCAGCAGAGCGACGACCGTGCAGGCCACAAGGAAGGGGGTGAAACGAAGTGCGTGCCGTCCGATTCTGCTCGCCTTGCCGGTAATTTCGGTGCCTCCTCGACCGTATTCGCCGGGTCAGAGCAGTGCCCGAGACCGCCCTCACGGAAGTTCGCCACACTATACCATTCTCCTGCTGGGCGATGCCACCGGGGGGTGGGGCCCAGTGGATCATCACAAACGGCCGAGATATGCCTCGATCCCATGCACGATGGCCTTGGCCTCGCGGAGGACCACGGAGGGTTCGGCCAGCTCCCGGACCTCTCTCGGATTGCTCATGAAGCCTGGTTCGACCATGATGGAGAGAGGTTTCACTTCCCGCAGACAGGCGTAGTTGCGCCCGTGCTTGTGCAGGTCGACCCGGCCCAGTTCCCCGCTCAGAGCGTCGACTATGTAGCCCGCCAGCCTCTTCCCACCCCGAGACATGTATACCGAGTTGGCGAAGTAGTATGCGGCGGTGCCCTGCGCTTTGGGCGACATGGCGTAGGCGTGATGGATGCAGATGTGGATCTGGGGCTCCCACGCGTTGGCCAGGTCGGCGCGTTCGTAGAGCGGGATGTTGATATCCGAGCCGCGGACCAGCAGAACATCCGCCCCCGCTTCGCCGAGCAGTTCAGCGAGACGATGGCCGAGCGCCAGATTGATGTCTTTCTCGGGAGTCCCGTTGACCTGGCACCCCCGTTCCCCGCCGCCGTGCGCCGGATCGATGCTCACTCTGAGGCCCGGAAGGGAGCTGAGCCCCACGTAGCCGTTCATACGGTCGGGTATGTTGACCGTAGGACCTTCCTCCCCCACCTTCTTGAGCCGGCGGATCCTGTCGATCGTGGTCTCCCCCACGATGCCGTCGACGGTAAGACCCGCGTTGCGTTGGAAGTCGGTGACCGCCACCTCGAGCAGCGGCGAGAAGATCCCGTCCACGGGTCCGCAGTCGAAGCCCAGTTCGTCGAGCCGGCGCTGCAGATAGAGGACATCGTCGCCACGCATGTAAGGGACGCGCAGGTAGAGAAGCCGGTCACCCGGCTGATAGCCCGCCTCCACCAACTCTGTCCAGGTGTTGTCCTCGACGATACCGTCGGCATAGAGCAGGCGCTGCTGCTGGAACGCCCGGATGGCGCTCTCGGTATGCGGTCCGAAGAATCCGTCGGCCCCCTCTTTCCCCAGGAGATATCCCAGGGCAGCGAGGCGCGTCTGGATATCGACCACCTGTTTGCCTCTGTTGCCTCTGCCGACGGGACGCATCGAGCGCCTTTCCAAACGTTTTCGCCGGCGCTGGCCGCCGGCCCCCGTGAAGAGCGCCTCCACTTCCGAAGGCTCGGCTATTATACTCACTGGCATGGCGGACGGGCACACATCGAGGGGCGGGCCGGGCATCGACCGGCGGCTGAAAGTGGCCGCTTCTCTGCTCTGGGTCGTAGCCATCGTATTGGTGATCGCATGGGCCGTCTGGCACTCGCAGACAGGCGCTTCCGCCGGGGGTACGAGCACGTCGACGGCCGTCGCCGCCTCGACCACCATTTCCACCGTGCCCGCCACGACAACTACGATCCTTCCCCCCACCACCGCGCCCCCCACCACCGAGCCCATCACCACGACCACCTCCACCACCGAGCCCCCCTCGCTCACGGTGGCCGCAGGCGGCGATGTCCAGGGTGACCGCATGGTGGGCAAGTACATCGACAAGAACGGGGGCGAGGCGGCCCTGTCGCAGGTAGCCTCCTGGCTGAACACGGCCGATGTGGCATTCGTGAACCTGGAAGGGCCCATCTCCGACAAGGGCTCGAAGCTCTCGTGGAAGGAATACACGTTCCGCAGCCGTACGGCCCTCGCTCAAGGCCTGGCCTCGGCCGGTGTGGACGTGGTGAGTATGGCCAACAACCATGCCATGGATTGCGGTTCGGCGGCCTTGCTCGACACCATCGAGCGACTCCACGCGGTGGGAGTGCAGGAAGCCGGTTCGGGCAAGGACGTCGCGGCCGCCCGCAGTCCGGCCCTGCTGGAAACGCCGGCGGGCACGGTGGCGGTTCTTGCTTTCACCGACAAGCACGCCAGCGGGTTCGCCGCCGGAACGGACAAACCGGGAGTGGCCACCATCGGCGATGGCTCGAAGGTTCTCTCGGCCATCGAGGCGGCAAAGGCTGAGGCCGACTATGTCATCGTCAGCTTCCACTGGGGGACCGAGTACACCTTCACCGCAGCGAGCTATCAGCGCACTCTCGCCCATAAATGCGTGGACGCCGGGGCCGACCTGGTGCTCGGCCACCATCCCCACGTGATCCAGGGCATCGAGATCTACAAGGACAAGCTCATCGCCTACAGCTTGGGGGACTTCGTCTTCGACCACCGGCCCGGCCCGACCGGTCAGGCGTTCGTTCTCAGGGTGACCCTCCATGAGTCCGGACCGCCTGTCGCACGCATCGTCCCCGTGTACCTCGATGACACCTACGGCATCCCGGCAGTGGTCACGGGTAAGACGGCCGACACCATCCTGGACCGGCTGATCTCGATCAGCAAGCCTTTCGGCACGACGATAGTCCGATCGGGCGACCAGGCCTGGATCCAGAGGCCTGAGCCGGTGGCCGACGCAGCCGCAGAGACCACCACACCCACCTCCGACTGAGTCGGCCGGTCCCCGGCCGGCTGGCGTTCTTCAAAGCACCGAACGGACCGTTACGTGGCCGCCCTCCTCCGGGACTGCATTCGCGTCGGCCGTCGGACCACAGGTCACGGGCGCCACTGGTCAGCAACCCAAAGCGCGCCCCTTCTTCTGCAAGTAGCGGCTGTAATCGGCCATCTTCCGCAAGATGTGGACCGCTCGTAGCGGCGAGGGCAGCACGAACGTGGAATACCTGCCGCCCGCAGAGAACACGGCCTGGGTCATCGGCTTGAACGACACATTGACGATGGGCTTGCAGTAGCGGTCCATGAGGGCCGCCATGTCGGCGATGAACGTGTGCTCCCGCTCGCTCAATTCAGGCTCGGCTTCCTCCGGCCGGCACTGTTCGGCTTCCTCAGGCTTCCCCCCAGTTTCAGGCGCGCGCTTCAGCCGGTCGATCTCCTCCAGGGCGCGGCTGCTCTCGCTCATCGAGCCGATGAGGCCCATGACGAGCACGGCATCGACGGCGTCGCTCGCCGCCAGCATCTCCACTATGGTCTCCGGTACTCCGGCACTGATGCTGGCCACCAGATCGATCGGGTTGGAATGGCTCCAATACGACGGGAGCAGACCATCGATGCCGGTCACCACCTCGGGGCTGAGCTCCGCCAACTCCAGGCCGCAACGAGCGATCTCGTCCGATACGAGCACACCCCAGCCCCCACCCAGTGTCACCACCGCCACCCGTCTCCCAGGAGGCAGAGGCATATAGGCCAGTGCGAACGTGAGGTCCATGAACTCATCGGGATCGGTGGTGACGATCATGCCCGACTGCCGGGCGGCCGCGGTGAAGACCGCTCCCGAGGAAGTAAGCGCACCGGTATGCGAGGCCGCGGCTTTCGCGCCATAGTCCGTGAGTCCGCCCCGCAACACCACCACCGGCTTCTGCGGGGAGGTCTCTCGCACCACGTCGAGCAACCGGCGCCCGTCGTCGAAGCCTTCCATGTAGGCGACGATCGTCGTGGTGAGCGGATCGGTGCGCAGGTAGTTGATGAAGTCGATGGCATCGATCATGGCTTCGTTCCCCACCCCCACAAACGTGCCAACGCCCCCGCCGCGCCGCTCGGCGGACACGAGGAGTTGGGTCCCGAGGTTTCCCGACTGCGACACCATGCTGGCACCCCCTGGATCAGGCCTCAGGAGGGTGAAGCCCGTGGCGTACAGGTCATGATGCGCCGATATCACCCCCATACAGTTGGGGCCCACCAGCGCCATGCCGTAGGTATCGGCCGTCCGCACCAGCTGGTCCTCGAGGACCCGCCCTTCGGCACCGGTCTCTGAGAAGCCGGCGGACACGACAACTACAGCCCGTACCCCTTTCCGGCCGCACTCGTCGATGACACCGTTCACCAGGGGCGCGCCGACGGCGACGATGGCCAGGTCGGGGACCTCAGGCAGTTCCGCGACGCTGCGATGTACCGGGAGGCCCAAGATGGTCCCGCCCTTTGGGTTCACGAGGTAGATGGGACCAGGGAAACCGCCCAGGCGGAGATTGGCCACCAGCATGCCCCCCCATTTGCCCGTGTCTGCCGAAGCCCCCACCACCACCACGCTGCGAGGGCCCACCAGGGCGTCGAGCCGGGACAGGTCGGCCGGGGGCCGAGTGGAGACCTCCACCGGCTCCCCCAGCGCGATGAGCGCATCCACGGCCACCGGGCGGGCGCCGTCGACGAGCAGAGGGTTGATGTCGATCTCAGTGATCTCGGGGTGATCCAGCCCGATCTGCGCCACCGCCTGGACGACCGCGGCCAGCGCCGCTCGGTCGACGGCAGGACTGCCGCGGAAGGGCCCGAGCAGCACCTTTGCTTCGATGGAGTCAAGAAGTTCCTCCACGTCCTCGTCCGACAGTGGAGCCACGGCGAAAGCAACGTCGTGGAGCGCCTCAGTGAAGATGCCACCGAGACCGAACATGACCACCGGACCGAAGAGCCGGTCGCGGAAGAGACCCACGACGAATTCTCGCCCGCTCTGCACCATGTGTTCCACCAGGACGCCTTCGAGGGCCACTCCGGCGGCGGCTGCGCGGGCCTCCAAGGTCCGGTAGCCTTCCCGCACTTCGTCTCCGTCGGACAGTCCCAGCAGCACGAGGCCGGCGTCGGTCTTGTGCTGCACGCCTGAGGCGGACCCCTTCATCACCACAGGGTACCCGAGCCTCCCGGCCACGCCGACAGCTTCATCGGCCAAGGCCACGGTTGAACCCTCGGGTACCGGGATGCCGTATGCAGCAAAGAGCGCTTTCCCCGACGCCTCGTCCAGCGCACCGGTGCCAGTTCGCAGTGCGGCTTCGACAAGATCCCTTCCCGGATGTGTTCCTCCACCTACTGCCACCGCCATCAGCCCTCCTTGCGCGTACGCCGCCCTTCCGTCGGTACCGAGCAACCGGATTCGCAGGCTTCCGTGCACTCGTAGGTGCAGGGCTCCACATGAATGTGCACGTGCGATTCCGGTAGACGCTCCTTGATGGCTACCACGATCTCGTCCCCGAGAGCGTGTGCCTCGCCCACGGACATCTTATCGTCCACGACAAGGTGAAAATCGATGAACCGCTCCGATCCGGCCTTACGCGTCCGCAACCGGTGGAAGCTGCGCACCTGCGGCCAGTTCTCCCTTATGAAGCCCGGGATCCAATCGACGTCGGACTCGGGCAGGCTCACGTCGAGCAGATCGCGGGCCGCTTCCCGGGTGAGGTCGTAGGCCGCTTTGATGATCATCAGCGCCACGACGATGGCGATCGCCGGGTCGATCCAGGCCAGGTCCGCACCAGGCCAGTAATGGCCCCCTACCCAGATGACGAGCAGTCCGACCATGACCCCCAGCGAGGTGTACACATCGGTGCGAAGATGCCAGGCGTCGGCCTGCAGGGCTACCGATTCGGTCTGCCGGCCTACCTTGAAGAGCCGCTGGGAGACGATCGTGTTGACGATGGCCGAGACGAGCATGACCAGTACGCCCCAGCCGGGTGTCTCCAATTCCTGGGGCTCGACCAACTTCCTGACGGCCGAGTAGATGATCCAGGCTGCCGCGACGAAGATCAGCAGGGCCTCGATCGTTCCCGAGACATTCTCGAACTTCCCGTGCCCGTACGGATGGCGTTCGTCGGCCGCCTCGCCGGATTTTCGCACGGCAAACAGAGCTATCAGCGCCGCCACAAGGTCCACCCCGGAATGGATCGCCTCGGAAATGATGGCCACCGACCCGATGATGAGTCCCACCACGACCTTGAGCAGGATGAGCACCGAGTTCGACACCACGGACAGAATGGCCGTTGCAGTTTTGCGCGGATCTGACGACTGGTGCGGCGATACCGGAGCCGGTGCGGCCCGATCCGGTGGGACCACCGTGGGTGGGTCGGGGCTGGGCCGAGAGGCCTCCCCCGGCGCCGTGCCACTCCCGTTCCTCCCCCTCGTTTCGACCATCATCGCCTCCAGACACGAAAACAGGCTCTGCGGGATACGTCCCGCAGAGCCTGTGCATCTGCTGCTCCGGTCAGAGAGCCCGGCTACGCCCTCCTCCCTGTCGGGCAGGTCGGGCTGCCTGTTCGCCGCGAGTATACCCTGGACACATCCAGCCAGCCACCTGCCTGGTACCGACAACGCTGCGAAGGACGTCGAGAGGAAGGGTGCCCGGCAGCCCGAGTCCGCGGCAAGGCCGGCGGTGCCAGCCCGCGCGGCACCGATTCGCCCGCTTTCGCTCCGGGAATAGACGCACCGTTGACAGAAAGGTGCGTTCTTGTCCGATTTCCTTCAACGGCTGGGCGCGAATCGGGTGGTTCTGCTTCTCTCCGGAGCCCGCGTGGCCGACGCCCTCGGCAACAGCATCATGTTCATCGTGCTGCCGCTCTACGTAGCCGAATTGCCGCAGGGCCTCTTTCCCCTTTCTCAATCGTTGCGCGCAGGCCTGCTCATCGGCATCTTTGGGATCGTCGTCACGTTCATCGAACCCTTCGCCGGGGCCATCGGGGATCGCTTCGGTAACGCGAAGCTTCTCGTCGTCGCCGGACTCGCATTCATGGGTGTCGTGGAGTTGCTGTTCGTCCTCACGAACACCTACGCAGAACTCCTGGGTCTCCGCGTGCTGCAGGGGTTGGGACTCGGGCTCACCGTCCCACCGTCGCTGGCCATCATCACCGCCGCGAGCGAACGGGCGAACAGGGGCGGCTCCATGAGCATCTACAGTACCTCGCGCATCCTGGGCATCGGCGTGGGACCGCTCATCGGCGGCGCGCTTCACACCCATTTCGGCTTTTCCATCAACTTCCTCCTTGGCGGGGGTTTGGTGGTGGTGGCCGCCCTCCTTGTGCTGTCCCTCGTACCCGCCGAGAAGGGTAAGCGTCCGCCTCGACAGCGAAGCGGCATGTTCAATCGAGCCATGCTGAACCGGTCCATCCTGACCGTGGGCTACGCCGCCTTCGTGATGGCGGCCAGCTTCACCCTCATCCTTTCCCTCGAGACCCAGTTCGACTCTCGGTTCCACCAGACCTCGTTCCTCTTCTCGGTGGAGTTTTCGGTGCTCGTCGGTGCCCTTGTGCTGAGCCAACTCCCGCTCGGCAAGCTTTCGGACCATATCGGACGCAAACCCTTGGTCATAGCCGGCCTCCTGCTGCTCGCGCCCACAACGGCCTTTCAGGGAACCGTGGGCAGCTATGGCCCGCTGCTGCTCCTGCGCACCCTTCAGGGTTTCGGCGTGGCGGCCGTGTCGGGTCCCGGGTTCGCCCTCGTAGGAGACTTGCGGGTCCCGGGCTCAGAGGGCAGACAGATGAGCATAGTCACAATGGCCTACGGCTTGGGGATAGCCTCGGGGCCTCTTCTGTCCGGCCTTCTCAGTCCAGTTTCCTTCGCTCTGCCCTTCTACGTCGTGGCAGGTTTGGCAATCACGGCCACCGCCCTGATCTGGTGGCTGGCTGTGGAGACGACCGGGCCCTGGGCCGAGCCGGACGAAGGCCGGGGAGGCTAGGCGACGAGGGAAGAACGGACTGCAAGGAACCAGACGCTCCTGGAGGAGTCGGCGACACTCCCGGAGTCGAGCACGTTGAGGAGGACGACCGCTATCACAAGGAGGATGATGGCAACCGCGAGCGCGACTAACGCCCAGAACCGACGGCTGGAGAATATCCGAGTGGTGGAAGGTCCAGGAGAGCCGGGCGGCTGCTCGATCTCCACGTGGTAGTAGTGCACGCTCTCGGTCTCCATACCATCACTCATATCGGCGTAACTCCCTGCGAATGCGCAAGGTGGAGGCGGGGGGAATTGAACCCCCGTCCGAAACCCGTCTGGCTCAGGCTTCTACGAGCATAGCTCCTGCTACGATTTCTCGCCTTGCGCCCCCGCAGGAGCAGGGTGCGTTCAGCCAGCCGCCTTAGTTTCCCCCCGGCGCCGACGGCTCTCGCCGAGAGTGAGCCCGCCTGGTTTGTGCCGCGACCCTCCCCGGCAGGCACGGGAGGCGCGACAGGCGCTTAGATCTTGTTCAGACTAAGCGGCCAGAGCCAATTCAGGTTTGGCAATTGTTTTTTTCCAGCCTGTTTAACGAGAACGGCCGGGATCTCGGCTCGCTACCCAAACTCAGACATGAGCCCCGTCGAAACCATGTCGCCCCCACAGGACCCAGTCACACGATCCTGACACCGTGCTCTCTGAGTGAGTCATATTATACCCTAGTGTACGTTCGCGAACCTGCATCACTCCTCGCGCTGGCGGCGTCGGAAGCCCCGTTCCATTTCGCGCTCCGCCTCCTTTTTCGCAAGGGTCTGCCTCTTGTCGTAGGTGGTCTTGCCCTTTGCCAGCGCGACCTCCACCTTGACCCGCCCGTCCTTGAAGTACATCTTGGTGGGGACCAGGGTGTACCCCGCCATCTTCACCTTCCCGTAGAGCCTGCGTATCTCCCGGGCGTGCACAAGCAGTTTGCGGTTGCGGAGCGGGTCGTGGTTGAAGATGTTGCCCTGCTCGTATGGGCTGATGTGGACCCCGATGAGCCAAAGCTCGCCGTTCTCGACGGCAGCGTAGGAATCACGCAGGTTGACCCGCCCGGCCCGGAGCGATTTGACCTCGGTCCCGGTGAGGGCGATACCAGCCTCCAGCGTCTCCTCGACGTGGTAGTCGTGGTAGGCCTTCTTGTTCTGGGCGATGAGTCTGGTTCCGACCTGCTTCATGGTCCGGGGAGTATAGCGCGGCGTCCGGCCGTCAGCGCTGGACGCGGCGGCGCAGAGGATATCCGGATGTCAGCGGCGGCCGCGGGTCGGCGCCCAGCCTGCCCCTGAGGAACTCCGACTGCTCCGTCGTCCGCCTCTGCGCACCGCCGTGGTGCCGCGCTTCTGCCGGCCACCCTCGTCCGCGACCTTTGCCGAGCGACCGGATCTCTGGCGATCGCCCTCCTCTTCTTCACCGTCGCCGGTCCCGCCGGCGAGGCTGAGATCCACCCGCCCCCTTACCGTGTCTACGGCGATGACCCGGACCTGTACCCGATCCGCCAGCCTATAGGAACGAGCCACCCGCCTGCCCTCCATTGCGGTCTCCAATTCGTTCAACCGGTATTCATCCCGGGGCAGTTCGCTCACCGAGAGATACCCCTGGAACAGGCGGTTGAAAAGCACGAACATGCCCCTCCTCGTGAAGCTCAGTATCTGGCCCTCGTACGCGCTGTTCCAGCCCTCCTCGTCGAGGCGTCGCTTGAGAAGGTGGGCCAGCACGATGTCGTCCGCCTTCAGCTCGATCTTGGCTGCCTCCCGCTCGGTCTTCGAGCAGTGTCCAGCCCAATCGGCGAGGAAGGCGGCTGTGGGCTCGGGCGCCAGACCCAGCCGGCCAAGGAGCGCTCGGTGCACCAGGAGATCCGGGTAACGGCGGATGGGAGACGTGAAGTGGCAGTACGCCGCGGAAGCCAGACCGAAGTGGCCGATGTTCACCGTGTCGTACACGGCCCTGGCCTGAGCACGGAGGACCTGCTGGGTGAGCGCCGCCCGTCCCAAGCTCTCGGCCGCATGGGTGTCGATGGACTCCGCCAGTTGATGGGTCACGCGGCGGATGTCCTTGGACGTGGCGGAGAGGGGGTCGAAGTCCGGCGTGGGCAGCCCCAGACTCGAGAGCACAGCGAGAAGATTGTCGACGCGGAAAGGGTCCGGCAGATCATGCACCCGAAACACGGTCGGCACTCCCTCCTTCTCCAGGTATGAGGCCACCTGCTCGTTGGCCAGCACCATGTAACTCTCGATGAACCAGTGGCTCTCGAGCTCCTCGCCCGGATCGGCGGCGATGACCTCGCCGTCTTCGTCCCACTCGAACTCGGGCTCCGTCGACTCCACCTGGAGACTCCCCCGCTCGAGCCGGCTCTCGCGAAGCCTGACGGCCAACTCCCTGCCTCGGCCCACCGGCCCATCCAGATCCGGACCGATCTTCTCGACCCCCCGGAACATCCGCTCCACCTGCTCGTAGTCCAGCCGGCGATCGCTGCGGATGAGCGAGCGGTAGAAGCGGCTGTGGAGTACCTTGCCCGTATCGTCGATGTCCATCTCCACGGTGACGGTCTTCCGGTCCTCGTCGGGACGGAGCGAGCAGACGCCGGACGAGAGCACGGACGGCAGCATGGGCTCCACCCCTGTGGCCACGTACACCGACGTACCACGGCGGAGGGCCTCCCGGTCCATCGCCGTGCCTTCTCGCACATAGTAGGAAACGTCGGCGATATGCACGTAGACAGTGGTGACGCCATCTCCGTTCGAGACGAACGAGAGAGCGTCATCGAAGTCCTGGGCCATCTCCGGATCGATCGTGAACGTGAACAGGTCGCGCAGATCCACCCGGTCGGCATCAAGGACATCATGGAGGGGTACCGCTTTCGCCGCCTCTCCTGCGACGGCGTCACTGAAGCCTCGGCGGATGCCGCTGTCGGCCAAGAGAGCCTCCATGACGTCCCTCAAGATGCCGCTCTTCCCGAGGGATCGGATGATCTGAGCCCTGAACCCGTACGAGAAGGTGAAGAGGACGAGATCGCCGGGCTGCGGCTTGATCGGCCCCCGCTCGAGCGGCAGAGGCGGCCCCGGCTGGAATAGCGGGTCGACTTCAAGACTCTTGCCCCGACGGACGACCACTCCCGCTATGGCGGAAGACCGGCCGGTGGGATCTCCGGGTGGGATAAGGCCTGCCTTGACCAGGGTCGCCCGGCGGCGATCGGAGCGGCTACGACCTATCGTGCGCCGGGCCATCCTCGCTCCCGACTAGTCGGCCGCGTCCGGGAACAACTCGAAACTGACCCACTCCTCCTCGTAGAGCCGCCGTCCCGGCGCGAACCCGGCCTCGTGGGCTGCTAGCATGATCTGCTCCTCCTGACTGCCCGCAAGGATGCCGGACACCACCACGCGGCGCGGGCCGGCGGTCGGGCCGGCCAGCCGCTTGAGAAGCAGCGAAATCGGCTCGAGCGTCATGTTGGCGAGCACGGTCGCGTCGTCGAACCATTTCCGTTCGGCGCTCTCGACGTCAGCTTCGCGGAGCTCCACGCTCACTCTGTTCTCTGCAACATTCTCCTTGGCGGACACCAAGGCCACCGGATCGCTGTCGAAGGCGAGGACCGGGGACCAGCCCAGCTTCGCCGCAGCGATGGCCAGGATCCCGGAACCAGTCCCGACGTCCACCAGGGGGCCCTGCCCGCCGTCCGGGGCTGCATCCCCTCTGTCTGTCTCAGCGGCTCCCGCGACAGCCGCCCCACCCTGGAGTAGCAGTAGCGCGCCCCGGGTGGTGGGATGCAGGCCCGTACCGAACCCCAATCCGGGATTGATCACGACGTCGACGGGGCCGGTGCGGGCGTTCCGAGGCGCCGCACCGGGAGAAGCGGATGGTGTTGTCTCGGCAGACGAGGGAGCCTCCCAGGGCGGCCTGATGCGCACCTCCCCGATGACTATCGGCCGAAAGTGCTGCCGCCACCCCTCCACCCAATCGCGGGACACACTCTCGGACTCGACAGCGAGAACGCCCGGGTCACCGAATCTGGCCGGCAAGAGGGCCAGCAGTTCCTCTCGCGTTGCCGGGCCGTCGGCGGGGGGATAGAAGACGAGGACCACGCGCTCGCGAGACCCGCCGCCGGGCCTCGGCCCCTGGGCATCAGCTGAGACGGTCTCCTCCTCGAAAGGCCCCAGCATGTCCATGAGGATCGCGCCTGCCTCTTCCGCCATCGCCGAGGGCACCGTCAACCGAATGGAGCGATCCGATTCAGGCGGCCCCGCGGTCCCGCTCCCTTCCGTCGCGCCCGGTGCGGTCTCGCGCGGGTCGCCGTTCATCAGCCCGCGAAGAAACTACGCAGCTTGTGGAGCACTCCTTCGGACCGCTCGGCATAGTGGTCTTCGCCTACGGCCTCGTCGAATTCTTCGAGCAGGTGGCGCTGGTTCTCGTCCAATCCGTAGGGAACCACGACCCGCACCGTAACCGCCTGGTCGCCCCGACCGTGACCGTTGAGATGAGGAACACCCTTGTGGCGCAACATCTTGACCTCGCCCGGCTGAGTGCCTGCGAGGAATTCCACCTCTTCGTCGCCGTCAAGCGTGGGGATGGTGAGGGTTGTACCGAGCGCGGCCTGCACCATAGTGAGTTCCACCCCCAGCACGATGTCGTCGCCGTGCCGCTCGAAGACGTCGTGAGGCGCCACCGAGACTTGCACGTAGAGATCGCCGGCTCTCGCGCCCCGCTCGCCGGCTCCACCCTTGCCGCTCACGCGTATGCGCTGACCGTCGTCGATGCCCGCCGGTATCTTTACGGTGACCTTCCGTTCCTGTGGATGCCGGCCGGTTCCCCGGCACTCGGAGCAGGGCTGCTCGATGATCTCGCCGGTCCCCTTGCAGCGCGGACACATGCCTGTTTGGATGAACTGCCCGAGCATCGTGCGCCGGATCGTGCGAACTTGGCCGCGGCCGCCGCATTCGGGGCAGGACTTGACCGAGGAGGCATCCGTGGTGCCGGCGCCCTCACACTCCGCGCAGACGCCGTAAGCGGTGAAGGAGACCTCCTTCTCCACGCCGAATGCGGCCTCCTCGAGGGTCAACTCCACCTGCACCGCCAAATCGTCGCCCCGAGCCGGACCGCGCTGCTGCGTGGCAGCGAAGCCACCGCCGAAAGCCTGGCCGAAGGCCCCGCCGAAGAGGTTGCTGAAGAGGTCGCCGAAGTCGCCGAAGTCGCCGAATCCCTCGAAGCCGCCGGTGCCTCCGGCGCCGCGGCGCAGTCCCTCGTGCCCGTAGGCATCGTAGATCTGGCGCTTCTGATCGTCGCAAAGCACCTCGTAGGCCTCGGTGGCCTCCTTGAACTTCTCCTCGCCGTCGGGAGTCTCGCAGGCCACATCAGGGTGATACTGGCGGGCCAGTTTTCGATAGGCCTTTTTGATCTGTTGGAGGTCGGCGTCGCGCGGGACGCTGAGGACTTCATAGTAGTCGCGTTTCATCAGCCGCAGGTCACCTGTCTAGTAACCGGCGGCTTCGACGGCCGCCGGATCATTCGTACCGCTCCCCTACCAGGTCGGAGAGCGACTGCGCAGTCTCGCGCACGGTCGCGATGGCCTTCTCGTAGTCCATACGGGTGGGCCCGACGAGACTGATCGTACCCAACCGCCTCTGCGGCAGGCCGTAGCTCGCGGCCACCACAGAGAACGGTTGCAGAGCACTCGCCTCGTGCTCGCTGCCGATGCGGACCACCACAGTGCCGCTCGCCAAGACCGCCCGCAACTCCTTGAGAAGCAGGAACCGTTCCTCGAGGAGCGCCAGCAGGTCACGCAGCGACGACACATCCTGGAGCCGCGGCTCGGCCAAGAGGCGTGAGGTACCCCCCACGAACAGTTCGTCCTGGGATTGCTCGTCCACAAGGCGTTCGAGGGCGGGCGCCAGAGAGCCGAGGAATGCAGCCTCGCGCGCGCTCAGGTCGGGGTTCTCCATAGTGCGCCTGATGAGACGGGCGGTCAGCGCCTGATCGTCGAGCGTCTCGTTGAGATAGGTCCGCGCCCATTCCACCAGGCCCGAGTCCACCGGGGCAGGCCACTCGATGAAGCCCTTCATGACGCCGCCGGTAGAGACGATGAAGACGTACATCAATTCGGTGGGGTGCAACGTGAGCAATTCCACATGGACGAGACGAGTGCCGCTTACCCGCGGCGCGACGGCCAAAGCGAGGAGATTCGTGGCCCGTGACATGGCCTCGGTGACCTGCCGCAGGGCGGCATCGATCTCCCCGGTGAGGTCTTCAGGTTGCACGATCGAGGCTCCGGCCGTCGCTGTAGCGGGCCGTGGCAACGACCGCGGGTGAGGAGTGCTCATCAGATAGTCGACGAACTCCCGATACCCCAGGTCGGTCGGCAAGCGGCCGGCCGAAGTGTGCGGATGCGTGAGATAGCCTTTCTCTTCCAGAAGCGCGAACTCGTTCCGCACTGTCGAGGAAGAGCAGACGAGACCGGCGATGTCGACGAGCTCGCGGGAGGATACGGGCGAGCCCGTTCCGATATAGCGCTCGGTCACCGCGTTCAGGATCCTGCGTTGTCGTTCTGTAAGTACCATCGTATGTATGCCGGCTCTATGGTTCTTCCGGATGGGTCAGAAGGGCCGCTATCACCGTGTTGCTGACGTCCAAAAAGGCTGGATTCAACCGAAGTCTACCACAGTGCCTCGCCACGCAACCCTGGGCCGAAAGGCGCTCCAAGGCCGCACTGTCCAGCACCGAGTCGACCTCCGCCTCGACCACTCCCTCGGCCGTCCGCAGGCCGAGCATCGCCTTCTCCCAGAGACGGGTCCGCGCGTCCACGATCTCGATGGCAGGAGCCTGGTCTGCGAGATAGGCCTCTACCGACCCGGCGTTCGTGCGGCGCTCGCGGCCCACCGTGGAGACTGCGGCCACCCCGGCCCCGACGTAGTCTTCTCCCCGCCAGTACGCCTGGTTGTGGCGGCACTCGTGGCCGGGACGAGCGAAATTGGAGACTTCATAGCGGCGGTAGCCGCCCGCCTCCAGGCGCGCGGCGGCCTCCCCAAGGTACTCTTCAGCGAAGGCGGCGGCGGCCCCGCGGGCGCCGGCGCCGGCGGTCCTCGCGACTCGAGCGGCGAACCCCGAGGTGTAGGTCAGGTCGTAGAGAGAGATGTGGGTGGGACCGGCCGCCATCGCCGCGTCGATGTCGGCGGCCGCAGTTGCCCAACCCTGCCCGGGGATGCCGAAGACCAAGTCGATGTTCCACTCCCGGAGGCGGTGGCCTCGCCCCGTCGCATGCTGGAGTGCCCGAATGGCCGTTTCCACCTCTTCCTGCCCGGTCCGCCGCCCCAGCGTCGCCCGGAAACCCGGCGCAAACGACTGCACTCCGAGGGAGACTCGGCTCACCCCTGCGTCGGCTAGACGCTCCAACAGGTCCCGGTCGAGAGTTTCCGGATTGGCCTCGATGGTGAACTCCGGATCGTCCACACCCTCTTGGAGCCGAACCAGCTCCACCACGAGCGGCAGCAGCAGCTCCTCCGGCAGCACGGTCGGCGTCCCGCCCCCCAGGTACACGGTCTCCATAGACACCGGCGTTTCGGGGCTCACGTACGCAGGACAGTTCCGGGCTGCCCCTCCCCGCCGGTCCGCGCCCACACGTTCGCGCACCTCGGCCCGCACCCGCTCCAGGTAGTCGACTACCCTGCCGGCCCGAAGGTGGGGTCCTACCGGTTCAGACGCGAAATCGCAATACGCGCAGCGCGAGCGGCAGAACGGTATGTGGACGTACAGATGTGGAGCCCGGCCGCTCAGCGGCCGAGTACCCCGAGGACGATGAGGGCTATCCCCATCGCGATGCCGATGAATCCCAGGATCGCGGTCCATCCCTGCCACAACCGACCGGCGGGTCTACCGCTGCGAGTGGGGACTTCGCGCCGGCGCTCCGCGGCGCCCTCGTCCGTTCCCCCGGCGAAGTGCCGGAAGTAGATCTGTCCGGCACCTAGCAGCACCACGATGACGCCCAGGACAATGTACTCGACCGTCATCTCTTGTCCTTCCCTTCCCCGAGATCGAGCACCGCCAGAAAGGCTTCCTGCGGGATCTCCACGGTTCCCACCATCTTCATCCGCTTCTTGCCGGCCTTCTGCTTCTCCAGGAGCTTGCGTTTGCGGGTGATGTCCCCACCGTAGCACTTCGAGAGCACGTCCTTGCGGAGCGGCGCCACGCTCTCCCGGGCGATGATCCGGCTGCCCACGGCGGCCTGGATGGCCACCTCGAACATCTGCCTCGGAATCTTCTTGCGCAGCTTCTCAGCGAGCGCCCGTCCGATGCTGTATGCACGGTCGCCATGTACGATCAGGCTGAGGGCGTCGACCACCTCTCCGGCGATGCGGATATCGAGTCGCACCAAGTCACCCGGTTCGTAGTCCTTCAACTCGTAGTCGAGACTCGCGTACCCACGGCTGCGGGTCTTGAGGAGATCGAAGAAGTCCAGCACGATCTCTGCGAGCGGCAGGTTGTATTCGAGGCGTACCCGATCGGTGGTCAGATACTCCATATGCTCGAAGCGGCCCCGCTTGTCATTGCACAACTCCATTACCGGCCCGACGAACTCGGAAGGCAGCAGGATGCTGGCGTCGATGTAGGGTTCGCGCACTTCCCTTATGCTCCCGGCGTCAGGGAAATCCACCGGGTTGCTGATGTACCGCACCTCTCCCGTGACCAATTCCACCTCGTAGCGAACGTTCGGAGTAGTGGCCAGCAGGTCGAGACCGAACTCGCGCTCGAGCCTTTCCCGAACGATCTCCATGTGTAGCAGACCGAGGAACCCGCACCTGAAGCCGAACCCGAGGGCCTTGGAGGTCTCCGGTTCATAGAACAGCGAGGCATCGTTCAGCTTGAGCTTGTCTAAAGCGTCCCGCAGTTCCGGATAGTCCTCGCTGTCGATGGGGAACAGCCCGCAGAACACCATCGGGGTGATGTCCTTGTAGCCGGGCAGAGGTTCGGCCGCAGGCCTCGCGGCACTCGTCAGAGTGTCCCCGACCCGCAGGTCGGCCACCTCCTTGATCCCGGGGATGATGTAACCCACCTCGCCGGCGCGGAGGACGTCGGTCTTTCGCATGTCGGGGCTGAAGATACCCACCTCTTCGATTTCACTCCGGCGTCCGGTAGCCATGGCGAGCAGGGCAGCGTTCTTGCGGAAGCTGCCGTCGCGCACGCGTACGAAGGCCACCACACCTCTGTACTGGTCGTAGACCGAGTCGAAGATGAGGGCCCGGGGCGAGCCCTCGGGCTCGCCCTTTGGCGGAGGAACGCGCTTGACCACCGCTTCCAGCACAGCCAGCACTCCCTCCCCCGTCTTCGCGGAGATCTGCAGGATGTCAGCCCTCGGACAGCCAATGACAGTGGCGATCTCTTCAGCCCGCTTCTCCGGCTCGGCCCCAGGCAGATCGATCTTGTTCAGCACCGGGACGATCTCCAGGTCGTTCTCGAGAGCGAGAAGGGTGTTGGCGAGGGTCTGGGCCTCCACTCCCTGGGTGGCGTCCACGACGAGGATGGCCCCCTCGCAGGCGGCGAGGCTGCGGGAAACTTCGTAGGTGAAGTCGACGTGACCCGGCGTATCGATGAGGTTGAACTCGTACTCTTCACCGTCCTCGGCCGTGTAGTAGACACGGACGGCTTGGGCTTTGATGGTGATGCCCCGCTCCCGCTCCAGGTCCATGCGGTCAAGGACCTGCTCCCGCATCTCCCGCTCCGCCACCGTATTGGTGATCTGCAGGATGCGGTCGGCCAGGGTGGATTTCCCATGATCGATATGGGCGATGATGGAGAAGTTGCGGATGTGGTCGAAACGCGCCATAGTCGGAGTATATTAACGCACCAGCCGACGGGGCCCGACCTCCCGTGACGGCCACCGGCAAAGGGTCTTCGCGATGTGCCGGCCCGACACCGGCTTGCGCGTAGAATGGACGCGACCGCAAGTGCTGTATCGGACGTGCGCAGACCGACCGGCGGGAGGAAGCGTGAACCTCAAACTGGTGGCTGGTCCGGCGATCATCCTGTGCACCATTCTCGCTTCGTGCGACTCTTCCCCCTCCACCACCACCCAGCTTCAAGGGGACAACGGCGCAGTGATCTCCGCCGCCGCGACTGTCTCCGCGCTGGCAGCCGCCCGGCCCTCGGGAGATATACCCATGGAATTCCGGACCGTAGACTTCGGGGACGTGGCAAGGGGCGAGAACGACTTCGACGTCAACGCCTACTTTGCGGTTCTCGGCCATCTTTCGGTCGAGCCCGGTTGGGTGATCGACTATCTCTACCGCATGAACGGGATGGGCGGGGGTCCCTTTATCTACGCCCGTCCCATAGATCGGCCGCCATACGCCTCGTTCGACGAATACGCAGCCGCGACGGCGGGCGAGGTCTCCGAGGGTGCGGGCGGCCGGGACTACGCGAGTGAGTACTTGCGACACATCGAGGTCGACGACACCCAGGAAGGCTATTTCCAGCTCGTTGCCCTCAGGACGATGGCCGATCAGTTCTATCTGTACTGGCACGCGGGCTACAACGACACCGCCATCGTAGCCGATGCGGCAGCGCTTGAAGAGATAATCACGGCAGCCGCCTCCGCTTTCGAGAACGCGGGGCTCCCGACAGAACTGGTGAAGCAGGCCCGCAAGCTCGACCTTACCCCTACCGTTGAGTTCCCCGACGCTTCGACAGCCAGGATCCGGCTGGTGACCTTCAGCATGTGGGGCGGCTTCGTGGAGTCGACATACACCGTCAGCCGCGCGTTCCCGCATGCGATTCTTGCTGAGGACACCACTACGCTGATCGAGTACGACTGCGGGGTTCGCTTTTGAGAGACGCCGGCTTGGGACGGCGGCCGGTGCAGCTACCGGTCGGAGCCGGAGGTCCCTCTGTCAGGCGCCCGGGAGCGTCGGCGCCGCACTATATCCAGCAGTTCCCGGATCTCAGGCATCCGCATGGCCCAGGCGAAACCAAGATATGCCAGGCCGCCGACCAGGTAGGCGAACCCCACGGAGACGACCTGGGCCCAAAGGGCGCGGCCGAGCGCGTGATCCAGCCCCCACCACACCGCATAGGCGCCAGCGGCCAGCGGTATCAGGGCGACGATCGCTCGAGCCGCCGATAGAGCCACTTTCCAGCCGTCAACACCGCCTATACGCGGCCTCAGCAGCAGCACGAGGGCGAAGAAGTTGAAGAGGCTAACCAGGGACGTGGACAGGGTGATGCCCCCCACCCCCA
Source organism: uncultured Gaiellales bacterium (assembly GCA_964631965.1). Classification (GTDB taxonomy): domain Bacteria; phylum Actinomycetota; class Thermoleophilia; order RBG-16-64-13; family RBG-16-64-13; genus CAIQPS01. The sequence continues at coordinate 29,885 of CAZWAR010000004.1, forward strand.
GGGGCTTGTAGAAGAGGAGGTCGAACCCCGCATTGAGGGCCAGGTTGACCACACCCGTGATCAGCGGCAGCCAGGGCTTCTGAATGCTGTAGAAGGCACGGTTGAGGAGGGTGTTGACGCTGACAAAGGCCATGCCCACGCTGAAGAACAGGAGGGCTGAAGCTACCGCTTCCGCCTCCCCCGGCGTGACCTTGCCGTGTTCGTATATGAGCCGCACGGTGGGCAGGGCGAGAACGGCGAAGAAAGCGGCAAAGGGGAGAGTGGTGAAGAAGATCTGTCTGATTCCTGTCGACAGGTCTTGCCGCAACTCGTTGATCCGCCCTGCTGCAGCGTGCCGCGAGAAGGCAGGGAATAACACCGTTCCGATGGCGATGGCAAACACGCCCTGCGGAAGCTGGAACAGCCGGAAGGCTTTGTCGATGTAGGCGGGAGCCGGGATGCTGATGAGCGTGCCTATGACGGTGTCGATGAAGGCATTGAAGTTGATGACGCCGAGGCTGAGGATCACCGGGCCGATGAGCAGCCCCACCCGTCTCACGTCGGGGTTGCGCAGATCGAGGCGCCAAGGTGTGGCACCCGCCTCGTAGAGGCTGTACCCGGTTCCCGACACGCCCACCGGTCGTCGGCTGTACTTCCAGCGGCGGCGCCACACAGCCGGCACCTGCATCAGCAGCTCGCACGCCGTCCCTATCAGGAAGCCCCAGGCGAGCGCTTCGAAGCCATAGCCGGCCGAGAAGAGGATCACTACAGCGATGATGACAATGTTCCACGCCACGGGGGCAAGAGCGGGCAGCCGGAAGTGGTTGTGAGAGTTGAGAACGCCCATGAAGATCCCCGCTATCCCCATGATCACCACGGTGGGGAACATGATCCGCATGAGGTGAACGGTAAGGTCGATGATCTGAGCGTCGCTGCCGAATCCCGGCGCTACGACTTCGACCACCTGCCGGGCGAAGATCATGCCGAGCGCGGTGACGACACCCAGGATGACTGTGGCCCACACCGTCACCGTGTACGCAACGTTCCAGGCCTCCCGGCGCCGTTGCTTCTCGAGAAGTCCGGAGAAGACTGGAATCAAGGCCGCGGAAAGCGCTGTGTCGGCGAGCAGGGTCCGCACCAGGCTGGGCACTTTGCTCGCGACGGTGAAGGCGCCCATGCCGGGGCCGAGGCCGAGATATGTCACCATCACGATCTCCCGGACCAACCCGAGCACCCGGGAGCCGGCGGTGGCCAGCACGAGAAATGCGGCCGCGGCCGCCAGGCGTCTTGTTCTGCCCGAATCGCGAGCGGGATATGGCCGCTCTGCCGCCGCTGTAGGTACGGCGTTCTCCCGATTCGGATTCATCGATTCATTGCCCATGTGCGGCGGCTATGCTAAACTCCACCGGCTCTGAAGGGAAGATGGGAGGAACCCAGGTTGGCTAACACCAAACAGCAGCGAAAGCGCGTGCGGATCGCCCAGCGGCAGCGTCTCGAGAACCTCCGCTACAAGTCGTCCATCAGGACACACTTCCGGCGTCTCAGGGACTCCGTGACCACCGGCGATGCCGACGCTGCTGCTCAGACTGCCAAGACGTTGACCTCCACCATCGACAAAGCGGCTGCGCGGAACGCCATCCACAGCAACAACGCGGCCCGCAAGAAGTCGCAGGTGGCGCGTCTGCTCTCGCAGGTCTAAGAGCCGCCGCTTCCCTTCCTGCTCGGGGGTACCCGCCCCTCTCACGCCGGTCTCTCTCCGGGTGTCCTGGTCACGCGCAGTCATCCTGCTCACGCGGCCAGCAATCGACCCAGGCACAACTGGAACTCCATCTCGTTTGGGAGATCACCCATGCCCTTCATACGGGCGTCCGTCTCCGCGAGCACGGCGAGCCTCCGCGCAATCCCTTCGGCCCCGAGCTGGCCGGACTGTTCCATCAGCTTTCGCGCGGGGAACGCCTTGAGCTTCATCTCCGCCTGAATGGCGTCCCGGTTGTAGCCGGCGTCACGGAGAGCGGCCACGCGGGCCAGTTGCTGGAAGTGGCGGAGGATGCGGTAGAAGAGCACCTCCTGCCGCTCTCCCGCACTGAGCAGTTCGTCGGCGGCTGAGAACGCGGCTCCACCCCGCCCTAGGGCCAGAGAGTCGAGCAGGTCGAAGATGCTGGCCTCGACGGTGGCGGTGGTGAGCAAACGGATGTCGTCGTCGGTGATGTGGCGACCATCCGTGTACAGGTCCAGCTTCTCCACCTCCTGGAGAAGGATGCTCTGATTATCGCCGCAGCGATCCACCAGGTGACGGGCCTGCTGGAGACCCAGGTCGATGCCCATCCGCCGGGCTTCGCCCGCAAGCCAGCCGGGCAGTTCGGCTTCTTTGGGCGCGTACCACTCGAGGATCTGGCCATGCTTCTCCACCGCGGCGCGAAGAGGGTCGGCTGGAGGCAATCGGCCGGCCTTCATGGCCAAGCAGGCATCTGGGGCCGGAGAAGCAAGGTAGGCGACAATCTGTTCCTTGTCCGCTTTCTGCCAGGCGTCCACATCCTCTACGAGAACGAGCCGCGTGCCGCCCAGGAAAGCCATCGTGTTCGCGGAATTCACGACTTCCAGCCCGGAACTCACCCCTGCCTGGAACTCCGATATGTTGAGATCTGAGCCCGACTCTTCGATGATCCTCCCCTTCAGCCGTTTGAGTGCGACCGATATCTTCGACAAGTCGTCGCCGAGTATGAGGTAGGCGGGCTTCAGCGGCCCGCGCGCGGCTGAGGAGGCGGTGCCTCCACTGGTGTGGCTCATGCGGCCTCGGTTCTTTCCATGGAGACGGCTAGGCCGCCGTCTGTCTTACGCAAGGATACCCAACCCGACTTGTCTGTGCGAAGAGCCCCGATGCCGCCCAGGGCCAGAGTGCTGATGGTCTCTGAGTCCGGATGACCGAAACCGTTTCTGCTGCCCACCGAGATCACCGCCAAGTGGGGGCTGAGCGCATCCAGAAGCGGGCCGGTGACGGCCCCCCGACTCCCGTGATGCCCGACGACCAGTACGTCGACGGCCGGAAGGTCGTAGTTCGCCAGGGTGCCGGCCTCTGCGTCTCCGGGGAGGAGCACCCGGACGCCGTCGAGATCCAAGAGGGCCACGATGGAACCGGCGTTAAGCTCATCCCCGGTCGGAGGACTGCGCCCTTCACCCCAGGGCTCGCCCCCCTCGCGCATCACCAGAGGCCGGGTGGGCGTGTACAGGCGGACGGCGACGCCGTCCAGCGAGAACCCTCCCGCGGATGCCGGGATGATCCGACATCCCCCTTCGGCAAGGCGCGCCCGGAACTCCAGGTAGTCACGAGCCTCCGCGCCGCCCGCAGCGTACCCGGCCGCAGAGCCGGCATTTCGTACGGCCCCGCCCGACTCCGTCCCCTCTGGTCGGCCCACTTCGACCCAGTCTATGAGGGTCCCCACCTCGAGGGAGCCGAGCACCTCCGCCAGACCGGCGAAGTGATCGGCATGCGGATGGGAGATCACGACCACGTCCAGATGTTTCACACCGAGTGAACGCAGTTGGTGCTCCAGTCCGCATCCCGCCGGCCCGCCGTCGAAGAGGGCTGTGTGATGGTCCGGCGTGCGCACCAGGACAGCGTTGCCCTGACCAACGTCGAGCACGCGCACCTCGGTCCGCGCCGGCCAATCCCGACCTCCAGCCACGTAATCGATGGACCGGAGGCTCGCGGCTGCGGCCGGGTAGGCGGCGGCTCCCACGCCTGCCGCCATCGCGACCACGAGCAGTGCGGCCGCCACTGCCTGCCGGCGGCCGGCCGGGCGGCGCCTCCGCAGCCATCCGGTGGCTCGGCCGAAGCCGGGGAGAGGCAGGCCCCAGGGTGTGGCGACCGGCCGGCCTGACAAGGCGATTCCGGCCGGAAGGGCTAGGATCGCGGCCGCGATAGAACTCATCACTATCCCGGCGGAACCCGGCGCGAGGACCGGCGCCCGGGCACAGAGCCTGGACACCTGCACCGTCCACATCATCGGTAGTGAAGCCACGAAGTCCAGCGCCACGCTGAGGCCGCTCCACAGGAACCCGAACAGAACGCTCGCCATCCCTGCACCGGTGACGACGCCGAGTGTGGGCACCACGAGCAGGTTCGCCACCGGAGCGACCAGGGAGGTCCGTCCGAAGACGAGCAGGGAAACGGGCGCCGTGCCGAGGGTGGCGGAAAGCGACACCGCCAGGTTCGCACGGATAGACTCTGGGAAGCGACGGAAGACTCGCTCGAGTGGACGTACCAGAGTGAGCATGCCGGCGAAAGCCGAGAACGACAGTTGAAATCCCACGTCGAAGACCGCGAAGGGATTGATGGCCAGCACGAACAGAGCGGCGAAAGCAAGCCCTTGCCACGGATCCCGCCGGCGCCCGACGAGGCGTCCTCCCAATACCACCACCATCATGGCCGCCGCCCGGATCACCGGCGGGGATGCCCCAACGAACGGCACAAGCAGCAGCGCTGCGACCGCTGCGAGGAGAGAGCCGGCCCTGCGTGAAAGGCGGGCCACTCGCGCGAGGCCGAGGATGATCGCCGCCAGGCTGGCGACGTGCAGCCCACTCACCGACAGCATGTGGGCAGTCCCGGACCGGCGAAACGCTTCCATCCACCCCTTGTCGATGCCGCCGGTGTCGCCGATGACGACACCCTTCAGCACCTCGCTCACCCGCCCGTCCGGTCCGCGGCTGAGGTGCGCTCTGGCCGACTCCCTGAGCCGGTCGAACCAACCGCTCACCCCGTCTCGCCGCCCCACGTACGCGCAGTCTTGGGAGGAGCGCACCTCCAGCACCACCCTGACACCCTCGTGCAGCAGGACCTTGGCCTGGTCGTACCCCGAATCCGAAGCCCCGTCCGGTGCGACCAGAGTGCCATGGGCCACGAGCCGCTCTCCCTGGAATATCGTGGACCCGGTCGGCTCCCCGGCCGGGTCCGCCTCGTCGCTGTTCGTGCGGGCCGGGGCCACCTCTACCAGCACCGTCTCGCCCACGCCCCGGGCCCGTCCCTCTTTGTCGGGAGAGATGTCCTCGACTCTGGCCAGAGCGCTCTCCCAGCCAGAGTGCACCGCTACCGGACCGGTGATCACCAATTCCGCTTGTACCGACTCTCCGATGCGCGCCGGAATCACACCTGACAGCAGCGCCGAGATCCGCAACGTGCCGAGCAACAACCCGGCAGTGAGTCCGATGGTCACGACCGAGGCGAGCATCAATGGCAGCGCGGCGCGAGATGCCGGCATGGCTCGGCCGAGAACGTGCGCCGCCAGCATGCCGACGAGAGCAACGGTCAGGCCGCCGACGGCGAAGGGGTAGCATCCGGGTGCGAGAGCGGCGAGGGCCATCCCCGCCACAGCGGCTATGGTGGTGCAGCGGGCCAGTCCCGCCCGGCGCACGAACCAGGATACCGGTCCTCGAGGGCGGCCGCCTCCGGACGAGGTGGGCGACGGAGCAGCCGGCATCGCCCGCTCAGAGAGTCACGAGCGGGCGCAACTGCTCCAGCTTGGCCGAGCCTATTCCCGAAACGTCGCCCAACTGATCGACGGAGGTGAAAGGACCGTTCGTTTCGCGATAAGTGATGATCTTCTGTGCCAGGGACGGGCCTATCCCGGGAAGAGTGTCGAGTTGTTCGGCCGTGGCGGAGTTGAGAGAAACTGGTGCGCCGGGCGACCCGGCGCCGGTCGACCCGGAACTCGTTCCCTCTGACAGCACAGGGCCTGACACGGTCTCGCCCATGCGGGGAACGTACAGCCGGCAGCCGTCGCTCAGCCGCGAGGCGAGCGGTACCGCCTCCTGGTCGGCGTCGGCGGTGAAGCCGCCGGCCTGCAAGATGGCTTGGAAGGCCCGGCATTCGGAAGGTACCTGGTAGACACCCGGCCGGGCAACGGCCCCGGCGACCTGGACGAAGATGAGCGTCGTTTGGCTCGTGGTGGTCGGCGACGGGGCGGCGGCATCGTCGCCCAACCCCCCCGGTCCGCCCTCCGCTCTGGACGCCGTGGCCTCACTCGCTACGCTCGCCGCGTCTGTTCCGTCGGACAGATCGAGCACGACGCCGTCGGTGGGGGCGCCCACCGACGGCCGGGCCGCAAGCAGGCCCGCGCCTCCCACTGCCAGGACGACCAGTCCCACGGCAGCGTAGACGAGAAGGCGTCGTTTCGGAATGGAGACCATGCCGGCAGCATAGCGCCCGCGCTCGCCCCTTCTCCTGCGACTTCGGGAGCATGTTGGCACCCAGCCGCCGAGCAACTCCAGCCGGCCCCGTAGCGCCGGGACCGAGCAGCAGTACCCCTCGGAAACGTGCCCTCGGGGAGCGGCGCCTCCGCGGCCCGCTCCAGAGGTTATTCGCCCGGAAGACCTGCGCTCGCGGGGGCCTGGGGGGGCCTTCCTTCGAGGGTCTCCGCAAAGAACGCAGCCACCCGATCTCCCACTTCGCGCTGCCGACGCTCGAACAGATGTCCCGCACCTTTCACTACCGACAGGCGGTAGTCGACGCCCATCCTCTCGAGCGCCCGATCGACCACCGCGGGAGGGGCGAGATCGTCCGCTTCTCCACACACGGCCAGTACGGGTCCCCTGAAGCGCGCGAGGCCGTCCAGAGTGCCGGCCGGCCACTCCTCCCAGTCCACGACGAAGGCGACCAGCGCGAGGGCGTCTATCGGAACCGCGCCTTCGCCGGCGGCCAGTGCGGCCATCACGCTCCCGAAGGAATACCCGGCAAGGCCCAGCGGAGCCGGGCGGCCGGGCGCCGGTCGACCCGGCAAGGCCCCAGCGGGCCCGGACCTCAACTTACCGCGAAGGAAGGCGAGGGCCGCGTCGACGTCCCTGTACTCTTCTGATCCGCTGTAGCGGCCCCCGCTCTTCCCCACTCCGCGGAAGTTGAAGCGGAGCGAGGCCAGTCCCTCTTCCCGGCAGGACTGGGCGATGCGGTAGACGACAGGCTGTGCCATGGTACCGCCGTACAGCGGGTGGGGATGCGTTATCACGACCCCACCGGTGGCGGCCGCGCCTTCGGGCCATTCGAGCATCCCCTCCAGCCGGTGGTCGCCCGAGAACAGGACGTGCCCTCGCGGCTCCGGCCTTCGGTCTGAGATGAAGGTGCCGGGGACCTCTGTCATTCCCGATAGTTGACGAACTGTAGTGGCATCCCCAGATCGGCTTCCTTGAGAGCCTGGATGGCGTCCTGGAGGTCGTCCCGCTGCTTGCCGGTGATGCGGACCTCGTCCCCCTGTATGGCGGCCTGCACCTTGAGCTTCGTTTCCTTTACCACTTTGACCACTTTGCGTGCTGTGTCGATGTCGATGCCGTTCGTGATGGTGACAGTCTGGCGGACCATGTCCCCGCCAGCCTTCTCGTGATCGCCGAAGACCAGCGCCTCCGCCTCGATGGAGCGCCGTACCACCTTCGCGATGAGCATGTCCTTGACCGCACGAAGCTTCATATCGTCCTCGGTGAGAACGGTTATCTTCCCTTCTTTGCGATCCAGGTCGATCTGGGTCTTCGACCCCCGGAAATCGTACCGAGTAATGATCTCTTTCTTGACCTGGTTGACGGCGTTGTCCATCTCCTGCATATCGACCCGGCTAACCACGTCGAACGACGGCATGGGTACCTCCCGAACAAGACAGCAGCTTTCTTACCAGCATACCGCAGGAATCCCCACTGAACCCGGCCAGGCCGGGAATCGGGCGAGACTGTATACTGGCGCCATGTTGCGCAACGGACTGAGAGGGGCCGCCGGATCGCGACTGGTACGCATCGCGGCCTGGACGGTGATCGGCGCCCTCCTCTTCACCCTCATAGGTTCGCTCGCCTCCGGAGGCATCGGGCCCACGCCGGTCTACGCTTCCACGCTGTCGAAAGCCAAGGCAGACCTCACCCAGGCCCAGAAAGACCTCAAGGCTCTCCAGGCCAAGCTCGACAAGTTGGCCAAACAGCAATCCGACGCCGAGGCCGATCTGGAGACCACAGTGGACAAAATCACGGTGGTGATGGCCAAGCTCGACGTCGCCCAACAGGACCTCGACGGCCTGCGGGCCAAGCTCTCCACCCGGCTGGCGGAGATGTACAAGAACCGGGGCTCGGATGCCACCACCATGCTGAACGTCCTCTTCGCAGGGGATGACACCTCGCTCACCGACATGGTGGAGCGCCTGGTGATGGTCACCCACATCGCACAGGCGGACACGAGGCTCGTGAACGAGGTGATCGACCGGATCCACGACCTCCGCGACATCCGGGCGGACCTCGCGGAGGAAAAGGCCTCAGCCGCCAAGAAGACGGCCACGTACGAGGCGGCGAGGGAGAAGACCCTGGCCAGCCTGGAGAACTCCAAGGACGAGTACAACAGCCTGAAGAAGAAGGTGGCCAGGCTGACGGAAGAAGCCCGCCAGGCCGAGATCGCCGCCCGGAAGGCTGAGGCCGAACGCAAGGCCGCCGAGGCCGCCGCCAACAGGACGACAACCACCACGAGCAAGAAGACGACAGGCACAACCGCCAAGAAGACCACCACGACCACGGCGCCCAAGACGAACCCGGTGACCGCCGATTTCGTCTTCCCGGTCGACGGGCCCAACAGCTTCACCGACACCTGGGGTGCTCCTCGCTCGGGTGGTCGCACCCACAAGGGCACCGACATCTTCACCGCTCGCAACACCCCCCTGGTCGCCTGCGTCAGCGGAACGATCACCAGCACGAATCCCACCGACACCGGACTGGGCGGCATCACCATCCACCTCAAGAAGGGCAACACCACCTATTACTACGCCCATCTCTCCTCCATTGCGAGCGGCATCAAGGCCGGCGTACGCGTGGAGGCCGGCCAAGTGATCGGCTATGCCGGCAACACCGGGAACGCGAGCGGCGGCGCTGTGCACCTGCATTTCGAGATCAGGCCGAACGGGGTAGCGATCAACCCATACCCGATCTTGGTCCGGTATCGGTAGGGCGCGACCGGCGCCGGCCGGGCTCGACAAGCTCGAGGCCACCCCTGCTAGGAGCGCTCCTCCTCGAGAGAAGCCACCACCTCGGCCAGTTCTTCCCATTCGGCGTTGGCCGCCACGAGTCTCTCCTTGACGGTGGTCAGTTCCTCGCTCGTGGCAAAGAGCAACTCATAGTCGGACATGTGGGCCGGGTCGCTGAGGAGCGCCGCGAGCTCTCGCTGCCGGTCCTCCAGAGTGAGTACCGTCTTCTCGGCCTTGCGGTAGCGGCGTTGAAGGTCTTTCCGTTCCTGGTAGCCGAGCCTGGGACCGGCCGTCGCGGAGGCGCCGCCCGAGGGGGCGCCGCCGCCTGTGGCGGCGGCGCAGTTCGCGGAGAATCGGGAGCCGGTATCGCTCTCCTCCTGCGCAGGCCGCACGACCAAGACCTGCTTCGGCGACGCCCCGGCCGCCGCCGGGACCACGGCAGCCGTTCCGATCGCTTCTGCCGTCTTCTTCCACAGGTAGTACTCCCAGTCCCCCGGGTAGTGGGCCAGTTTGCCTTCCCGCACGTCGATCACCTTGGTGCCGATAGCGTTTATGAGATGACGGTCGTGGCTGATGAACACCACCGAACCCTCGAACTGGCGGAGAGCCTCGGTGAGGACGGCCCTTGAATCCATGTCCAGGTGGTTGGTCGGTTCGTCGAGCAGGAGGAGCCCCGCAGGGTCCATGAGCATCCGGGCCAGAGCGAGTCTCGCCTTCTCCCCCCCGGAAAGGACACCTACCTGCTTGGAGACGTCGTCCTCACCGAAGAGGAACGTGCCCAGGTAGCCGCGCACCTCGGGCAGGCGCCCTACGGGGCCTGCCACCTCCTCCATGGTCTTGAGCACGGTCAATCCGGGATGGAGCACCTCGAGCTGGTGCTGGGCGAAGTATTCACGGCGTACGGCGTGGCCGAGGGTGACAGTTCCGGCGTCGGGCGGGACCACCCCGGCCAACATCTTGAGAAGTGTGGACTTGCCCGCCCCGTTCGGACCAACCAGCGCGATCTTCTCCCCCCGCTCTACCACCAGGTCGAGCTTCTTGTAGACGATGTTGTCACCGTAGGCCTTGCGGACGTGCCGGACGTCGGCCACCACCCGACCGGTGCGCGGCGGTTGGGGAAAACGGAACTTGATGGTCTTGCGCTCGAGAACAGGCGCCTCGATGCGCTCAGTCTTCTCCAGCCGCCGGATCTTCTGCTGCACCTGCTTGGCCTTGGTGTTCTTGGCCCGGAAGCGGCGGATGAAGGCCTCGGCGGATTCGATCTCCCTCTGCTGATTTCGGGCCGCGTTCACCAGGGCTTCGTACCGTTCGCGCTTCTGCTGCTCGTAATGGTCGTAGTTGCCGGCGTAGAGATCGATCTGGCCGCGATCGAGATCGGCGATATGGGTGACCATCCGGTTGAGAAAATAGCGATCGTGGCTGATGACGAGGAGCGCGCCCGTCCAGTCCAGGAGAAACTCCTCCAGCCAGATGAGACTCTCGAGATCGAGATGGTTGGTGGGCTCGTCCATGAGGAGAAGGTCGGGCTGCTCGAGCAGCAACCGGGCGAGGGCGACGCGCATGCGCCAGCCGCCGGACAGTTCGGCAATGGGCCTGGTGAAGTCGGACTCCTTGAAACCCATGCCCCGTAGGATGGTCTGCGCCCGGGTCTCGAGCTCGTAACCGTGAGCGTTCTCGAAAGTGGTCTGCAGAGCCCCCATCTCATCAAGCAGACGATCGACGTCGGCGGTCGGCGGAGCGGCTGTACCGGCAGCGGCCCCGTCCTTGGTCTCGTAGGCTCGGCTGATCTCGTCGCCCAGTTCGCCGATCCGCTTCTCGGCGGCGAGGATGTCCAAGTGCGAGGCAAGAACCTCCTCGATGACCGCGTGGTCGGCTATCTCCTCGATCTCCTGGGGGAGGAAGCCGGTGCGCAGGTCCTTGCGAGCGCTGATCTCCCCCCCGTCGAGCGACATCCCTCCCACAATGAGCCGAAGCAGCGTGGTCTTGCCTGCCCCGTTGGCCCCCACGAGACCGATGCGCATGCCCGGCTTCACGTGCAGGCTGGCCTGGTCGAGCACGGTCTGGGTGCCGAACGATTTGGAGATGTCGGTGAGATGCAGCACAGCCTGAGAAGGATACCAGCCCCGGAGAAGCAGGTCGGCCGTGCTGAAATGCCCCTCGAGGCGCCTATCCGGCCTTCCGCCCCGGACTTCCCCGGCCGCTCAGTTGTCCCAGAACACACCCTCGTCAGAGGGTTCCGCGAGCCCCACCTCGGCGGCCGCGGCCAGGAGGCGCCCGATGGCTCGCTCCCCCTCCAGGCCGTAGTCGACGCTTGCATCATTCACGTACAGGTCGATGTGCGCCTGGCACACCTCTCGGTCCATCTCTTGAGAGTGCGTGGCCACGTACTCCTGCGACTCTTCCGGGTGGGCGCGGGCATAGAGTACGCTGTCGCGCACCGCCTGCTCGATCCGGCGCTGCAGCCCCGCATCGAGCGCCCGCGACACCGCGATGCCTCCCAGCGGGATGGGCAGCCCCGTGGTTGTTTCCCACCACTCGCCCAGGTCGACCAGGCGGCGCAGGCCGTAGGAGCCGAAGGTGAAGCGGCCCTCGTGGATGATGACCCCGGCGTCCACGTCACCCGCCGCGACGGCCGGCATGATCCGGTCGAAAGGCATGACCACCCGGCGCCTCGTACTACCGATGAAAAGGCCGGAGAGCAGGGCGGCCGTGGTCAGCTCGCCGGGGATGGCCACGCGGGCGTGGCTCAAGTCGTCGGCCAGCGCGGCGGTCCCGCCGCTCGAATCAGCGGGCCGGAAAAACGAGTCCTTCCGGGCGACGATGAGGGGACCGCACCCGCGGCCGAGGGCTCCACCGGAGTGGAGAAGGGCGTATCGGTCGCGCAGACGGCCGAAGGCGTGGAAGGACACCTTGATGACGTCCGCCTTCCCGGCGCTGGCCAGGCCGTTGAGGGTGTCAATGTCCTCCAGCCGCTCAGCGACCGCCGGAGCCCCGGGCAACAACCCCGAAACCCAGGCATGGAAGATGAACGTGTCATTGGGGCAGGGCGAGTAGGCGAGCGTCAACGGTGCGACGGACCTGTCTACCCCCCTGGTCCGGTCCGGTGCGACCTCGGCGGACGTGTTCGCCACACCGTCCCCTATGGGAGCAGGCGCCTCGATGTCAGTCATCCTCGTCCGCCTCGGCCGGCAACTCCGGCAGGCCGAGTCTCTCGAGGTGATCGACTGTCGCCCGAGCCGCCCACGAGGCCGCCGCCACCCCGCGCCGCACCTGCCAGTGGGCGTGGTCCCGGTCGCCGACGATGTTGCTGATGCCTCGCACTTCCAGGAACGGCACTGCGTACAGTGCGCAAATGTGAGCAGCGGCCGCGCCTTCCATGGATTCGGCCAAGGCCTGACCCCGCGCGGCGAGCTCTTCAGCCTCTTCCGGTAGGCCTGTCACCTGCGAGGAGGTGATGCACGGCCCGGCAAGCACCCGCGGGCGTTGTTCGGGTCTGATGGCAGCAAAGGCCGTTTCATCCTCCCGCGCGGCGGCCGCGGACACCACTTCGAGCGCAGCGGCGACCAAGCCGCCATCGAAAGGGAACACGCCGAACGACTCTGCCCCGTCGATCTCTGCCAAAGGCCAGCCCAACTCCTCCGCGGACAGCCACCCTTCGGGACTCGAGCACCCCGTGTCGGAGTACGTCTCCTTGGTAGCGAACACGACATCCCCCACCTCCGCAGGGGAGAACGCGCCCGCGGAGGGTAGAGCGCCGGCGATACCCACTTGGAGCACGAGGCGAGGAGAGGGCTTCATAGCTTGGAGCAGGCAGGTGAGCAGATGGGCCGCATTGACTTTGTCCATCCCGGTGATGGCCAGGGCCACCCGGCACCCGGTGTCCCCGCCGCCCGATCCAGGTGAGAGGGGCGCCAGTTCCCCTATCATCACCCGCTTGCCGGCGACGAGGAACTCTCCGTTGTCACGGAGCGCGGGCGCGAGCAGAGCCGCCTCGATCTCGGTGGCGATCAGGAACACGACCTCGCATCCGAGCGTGGCCGCCCAGATCCCTTCGCAATCCAGGGAGTCGGGGGATCCGTCCGTATCAGGCTCCTTCCAACAGCAGGAGGTCAGGGTCCTCCAGGTATCCTATGACCAGGTTCAGGAAACGCGCCGCCTCCGCCCCGTCCACCAGCCGGTGATCGAAGGTGAGAGCGAGGGGCAGCATGAGCCGCGTGATGATCTTGCCGTCGCGGACGCTCGGCGCCTCCTTGACCCGCCCCATCCCCAGGATCGCCACCTCCGGGTAGTTGATGACAGGAGTGGCGTAGAGGCCGCCGATGGCACCATAGTTGGTGATACTGAACGTGCCGCCCCGGAAGCCCTCCAGGTCGATGGAGCGCTCGTCCGCCTGATCCACCAGATCGATGATCTCCTCAGCGATCTGGAAGATGCTCTTGCGGTCGGCGTCCTTGATGTTCGGAACCATGAGCCCGTACTTCGTATCGATGGCGATGCCGATGTTGTAGTAGCGCTTCAGCAAGAACTCTTCGCCGGATTCGTCCAACACAGCGTTGAGACGGGGGAACCGCTTGAGGGAGGCGGTGCAGGCCTTGATCACGAAGGCGAGGTACGTCAGGCGTACACCCCGCTCCGCAGCCAGAGTACGCTCCTTCTCCCGGATGCGCTTGATGATGGTGACGTCGGCCTCGTCCATCGTCGTCACCTGGGCCTGCTTCGACACCGCCTCAGTCATGCGTTTGGCCATGCTGCGCCGAACGCCTCGGAAGAGCACCCGCTCCACAGGGCCATGGCCATCGTCCTCGAGGGTGCCCCCCAGAAGGGGGACGAGGGGAGCTTCTTCGCCGCGGGCCGGACGAGAGGGAGCGGCTGGGGGAGCGACCGCAGGTGCGGGAACGGCCGCAGGTGCGGTCTCCTCGACGGCGCCGGCGGGCTTGGCTGCCTCCTCGGGCGCCGGCTGCGCCGGCGCCTCGGAGGCGGCAGCCGCCGGTCGTGCCGGCGCCTTGCCGCCGTAGGCCAGGGACTGGGCCATGTCCTCCACATCCTGCTTGATGATGCGCCCTCCCGGGCCGGTGCCGCGCAATCCCGCCAGATCCACGCCGAGATCCTTCGCGAGAGCCCGGACCGACGGCATGGCGAGGATCTCCCCTTCGGCCGACTCCCGGGCGGCCGCGGAGGGCACCGGGGATGACGGCGGTGGAGCCGCAGCCGCAACGCGATCGGCCGGTGAAGCCGTGGGGGCCTCCTCGTCCTCGGGCGCTTCTTCCAGCTGCCCGACTACCGATCCGGTATACGGCACCTCGTCCGCCCCGACGGTCGGCTTCCCGGCCGGGCGCTCGGTTTCGGAGGGCGCCGCTCGCCCTTCGGGCTCCCGGGCCGCCGGAGGCGCTTCTGCCGCCGGCTGTTCCGCAGCGGGCCGTGCCCCCTCCTCGATGGTGACGAGCACATCCCCCACGTTCACGATGTCGCCCTCGGCTGCGTGCAGTTTCAGCACCCTGCCGGCGCGGGGAGAGGGCATATCGACCACAGCCTTGTCGGTTTCCATCTCGGCCAGCGTCTGGTCCTCGGCCACCTGGTCGCCTTCCCTCACCTTCCAGGAAAGCAGCTCGCCTTCGGTGATACCTTCTCCCACATCCGGGAACTTGAACTCGTAGGCCATCGCGGTCACTCCCTCACTCGGCCGGGGCGTGGCGGGCCACGTTCCCCATGCGCAACTTACGTATCTGCTTGCGGACATCTTCGTCGCTCAAGAATTCGCCGTCGGATGCCGGTCCCTTGTGCACCACCTCGTCCAGGTGGCGGAGGAGCTTGGCCGCCGGCGGTTGCTCCAGCCCACTGTAGCCCACAGCGAACATCTCATAGACGTACATCGGCTCGGGAAGCCGCAGGTAGTGCTTGACCAGAGCCTGGGGCCTGTCGTTCTTCACAGCCGACACGGGCTGCGCCCCCAGTCCCAGGGTCTGCAGACCAAGCCACACATACGTCATGACGTTCGCCAGCGATGTTTCGAAGATCGAATCGCCCTTTTTGGCACAGTAACGTGCGTTCATCGGCAGACCGGCGCGGCGTCTCAGGTCACCCAGGATGAGAAGGTACACCGGCGCCTCCGGGCAGGCCACCCTGGTACGGTCACCCGGGGCCCAGGCCGGCCCCTGCCAAGGCTCACGAGTGGCCTCGAGAACGTAGAAGTCGTCCTCGATCCAGTCGTCGATGATCCTCTTGATGGCGGCGCGATCTTCCGCTGCCGTCAGCACCACGAACTCGGCCGGTTGCATGTTGAAGCCGGTCGGCGCCCAACGGGCCAGGTCGATGGCTTTCTCGATCAACTCGTCCGGCACGGGCTCCGACTTGATCACCCGGATGGTCCGCCGGGCCTTGGCCAGTGCAAGCAGCTCTTCGTAGTCCATGACGGCTCCTTTTCCTCCCCTGACTCGCCGGGGCTCCCCCTAGAACGCGAGCAACGACCTGGCCGCGTTCACCACCATCCCAGCGTCGGGCTGATAGTAGTCCTCCAGCTTGGCCAGCGGCGGCATGGTGTCGAAGCCGGTAACCCGCACGACCGGCGCCTGCAGGTGCAGCACCGCCCTTTCCATGATCTGGGCTGAGATCTCCGCACCGAATCCGCAGGTCCTGGGCGCTTCGTGCACGATGACGGCCCGGCCCGTCTTGGCGACGCTCGCGACGACGGTCTCAAAGTCGAAGGGCGAGAGAGTCCGCACGTCGATGACCTCGGCCTGAGCGACCCCTTCCGCCTCCAACTGCTGGGCGGCGTCCTTGACGGAGCGCACCTGGGCTCCCCAGGCGATCAGGGTGAGATCGGTGCCCTCCCGCACCACCCGGGCCTTGCCCAGCGGGATGGTGTACGGCTCCTCCGGGACCTCGGTCTTGATGGCCCGGTAGACTCGAGCGGGCTCGAAGAACACCACCGGATCGGGATCGGCCAAGGCGGCTGTGAGCAGCCCCTTTGCCTCGTACGGATCGGCCGGGATAACCACCTTGAGACCGGGCACGTGCGCAAACACCGCCTCCATGCTCTCGGAATGGTGTTCGAGCGCCCGGATGCCGCCGCCGTAGGGCATCCGCACGGTCAACGGTACCGTGAACTCGCTCCGGCTGCGGTTGCGCATCCGCGCGGCGTGGGATACCAGCTGATCGTAGGCCGGATACACGAATCCGGAGAACTGGATCTCCGCGACCGGGTGATACCCGGCGATGGCCATCCCAATGGCCATACCCACGATCCCCGACTCGGCCAGAGGCATGTCGATGACTCGGTCCTCGCCGAAACGCTGCATGAGGCCGTCGGTGACCCGGAAGACCCCACCGTCGCGGCCTACGTCCTCCCCCATGATGATCATCTTCGGATCCCGGTCCATCGCTTGAAGAAGCGCCTGGACGATGGCATCGACCATGTTCAGTCGGGCCATCTCAGGACCTCCCCGCACCCGGAGCCGCCGACGCCGGCCCGGCTTCGAGCGCCAATCGCTCCTCGAGTGCCGCCTCCTGCTCCAGAAGGGGCGGCGTCTTCTCCGCGTACACGTGTGCGAAGATCTCGCGGGGATCCGCCGGCGGCACCGCCTCGAACGCGGTCACGGCCTCGGCCACCTGCCTGTCGGCGTCGCTCCGCACTTCGGCCTCCCCCGCTTCGTCGATGAGACCGGCTGTGCGCATGTAGCGCGCCAGCCGCTCGATGGGATCCCGCTGCAGCCACGACTCCAGCTCGTCCTCGGGACGGTACCGGCGGGCGTCGTCGGACGTGGTATGGTCGGTCACCCGGTAGGTGAGGGCTTCGATGAGTGTGGGCTCGGGACCGGTGCGCGCCCGATGGAGCGCCTCGCTGACGGCCCGGTAGACCGCGAACACGTCGTTGCCGTCCACCTGCACGCCGAACATCCCAAACGCGAGAGCCTTCTGTGCCACGGTGGGCGACGCGGTCTGCCGGCTGAACGGCAACGAGATCGCGTACTGGTTGTTCTGACAGAAGAACACGACTGGGGACTGGAACACACCGGCCATGTTCATGGCCTCGCTGAAGTCCCCTTCGGAGGTGGCCCCCTCGCCGAAGACCGTCATCACGGCCGCGTCTTCGCCGGCCGCCCTCATCGCCCAGCCGATGCCGACAGCGTGAAGCATATGCGTGCCCACCGGGATGGAGACCGGCAGCGTGCGAAGGTCGTGGGGGAACTTGCCGCCCCGTTCGTCACCGCCCCACAGCTGCAGCAACTGAACCATGGTGATGCCACGCCAGAGCAGGGCCCCGGTCTCCCTGAAGGCGGGCACCAGCCAGTCGGTGGGGCGCAGCGCGAAGGCTGCGCCCACATGCGCGCCTTCCTGTCCTGCAACTCTGGCGAAAGTGCCCAGACGCCCCTGGCGCTGGAGCTTGAACATCCGGTCGTCGAACTGCCTGGTGAGCACCATGTGCGCATAGAGGCGCGTGATGTCGTCGCCGGACAGGTCCGGCATCAACTCCTCGTCGACGGTACCGTCGTCCCTCAGGACCTCGATGCGCTCGATCGAATACGAGACAAGCGGACGGACAGGCAAACCCTCCCCCTTCCTATCGACTGTGGCGGAGCCTCACCTTTCGGCGGCCCCTTCAATGTCGAGTACAGCGGCTCCTTGTATCCGGCCATGCCGCAGGCGGTCGAGCGCCTCGTTGGCCTCTTCCAGCTTGAAGAGCTCTACCTCGGTGCGCACCGGCACCTGCGGGGCGAGGGCGAGGAACTCCTGGCCGTCACGCCGGGTGAGGTTGGCGACCGACTTGATCCATCGCTCCTCCCACAGGTGCAGGTACGGGAACGACGGAATATCGCTCATATGGATCCCGGCACAGACCACTCCGCCCCCTTTGGCCAAGGCTTTCAGCGCCAACGGTACCAGTTCTCCCGCCGGAGCGAAGATGATGGCGGCATCGAGGCGCTCGGGGGCGTGATGCGCAGTATCCCCCGCCCACTCCGCACCCATGCTTCGGGCGAAATCCTGCGACTCGGTATCGCCCGGCCGGGTGAAGGCAAAGACGCGCTTCCCCTGATGCCGGGCCACCTGGGTGACGATGTGGGCCGAGGCCCCGTAGCCATACAAGCCCAGGCGCTCGGCCGTACCGGTCATTGAGAGCGACCGGTAGCCGATGAGTCCGGCACAGAGCAATGGGGCGGCCTGCGTCACCGGGTATCCGCCTGGGATGGGAAAGGCATAGCGTTCATCCGCGACCGCGTACTCCGCATATCCGCCGTCCAGGTCGTAGCCGGTGAACTTGGCGTGGTCGCAGAGGTTCTCGCGTCCGGTCCGGCAATAGGGGCAGGTGCCGTCGGTCCATCCCAGCCACGGCACTCCCACCAGGTCATCCACCGACAGAAGGGTCGTGTCCGGCCCGACCTGATCGATGGTCCCCACGATCTGGTGCCCGATGATCACCGGTCTCTTG
>CAZWAR010000004.1:48269-64364 GCA_964631965.1 uncultured Gaiellales bacterium
TTGTGCCGAGGAAGTTCCCCGTCGATGATGTGCAGGTCCGTCCGGCATACCCCGCAGGCATGTATCTTGACCCGCACCTGCCCGGGCCCCGGCTCGGGAATAGGAACATCAGCCAACCGGAGCGGTTCGCCGGTCTTCTCGAAAAGCATCGCGCGCATCACTGCCTCCTCAGGTCGACGTCATCGCCTCGAGGACGTCCCTCCAACGTGCTTCAGGGACGCCTCTTCCGAGCCGAGCCCCTCGGTCCAGGCCGGGTCGGTCACGCCCTCGCCTTCAGGTCGAAGCGTTCTTCCTGTTCGGCCACGACCACGTCGAAGTGAAGTTTCTCCTCCAACAGTGTCTCCAGCGTCAGGGCAGACTGGACTTCCCCGTGGATCAGGATGGTCAACCGCGGTGGCTCGAAATGAGATGCCCATTCCAGCAACTGGGCCTGGTCGGCATGGGCAGACAGCCCGGTGATCTCATCGATGTGGGCCTTCACGGCGATCTCCTCGCCAAAGAGGCGCACCCTCTTGGCGCCTTCCAGTAGACGCCGGCCGAGGGACCCCTGGGCCTGGAACCCGGTGATGACCACGTGGGCCTCGGGGCGCCAGAGATTGTGCTTCAGATGGTGGCGGATGCGGCCGGCGTCCGCCATACCGCTCGCAGAGATGATCACGATGCCCCGTTTCCCGTTGAGCGCGCGCGACTCGTCGACGCTGTGGGTGAAATGAAGTCGCGGGAAATCGAAGGGGCCGCCTTCCTTCATCAACTTCCACGCTTCCTCGTCGTAAGCTTCGGGGTGCTCGCGGAATACCTCACTGGCCTTGGAGGCGAGGGGGCTGTCGACGTAAACCGGCATGTCCAGATTCTCTGTCTCGAGGATCCGGCGCAGGAAGTAGAGAAGTTCCTGGGTCCTCCCGACGGCAAAGGCCGGGATGATGACGTTGCCCCCGTCTTGTTTGGCCTGCTTGAGGATGGCCGTGAGCTTGTCTTGGGGAGTCCCGTCGTGCTCGTGCAGCCGGTCGCCGTAGGTGGCTTCCATGAACAGGTAGTCAGCATGCCGAAGGTTCTGCGGATCGCGGATGATCGGCTGGTCCGGCTGCCCGATATCGCCGCTGAACACGACGTCCACCTTCTCACCGCGCTCCTCGAGCCGGAGTTCGAGGATGGACGAGCCAAGGATGTGGCCGGCGTCGTGGAAGACGGCGGTGATTCCCGGACCGAGTTCCAGCGGCTGGGAGTATCTTGCGGGCTTCAGCAGCCGGATAGCCTCGCGAGCATCATCCTGGGTATAGAGTGCCTCTCGCACCCGACGACCGGCCCGTCGGGCCTTCCGCGTGCGCCACTCCGCCTCCATCTCCTGGATATAGGCCGAGTCGAGCAGCATGATCTCGGCCAGATCACAGGTCGCCGAAGTCGCATGGATGGGACCGGCGAAACCCTGCTTGACAAGCCTGGGCAATCGGCCGGAGTGGTCGATATGGGCGTGAGTGAGGAGCACGAACGCCAGTTCGCCCGGATCGTACGGGAAGGGCGCGAAATTGTCCGCCTCCTGCTCGTCCCCTCCCTGGTGCATGCCGCAGTCCACCAGAAACCGGGTCTCGCCGACAGCCACCAGGTAATTCGACCCGGTGACTTCACGGGCCGCCCCATACACTTGAACGTACATGCATCCTCCCCAGCCAGCCCGCCCGTCACACCGCATGGCCACGGGCGAGTCCCGATAGATGTCTGTGATATTCTACGCTGGTGCGCCTTAACAGGCTGCCGATGAACGACGCTTCGCGGCCGGGTTGCGCGGCACGCGCGAGGCTGTGCCCCAGGAAGTACCCACTGCGGTGCGACCGAGGACGACGCACGGCGCCGCCCAGTACACTCGGCTCCCGGAGTCTATCTTTTTCGGCAGTCCTTTGACCGGACAACCCGGCAGCGTGTACTGCAACCAAACGAGCGGAGGGACATAGTGGCAAACGAACCAATCGATCAGGTATTCGACGTTCCGGCGGAATTCAAGAAGGATGCCTGGATCTCGAGCATGGAACAGTACCAGGAGATGTACCGGCGGTCTCTTGACGACTCCGACGACTTCTGGGCCGAGGAGGCGGAGAAGCGCCTCACCTGGTACAAGAAGTGGGACTCCGTGCAGAACCACGACTTCAAGAACGCGAAGATCCGTTGGTTCGAAGGCGGCAAACTCAACGTCTCGTACAACTGCCTCGACCGGCACATCGAAGCCGGCAAGGGCGACACCGTCGCCTACTACTTCGAGGGTGACTCCCCGGAATCCGCACAGACCATCACGTACAAGGATCTCTGGGAACAGGTCACCAAGTTCGCGAACGTTCTCAAGAAGAAGGGCGTCAAGAAGGGCGACCGCGTTGTCATCTACCTGCAGATGACGCCTGCTCTCCCCGTCGCCATGTTGGCTTGCGCCCGCATCGGCGCCATCCACTGTGTGGTTTTCGGCGGCTTCTCGGCCGATGCCATCCGCGACCGCATCCAGAACGCCGGTGCCACCGTGGTCATCACGGCGGACACCGGTCTGCGCGGCAGCAAGCCCACCCCGCTCAAGACCAATGTGGATTCGGCCCTGACCGAGTGCCCCGATGTCAAGACCTGCATCGTGGTCAAATGGACCGGCGTGGAGATCCCGTGGGTCGAAGGGCGTGACGTCTGGTTCCACGACGAGATGGCAGCGCCGGACATCACCACCGACTGCCCCCCGGAAGAGATGGATGCGGAAGATCCACTCTTCATCCTCTACACCTCGGGCTCCACGGGCAAACCCAAGGGTGTCATGCACACCACTGGTGGCTACCTGCTCTACGGCGCCATGACCCATGAGCTGGTCTTCGATTACCATCCTGGCCAGGTCTACTGGTGCACTGCGGACATCGGCTGGGTCACCGGTCACACCTACATCGTGTACGGCCCGCTGGCCAACGGCGCTACCAGCATCCTGTTCGAAGGTGTCCCCAGCTACCCGACGCCGGACCGCTTCTGGATGGTGGTGGAGAAGTACAAGGCCAACATCTTCTACACCGCTCCCACCGCGCTCCGCGCTATCGCTCGTGAAGGCGACGAGTGGGTCAAGAAGCACGACCTGTCTTCCCTGCGGGTGCTGGGCACCGTGGGCGAACCCATCAACCCGGAAGTCTGGCTGTGGTACCACGACCTCATCGGTGGCGGCCGGTGCCCGATCGTGGACACCTACTGGCAGACCGAGACCGGTGGCTTCCTCATCACGCCGTTCCCCGGCGCCATGAAGATCAAGCCGGGTTCGGCCACCCTGCCGTTCTTCGGAGTCGAGCCCGTCATCGTCGACGAAGACGGCACGAGGATCGAAGGCCCCGGGGTCGGCAACCTCTGCATGGCCCGTCCGTGGCCCGGCATTATGCGCGGCGTGTACGGCGACCAGCAGCGCTTCAAGGAGACCTACTTCGAGCAGTACCCGGGTCTGTACTTCACCGGTGACGGCTGCCGCCGGGACGAAGACGGCTACCACTGGATCACCGGTCGTGTGGACGACGTCATCAACGTCTCCGGTCACCGCATGGGCACCGCCGAAGTCGAATCCGCTCTCGTCAGCCATCCGGCAGTCGCCGAGGCGGCTGTCGTGGGTATGCCTCACGCCATAAAGGGCCAGGGCATTTATGCCTATGTCACCCTCAACGTGGACGTCGAGCCGTCGGACGACCTGAAGAAGGAGCTCGTCAAGCACGTCCGCGCCGAGATTGGTCCGATCGCCAGCCCGGACGTCATCCAGTGGGCCCCCGGCTTGCCGAAGACCCGCTCCGGCAAAATTATGCGCCGTATCCTCAAGAAGATTGCGGCCAACGAAATCACCGATCTGGGCGACACCACCACCCTCGCCGACCCGAGCGTGGTCGACAACCTCGTGGAGCATCGCGCCAACAAGTAGGTTGCGGGCTGAGCGCGCCGCCGGGCATGCGGGCGGCGACCCGAGGAAGACAGAGGGGGCGGCCTTCGGGCCGCCCCCTTCTCATGTCCGCCCTCCCTCCCGGCTCACTCGGCTACGGGCCGCAAGGACACTCTGGAACCCTCGCAGCCGCCGAAGGTCACTGCGTGGCCGGCAGACGCATCTCGCCCAACGCGTATTCGGCCGGCCACACGGGCACCATCTTGCCTTCCTGCACCTGCACCACCACGAGTCGGGCTTCCCCAGCGCCAGGCTCAAGACTCGGACGAGCGCCGGGCCTGCGTGCCGCCAGGCCGAGGCCGGCTCGTCCGTTCTGCGACGGGCACTCCCGGACGCGCCCCGCCGCTCCACTCCCTACCTCACGACGATGTTCACCAGGCGGCCGGGCACGACCACCTCCTTGACAATCTGCTTCCCTTCCAGGTACTTCGTAACCCCAGGAAGAGCCTTGGCAGCCGTCAAGACATCGTCCGCGGCGGCATCTCGGGCCACCTCCACTCTGTCGCGCACCTTCCCGTTGATCTGGACTGCCAATTCGACCGAGTCGGCGGTCAGGAAGCGGGGGTCGGCTTCCGGCCAGGGCGTGTCCCAGATGGCCTCGATTCCCAACATCTCCCCCAGTTCTGCGCCCATGTGCGGGGCGAAAGGCTCAAGCAAACGGACCATCGTCCTGAAAGCATGGGCCAGCACCGCTCTACCGGAGGCAGCCGCCGCCAGGCCGGCCGCCCGCGAGGACGCGATGTCGTTGTTCAGCTCCATGATGGCCGCGAGTGCCGTATTGAAGTGAAAACGCTGCCCGATGTCCACCGTGGTCTTCTGGATCACCTGGTTGGTCTTAACCAGCAGGGCGCGTTCCGCCGGAGAAAGGGTCGTCTCGTCGGCCACCGCATCCACCGCACCCCCGACCAGCGCCCCCTCGTCCAGGGCGTCGGTCACCTGCCTCCACACCCTGGCCAGGAAGCGATACACACCCTCGATACCCTGATCGTTCCATTCGACGTCGCTCTCCGCCGGGCCCATGAAGAGCACGTAGCTGCGCACCGAGTCGGCGCCGTACCTGGCCACCATCTCGTCGGGGCTCACCACGTTGCCCTTGCTCTTCGACATCTTGGCGCCCTTGTAGTAGATCATTCCCTGGGTGAACAGGTTCTTGAAAGGTTCCGCGAAGCTCACCAGGCCGAGATCGTGAAGCACTTTGGTGAAGAAGCGCGAGTACATAAGGTGAAGAATCGCGTGCTCCACCCCACCGATATATTGATCGACCGGGAGCCAGTAGTCGACGGCCGTCCGGTCGAACGCCACGTCGGCCCGCCAGGGGGATGCGTAACGTAGGTAGTACCAGGACGAATCCACGAAAGTGTCCATGGTATCGGTCTCGCGCCGGGCGGCGCCGCCGCACAACGGACACGTGGTGTTCACCCACTGTTCGGCCGCCGCCAGCGGCGACCTGCCCTTGGGCGCGTAGTCTGTGATGGCGGGCAGCAGCACCGGGAGTTGATCGTCCGGCACCGGCACCTCGCCACAGTTCTCGCAGTAGATGATCGGGATCGGAGCGCCCCAGTAGCGCTGCCGGGAGAGCAGCCAGTCGCGCAGCTTGTAGTTGACGGCGAACTCGGCTTTGCCCTGCTCCTTCAGCCACTCGGTGACCTTCACGATCCCCTCGGCCTTCGGCAGCCCGTCGAACTGCCCGCTGTTCACCAGCAGGCCATCACCGGCATAGGCCTGCACGAGACGCCCCTCGGAGTCCTTGAATTCGTCCGGACTCCGGATGACCTCCACGACGTCCAGCCCGTACTTCTTGGCGAAGGCGAAGTCCCTCTCGTCGTGACCGGGGACGGCCATGATGGCGCCCGTACCATATTCCATGAGCACGTAGTCGGCCACGTAGATGGGGATATTGGCGCCGGTCACCGGATTCAGCGCGTAGCGGCCGGTGAAGACGCCGGTCTTCTCCTTCTCGATGCTCGATCGCTCGATGTGCGAAATTCCAATGGCCTTGGCGACGTAGTGCCTGACCTCAGCCTCCTGCGGCATACCGGCCACCAGTGTATCCACCAGAGGATGCTCCGGCGCCAGAATGAAGAACGTCGCTCCAAACAGAGTGTCCGGCCGGGTAGTGAAGACGGTGACCGAGGTCGCGCCCGGTTCGTCTCCGGCGCCGGCTCCCCGCGCGGTATTTTCTGGAGTGACGGAATTCACGGGAGCGATGGTGAAGATGACGTCCGCACCGGTCGACTTGCCAATCCAGTTGCGCTGCATGGTGATGACCCGTTCCGGCCACGACTCCAGTTTGTCAAAGTCTTGGAGCAACCGTTCGGCGTAGTCGGTGATACGGAAGAACCACTGCGTCAGCTTCTTCGCCTCCACCCCCGTGTCGCAGCGCTCGCATGCTCCCTCGACCACCTGCTCGTTTGCCAACACAGTCTGGCAGGACGGACACCAGTTGACCGGAGCTTCCTTCTTGTAGGCAAGGCCCTTCTTGTAGAACTGCAGGAACAGCCACTGGGTCCACTTGTAGTACTCGGGGCGGGAGGTCACCACCTCCCGGGTCCAGTCGATCGACACCCCCAGCCGGCGCAGCTGCCTGTTGATGGTGGCGATGGCTTCTTCCGTGAACTTCGCGGGAGGCTCGCCGGTCTTGATGGCCATGTTCTCCGAGTTCAGACCGAAGGCGTCGTACCCCATCGGATGCAGCACCCGCCGGCCCTGATGTCGACGAAATCGGGCTATGACGTCGCCCATGGTGTAGTTCTTGACATGTCCCATGTGCGCGCTGCCGGAGGGATAGGGGAACATCTCGAGCACGTAGATGGCGTCGCCGCCCTTGCCGCCCGGCCGGGAACCCGGTTCCGGGTTGTCCACCTCGAACGTCTTCTGCTCGGCCCAGACCTTCTGCCACTTGGTCTCGATCCGCTCGGGATCGTACTTGCGCGCCATGCGTCGTCCTTCCGCCATCTATCCCTGCCTCATCTCGCTCCGGCGCCGGGAGGCGCCCTCGTGAACCCGGTCAGGCGATTATCTCAGCCTCTCCCTCGCTCGCCAAATCACCGGCGGTGGCGAGGCCCATCACCTTCGGCGTCCGCAGGAAATACAGGGATGCCGCACCTGCAACCAGCAGGATCCCGAAGAGGAGGAAGGCCAGACTGTAGCTCGCGGTGGTGTCGAAAATGTATCCGGCCAGGAACGGGCCGGCGATCGCCCCAACAGAGAACGAGAGCGAGGCCAGACCTATCAGCGAGCCGATGGCCCTCATGCCGAACAACGGGGGGAGGACCGCCATGCGCACCGGCACCGCGGCGCTGAAGGCGAACCCGAGAAGTGCCCCGAGCAGGTAGAACGCCCACACGGATCCGGCGGGGATGAAAAGAAATATCACCACTCCATTGAGGCCCGTGAGAAGGAGCAGGCCCCACCGGTGGCCGATCGCGGTGGCCATGCCTCCGGCGAGCAGCGTCCCTAGAGCTCCCCCCACCCCGCTCACAGTGAAGATGAGCGCCGCCTGCTCGGCCGACAAGCCCACGTCGGTGGCGTACGAGATGATGTGTGCGTTGAACGCATAGAACCCCAGCCCGATCGCCGCACCCGACAACATGAGTATCCAGAAAGCCGCGCTCCTCATGGCGTCGCCGACCGACAATCCCCTCGAACCTCCTCCAGCGCTCTCGTGCGCGGCGGCGACCGCTTCCTCCCCGGCCGACCTCTTCCGGGCGAGGGCGACCGCGGGCAACCCGCACCCGAAGGCGACAACGGCCAGGACCCACCAGGCCGTACGCCATCCGCTGTTCTCGATAACCCGGCCGATGAGGGGTGAAAACACCATCTGGCCGGCGATGACCCCCAGGAGGGCCACTCCGATGGCAGTGGTGCGCCGACGAGGCTCGAACCAGCTGGAAACGATCGTGATGGACGGCGTGTAGCTACAGCCGGCGAGGATACCCCCACCCACCCCGAAACTGAGATAGAACTCCCAGAGGTGGTCCATGCGGGCCGTCAGCAGATAGCCGCCGCCCCCAGGATCACCCCGGGCGTGACCGCCACTCTCGCCCCCCACCTGTCAGTAGCCTTCCCCATCAGCACGCCCACCAGTCCGGAGACGGCCATCAAGAGCGACATGGCCCCGGATACGGCCGCCCTCGACCACCCGAATTGCTCCGTGAGCGGGGTGAGAAACAGACCGAAACACATCTGCGTCCCGAAGGAGCCCATCAACAGCACGAACGAAACGGCGACGATCATCCAGCAATGCAAGGATCTGTAACCGTTCGTACCGCGCGTCTGCATGATCGAGCCTCCGGATGGGTGAGTTGCAAGCTCTGCCCGTCGACTCTATAGCCTGGCGGCACATTTGGTCAAACGGAATGACCAAACAACATAACGGCGGCCGCGGGAACCGCGGCCGCCTCGAGAAGGGACCCGAAGCCGGGTCCTCGGGTCCGACTGTCTCAATATGTGACGAAACTCGGCAGCCAGGTGGCCAAGATCGGGAAGAGGAGCAGCAGCACAGCCAGGACGACCATGCCGACCAAGAAGGCGAGGGCGCCCTTGAAGATCTTCCCCATGGGCACGTCCGGTACCACCCCCTTGATGATGTATACGTTGATCCCGACCGGGGGCGTTATGACTCCCATCTCGACCACGAGGACGATGATCACCCCGAACCAGATCGGGTCGAACCCCAGAGCCACCACCGTCGGGTAGAGGATCGGCACCGTCAGGGTGACCATGGCCAATGAGTCCATGAAGCAGCCGGCGACCAGGTACATGGCCAGGATCAGCATCATCACCACGATCGGGGGCACGGGGAGCCCGCTCAGAAAGTCGGAGACGGCTCCCGGAATGCCGGTGACGGCCATGAAATGCCCGAACACGGTGGCCCCCGCGACGATGGTCATGATCATCGCTGTGATGAGCAGCGTGTCCTTGGTCGCCAGCCAGAACTTGCGCAGGCCGAGCGACCGTCTGAGCAGGCCGATGACTATCGCAGCGGCAGTGCCGACCCCGGCAGCCTGGGTGGGGCTGAACAGTCCCGCGAACAGGCCGCCCAGTACCAGAGCGAACAGGAACACCATCTCTAGGAGGCCCGTGAGCCCCATCAGCTTCTGCCTCGCCGTGGTGCTGCCCCCTGCCGGGGTGGACGAAGGCTTGAAGAAAGTCCAGGCAAGGACGGCCGCGATAAAGAAGAACGCCAGAAGAATACCGGGCACCACCCCGGCGACGAACAGCTTCCCGATGGATTGCTCAGACAGGATGCCGTAGATTATGAAGATGGTGCTCGGCGGGATCATGATTCCCAGGCTGCCGGCCGCCGCCATACAACCGCAGGCCAGACCGGGATCGTAGCCGTAACGACGCATCTCGGGGATGGCCACCTTGCCCATGGCAGCCGCAGTGGCGCTTGTCGAGCCACAGATCGCGGAAAAGCCAGCGGTGGCCATGATGGTGGCCATGGCCAGACCTCCCCGCGCCTTCCCGAAGAGGATGTAGGCCGCGTCGTAGAGACGCCCACTCATGCCGGCATAGTAGGCCACCGACCCCATGAACACGAACATGGGGATGACCGTGAGGCTGTAGCTCGACCACGTGTCCCAGAAGTCCCGGGCGAGGAGCCCCAGACCGGTATCGAGACCTCTCGTTACCGCAAAGCCTATTGTGCCCACCAGCGCCATGGTGAACCCGACGGGCATGCCCAGGATGAAGATGATGATAAGGACGGCGATGCCGATGATGCCGATGGTCACCGGGTCCATTGCCGACCTGCCTTGATGAGCGTCCTCGCGAACTGCAGTAGCAGCACCAGAAGCGCGGCCACAAAACACACCGCCATCCCGTATACGAAGGGATAGAAGGGAAGCTTCTGCGTCATCGACACCTCTCCCGAACTGCGGAGAAGGCCGGCGTAACGGAAGGTGTAGATGGTCAACAGGGCGAAGAGGACAGTGCTCAGGAGCATCGTGAAGGACTCCACGACCAGCCTGAGCCGTTTCGGGAATGCCTCGACGATGAAATCGACGGCGACGTTCCCTTTCATCACCTGGTTGAACGGGGCCGCGAAGGCTATCGCGACCACCGCCACGAACGCAACGTATTCGATGCCACCGGGGACAGGTTTCGAGAAGATCTTGATACCTATGACATCGGCCACGACGAGAGCGGTCATGCCCACGAGCCCTGCCCCGGCCATCCAGAACAGGATCCTCGTGAAAAAGGCCACGTAGCGGTCCGCCTTGTCCAGCAGACCATTCCCCGGCTCGGGCTCCCGCCTTTCGGGCGACTCCTTGTCAGGAGGGAGCATCTCCATAGAACCTCCCCGCCATGCCGTCGCGCGTAGGGGCGGGGCGCCGCCCCGCCCCTACGCAGTTCTGAACTACCTACCGATCGCTCTCAGGTCAGGCAGCCATCACTGGGCCGACGGGGATTTGATGTTGTCTGCCACCCAGGCGGCGCAATCGGCCTCCGAGGGGGCTTTGTCGGTCCAGTACTTGATGCGCTCCGCGATGTAGCCCGCGTAGTCGTCATTGAGACCGGCGGCCTTCATGTCCGCCAGCTTCTTGTCGATGAGCGGTTTCACGGCTGCGGCCCAAGCGGCCGACTCTTCGGGGCTCAAATCGATGATCTCGCGGCCGGGCTGCTGCTTGAACAAGTCCACGCCCGCCGCGTCGAGGGCCGAGCCCACCTTCGCCCAATACTCCACGTACTCGTTGCTCACGTCCGTGAACACCTGCTGTACGTCGGCGGGCAGGGAATCCCACTTGTCCTTGTTCATGATCAGGTACATCGAAGTGATCGAGCCGATCGAGAAGCAGTTGGTGAGATAGTTCACCACTTCGGCCTGCTTCCACCCGGCCAGGACCTCGCGTGGGGCCAGACTGCCGTCGATGACCCCTTTGGACATCAGCTCGTACGCTTCGTTCTGCGCTGCCGCATACCCTTCAGCCCCGAGCGCGGAGGCGATGGCGGCCCCCACACCGGTCGACCGGATGACCTTGCCCTTCAGGTCGGCCAGTGTCCTCACCGGCTGCTTGACCGTGAAGATGACCTGCGGTCCGGTCCCGTAGAAGACCAATGCATGCACCTTGCCGAGTTCGGCGGGCATGAAGTTCTGGTAGTAGTCGTTGACTACATGGGTACCCACGTACCCGGCCGGGTAGCCGTTCGGATAGTCGAGCAGCTCCATGACCGGGAAGATGCCCGGGGTGTACGCGAACACCGAGAAACCGAGGTCGGAAATGCCCGTGACGACCCCATCGTAGACCTTGTTGGCCGCCGTCAAAGAGGCGCCCGGCAGGTATTCGAACGTTACTGCGCCGTTCGTGCGCTTCGTGATCTCAGCCATCCACATCTCGCCCACGACAGCGATCTTGTTGGTGGCCGGGAAGAACGTGTTGTAGGTGAACTTCCAGTTTCCGGCCGGATACGTCATCCCAGTGGAGGCCGCGGTCGTAGTCACGGCCTCGGTTGTAACGGGTGCAGCGGTGGTGGGTCCGGCGGTCGTCACCGGTCCGGCAGTGGTGGGGGGGGCAGTAGTAGTCGTCGTCTCATCACTCGAGCCGCACGCAACGAGAACCACCCCCAGCGACAGAACGAGCACCAACCCTAGTAGCAGCGCCTTCTTCATCGCAGGCCCCTCCTTTGTGAGTGTCGGCCACTTCCCCAATAGCGCCGAATTCGTCTAGACACCACCCGTAATGAATGTAGCAGAACTGAAATGCATAGCGCTATTCATTCTTTCACCACATGTCGGGAAGCTGATTCGAACATGGGCCGCTCAGTCGGCTTGTTCCGCCGGTGTCCGGCTCCTACTATGGAAGCATGAGCCTTCTGGACATCTTCATCCGGATCGTGGTGGCTGCGGCTCTTGCCGGCGTCATCGGGCTGGAGCGTGAGATCGGCGAGCATTCGGCGGGGTTTCGCACAAATATCCTGGTGGGGGTCGGCGCCGCTGCATTCACCGTCGCTTCGTACGAGGGCGTGGCGGGACTCGACGTCGACCCCACCCGCATAGCGGCCGGGGTGGTTACCGGCATCGGCTTCCTTGGTGCTGGAGCCATCATCCGCTATGGGGTCTCGGTTCGGGGCCTCACCACCGCCGCAAGCCTTTGGACCGTGGCGGCGCTTGGAGTGCTCGCGGGTCAGGGACTGTACCTGGCTGCTGTCATCGCCACCGGCGTGGTGATTGTGAGCCTATCGGGTCTGCGCTTCCTCGAGGAACACCTGTTGCACCCGCACGACGGCCGGAAGACACCGGTGCGCGTGCACTTCTCCACACCCGGCTATGCACCCCTCACTACGCTCGTCGACGTACTTCGAGACGCCGGGGTCACCGTCAGGGAGATGAGCGTTGCCTCCGGGGAGGGCGACCGCGACACCATCCACCTGCTCCTCGACCTGCCTCGCGGACTGCACCAGGAACGGCTTCTCACGCTGATCGCGAACCTGCCGGAAGTAAGGACCGTCAGGATCGAGTAGCCCGCGTCGGCCGCACGGTCCGGCTCTTCGTCTCCTCGCTCCAAGCGATCCGCTCAAGACAGCCTTCCTCCGCGCCGATTACACCGGTGTGATAACGCCATGGATCAACACGGCCGACTCTCGCTGGGCCCGGCTCCATATCTGGAGGTCTCTGCGACGCGCGGAGGCCTCTAACGACGTGGGCGTCTCCCCGCACATCGTTAGGCGCATCACGGGGACGATCTTCGGTACTTGCGGCCTACTGGCGCTGGTCGGTCTGTGGTTGCCGCTGGAGGTCGGCGCGAACCGCATGGCCGTAGTCACTGCCGGGTCTGTGGCCATTGCTGTCGGCGCCCTGATCTTCCTCCTGCCCTGGCGATCTTGGCCCTCGGCCGTGACCCACGCGCTTGTTCCGCTAGGATTCGGCCTGCTCGGCACGGCCGTTTTTTTCGCCGGCGACCACGCTTACCTGTTCGGTACCATGTTCTGTGCATGTTTCGCAGCCATCGGGCTTTCCACCGGCCCGGGGACGTCGCTCCTCGCGTTTCCCCTCATGATCGCCGCCTACGGGGTACCCTTGGCATTCCGGACCGAGGACCTTGCCCTCTCCTTCAGCTTGGCGGCCTTCGTCGGCATCCTGTGCGTGCTCGTCGCCGAAACCGTGGCTTGGATATCCGCTTCCTTCCGCCGCAGTCGTGCAGCCCTGCACAGTGCCCACGCAGCGATGGACGACATGAGCGCCGACCTCACTTCCACGGACGTAGCAGAATTGGCCTGGAGCGCTTCCGTTCGTTTGCGCTGGCTGCTAGGAGTGAGAGATGTCGACGTGTACAGTCTGGGGCAGGACGGTCGTCTCTCCCGTTTGGCGGGCATGGTGGACGGCCGGCCGGCACCCGAGGACGCGCCCGCTCGGCATGAGCTGGGTTCGTGGGCAGCCGGTACGAGCGCGGCTAAGACACACAAGGCGGTGATTGAGGGGGCCCGGGGATCCTCCCTCACCATTCCCCTTGTCGCCGGCGACAGGGTGGTCGGATTGGTGGAGGCGGCGCGCTCGATCCCCGCGGAGACCATCACGCGAGAGCAACTGGATGTCTCGCTCTCCGTCTGTCGGTTGATCGCCCTATCGATCCAGAACGCGGAAGCGCTCGCCAAGCAGGAAGCGCAGACGCGGCGCCTGGCGTCCCTGCTCGAGTCCAGCCGGGCCGTCGCGGGAGCCGACGATATGGAGGAAGCGCTCGCGATCCTGACCCGCCGAGCAGGGGAGGCTATCGGAGCAGGTGAATGTGTCGCCTACGAGTACATGAACGCGATAGATGCCATCGTCCCTCGGGGAATGTGGGAGAAGTACCCGACCGGCTGGAACAAGCTGGGCCAGGTGTTCCCCTTGGCGGAGCACCCGATCGAGCGCAAGGTGCTCCAAGAGGGGATGCCTATTCTCGAGAACCTCTCCGATCCGAACCTCGACCTTGTCAGTCGAGAGATAATGACCGCCTGGGAGGAGAAAAGTTGCCTCACCGTGCCGATGCGCTCATCGGAAGGGCCCGTCGGCCTCCTCGTGTTCTGGGACCAGCACCAGGAGCGTCAATACACGCCTGACGAGATGGCCTTCGCTCTCGGACTGGCCGACTTGGCCGGAGAGTCGGTACGACGCGCAAGGCTGGTGCGCACTCTCCAGCAACTGAGCGGCACCGACTCCCTCACCGGTCTCGCCAATCACCGTCAGATCCATGAACTGCTGAGCAGAGAGCAAGCCCGGGCCGAGAGACATGGTCTCAGCTTCAGCCTGGTAATGCTCGACGTCGACGGCTTCAAGCTGCTCAACGACACCTACGGCCATCCCTGCGGCGATACCGCCCTCCGCCACATCGCTTCGGTGCTCCAGGCGAATGCACGGGCCAGCGACGTCGCGGGACGCTACGGGGGCGACGAGTTCGTCCTCATACTCCCGGAGACGAGCGTCGAAGAGGCCCACATGGTCATCGAGAAGATACGGACAGCCATCTCTGAAAAGCCGTTCGTCACTCCGACCGGGGAGAGGATCCCTCTTCATGCCAGCTTCGGGATAGCCAGTTACCCTCACGACGGGCAGGCGGTGAACGAACTGGTGGTGGCAGCCGACGCCAACCTGTACGTCTCGAAGCGCAGAGGGGGCAACAATGTCACGAGTTCCGGGCGCGCCGAACCGCAGTGGACGGGAGAGACCAGCTTCGGCATGCTCGAGTCGATGGTGACGGCCGTCGACAACAAGGATCGGTACACCCGCCACCACAGCGAACAGGTCACCGAGCTCGCCCTCGCACTCACAGCCGCCCTTGGTCTCTCGGGCAGCAGCATGCGGGCCATCCGGGCAGGCGGTCTGCTGCATGATGTCGGCAAGATCGCGATCCCCGACCGCATCCTCTGGAAACCCGGGCAGCTCACGCCGGACGAGTGGGCGATCGTGCGGGGTCACCCGTCCACCGGCGAGGCCCTGATCCGAAACATGCCCGGATTGGACGAGGTCCCGGAACTCATCGCCGCCCATCACGAGCGCTTCGACGGCAAGGGCTACCCCAAGGGTCTCGCCGGCGCCGACATACCGCTGCTCGCCCGCATCCTGGCCGTTGCCGACGCCTACTCGGCGATGATCTCGGACCGGCCGTACAGAAGGGCGCTCACGAAAGAAGAGGCTCTCGCCGAACTGCGCAGAGAGGCAGGCACGCATTTCGATCCGGGAGTCGTGGCCGCGTTCATCCAATACGTGGGCGGCCAGGAGCACTCAACCCCGATCGAGCCGGCGCGCTCCAGCCGCTCTGGGTGACGCGGGCTTCCTCGGACGTCGACCCACTTCCCCGACGTTCCTTCCTCTAGCGCCGCCGCGCCCCTTTGCCGCGAGATCCGCTCGACTTCCGTCCCGCACCTGACCGGCTTCCCCTCGAGCCCCCCGGAGTCGTCGTCCCCCCCGGCCCGGCCGTGTTCCGGTCCGGCAGGCTGTCTCCCTTGTCGGCCCGCAAGCGCGCCAGGTCTCGAGCCAGGTCCTTGATCTCGTCCCGAAGCTTGGCGGCATATTCGAAGCGCAACTCCTCGGCCGCCTGGAACATCTCCTCCTCGAGAGTCGCCATGAGCTTCTCGAGTTCGTCGGCGGACATCTCCTCTCCTCGTGCCGTTTTCCGCCGCTCCTTGTATGGCACGCTGGCACTTATGCCGAGTAGTTCGGCGATGTCCGACACCCCTTTGACGATGGTGCGCGGTTCAATGTCGTGTGTCTCATTGAACGCGAGCTGCGCCTCACGCCGGCGGTCGGTTTCGGAGATCGCCCTGTCCATGGCCTCCGTGCGCTTGTCGGCGTACATGATCACCTTGCCCTCGACATTCCGAGCCGCCCGGCCGATCGTCTGGATGAGCGCCGTCTCCCCGCGGAGGAAGCCCTCCTTGTCGGCATCGAGGATGGCCACCAGCGACACCTCGGGCAGGTCGAGGCCTTCCCGGAGCAGGTTGATGCCCACGAGCACGTCCACTTCCCCAAGGCGCAATTCGCGGATGGTTCGGATGCGCTCGAGGGTGTCCACCTCTGAGTGCAGATAACGCACCCGAAAACCCATCTCGAGCAGATAGTCGGTAAGGTCCTCAGCCATCTTCTTGGTGAGCGTCGTCACCAGGGTCCGCTGCCCTTTGTCCACCCGGTCGCGGATCTCGTTCATGAGGTTATCGATCTGGTGCTTCGTGGGCCGCACCTCCACGACCGGGTC
>CAZWAR010000005.1:0-8935 GCA_964631965.1 uncultured Gaiellales bacterium
TTCCACAAGGCCATGATGGCGGCCGGGATGTCCGAAATGATGACCACCTGCACCCGCGGTCAGGTGGATTATGCGTTCCTCGGCGGAGCCCAGATCGACAAGTACGGCAACATCAATTCGACCATGGTCGGCGACTACTACAAGCCGAAGGTCCGTTTCCCCGGCTCGGGTGGGGCAAACGACTTCGCCTCCCTGTGTTGGCGCACGATGATCATGACCGTCCACAGCAGGGACCGTTTCGTCGAGACATGTGACTTCATTACCTCGCCCGGCTTTCTTACCGGAGGCAACGCCCGGGAAGAGGCCGGTCTGCCCGAAGGCGGCCCCTACATGATCATCACCGACCTCGCAGTGATGACGTTCCATCCCGAGTCGAAGGCCATGATGCTCGACTCGCTCAATCCGGGCGTCGAGGTCGACAAGGTGAAGGAGAACACTGGCTTCGAGCTCATCATCCCCGAGAAGATCGGCTGCACCGATCCGCCGAGCGAGGAAGAGCTGCGGATCCTACGCGAAGAGGTCGATCCGCTGAAGGTGGTTATCGGCCGGTAGGGGCCGATCCCTTGCCCCGCCCGCGCGCTGCCGGGACGGGGCTTGTTCATCTACCCTGGCCTCTTCCCGTGTGGCGGCGTCTACAATTCTGGTGGTAGCATGAAGCCTTGCTATTCACCGCGACCGGACGATCAGCGGGCTGTCGGCAGGGGAGCATGAGCCCTAGAGACTGAAGGTCTTCGCTTTCGGCCGTCAGGTTTCTCCTGCCCCAGTCCCACTCTTGGCTCGATGACATCGCGAGGCAGAGGAGGCGGACATGCAGGTCGACGTCCCTATTGAGACTCTGACGGGGCTGGGCCTCAGTGGCGAGGCCGCAGAAGAACTGGCGGGACGTGTGCGGGAGATGGGCGATCTCCCGCCGGACGAACTGTGGGAGCGCCTGTCTCGCGAGGTCCTCTCTCCGGAAGTGCCGTTCCCGGCGCACCTTCATCTCTACAGGTCCATATTCGCGGGGTGGGACGTCTTCCAGCAGGGCCCTCCCCCGGCGTGGAGACCGACCGAGCGCGACATCGCCGAATCCAACATCGCCGCGTTCGCAGGGAAGGTAGGGCTCGCCTCCTTCCGCGAGCTGCATCGCTGGTCGGTGGACAATCGGGCGGAATTCTGGGGCCAGATCATCGAGTCACTGGGGATCGTCTTCAAGAGCCCGCCCTCCAGTGTGGTCAATCTCCTTCGGGGTGTCGAGCAGCCCATTTGGCTACCCGATGCTCGGCTGAACATCGCCGAGAGCTGCTTCCAGGCTCCTCCCGATCAGGCGGCGATCCTGCACCAGAAAGAGGGCGGCACTGTAGAGGTAACGACGTATGGGGATCTCGACAGGCTTTCCAACCGTTTCGCGCGGGCTCTCGCCTCTTCCGGCCTTCCTCGGGAGGCAAGCGTAGCCATCGCGATGCCCATGACGGTGGAAGCGGTGGCGGCCTATCTGGGCGTCGTCAAGGCGGGATACGCGGTGGCCTCCATTGCCGACAGCTTCGCTCCCGAGGAGATCGCCACTCGGGTAAGGCTTGCCTCCTCGGGTATGGCTGTGACCCAGGATGTCATGCTCCGCGCCGGCAAGACACTGCCTATGTACCAGAAGCTGGTGGACGCGCATGCCCCCCGTACCATCGTCGTTCGCTCGGGGACGGCCGAGTCGCCGGCCCTTCGGGAGACAGACGTGTGGTGGGAGGATTTTCTTGCCGACGACGACAGCTTCGAAGCGGTGGCCTGCGACCCTGATGACCTCAGTAACGTTCTCTACTCCTCGGGGACGACCGGTGATCCGAAGGCCATTCCCTGGACCCACACGTCGCCCATCAAGTGCGCCATGGACGGTCATCTCCACCACGACATCAAGCCTGGGGAGGTCATCGCCTGGCCGACGAGCATCGGTTGGATGATGGGCCCGTGGCATATCTACGCGACCCTGGTGAACCGGGCGACGATGGCGCTCTACTACGGAGCGCCGAACACCCGTGAGTTCTGTGAGTTCGTAGAGAAAACCCGGGTGGTGATGCTCGGACTCGTCCCCAGTCTCGTGAAGGCTTGGCAGAACGCCGACCTCGTGCGCGGATTGGATTGGTCGGGCATCAAGCTCTTCAGTTCTACCGGAGAAACGTCGAAGGCGGAGGATTACCTGTACCTCATGTCCCTTGCCAACTACCGGCCCGTAGTCGAGTATTGCGGCGGGACGGAGATCTCGGGGGGCTACATCACGGGGACTATCGTGCAGCCAGCCTCTCCGGCCACGTTTTCCACTCCGGCCTTCGGCCTCGACGTCTGTATCCTCGACGAGAACGGGCAACCGTCCACCACGGGCGAGCTGTTCCTCATCCCACCGTCGATCGGACTATCCAACAGGCTTCTCAACAAAGACCACCACGAGGTGTACTACGCCGACACTCCTCCGGGACCGGACGGCCAGCTCCTCCGGCGACACGGCGACGAGATGGAGCAAATCGGCAAGGGTTACTTCAGAGCACACGGCCGCGCCGACGACACCATGAACCTGGGGGGTATCAAGGTCAGCTCGGCTGAGATCGAGCGCTCGGTGGCGGGCGTTGACGGCGTGGTGGAAACGGCGGCGGTGGCCTTCAACCCACCCGAGGGCGGACCGAGTCTGCTGGTCATCTACGCGGTCATGCTCGGGGACGTTTCTTGGGACGCTGAGTCACTCAAGAAAGACATGCAGCGCGCCATCTCTGCGAATCTGAACCCGCTGTACAGGGTTCACGAAGTGAAGGTGGTGGACAGCCTTCCGCGAACGGCTTCGAACAAGGTCATGCGCCGGGTGCTCAGGGACCAGTACCTGAAGTCGCGCTCGAACGGGGCCTGAGCTCACCAGGCCGGGGCCGCCAGGGCGTCGGCCTGAAGCTCTTGACGAGGATAGACCTGCCGAGGGTGGTCACTCGATGTCAGGCGTAGGCAGGCCGGCGCGTTCTCGTCCTACATGGGTGCGGCCGCGCCTGCGCCGCCGTCCGCCGCCCCTTTACGAGCCGTCAGAGCTGCGATAGCAGCTCGATCACAGCCTTCTGATCATCGGCGGAATCAAGACCGAAATGGGCGACGAACCTGGGACCCGACACCGCCGCCGACATGCCGCGAACTCTGATCCCGTGGTCTCCGATCACCTGGGCCAGTCTGGTGAAGATGCCGGGTTCGTTCGCGCCCTCCACCCGGACTGAGTTCAGTCTCCCGGCGACAGAGAACCCTGCCTCCGCGGCGGCCCCGATTTCGCGGTCGCCGAGCAGGGGCGTGACGAAGATCACTCCCGTGCCGGGCTTCTCCGGCGCGCGACGCATGATGATGAAGTCGAGGTCGGCCCCGGCATCCTCGAGAGCGGACAGGGTGGCTGCCAGTGCTCCCGGTGTTTCCTGGACGCTGGCGGCCCAGACTTCCTCTTTCTCGACGAAAACGTCCATCGCATCTCCTTTCCTGGCACTGCCTCAATTCTAGTCCTATAAGAGAAGTCGGCAATGGGACGCCGCCACGGGCGCGCCCGCCACTGTCGCGGCCGGGCGCAACTGCACGGGCGGTCCTGGCGGCCGGCGCCGTCTGAGCGGCCGGAAGCCCAGGTCGTGACGGGACTGCCCACTCGGGTGGCTGCAACCCGGAGGCTGCAGGATTGAACCGGTCGGCCGTCCGACTCCGCCGGAAGCGGCACCGGTTCCGCGCACGACGGCTCCGCTCGGCCTCGGGGCCTACATCCTCTGGTGTGTACCTACTCCGCGAGCCCCTCAACCACGTAGGTCCAACCGGCCTTCTTGTCACGGTGCAGCTTGATGAAACCGCGCTTCTCCGCGTCCTGCAGCAGGTTGCTGAAGCTGCGGTAGCCATAGCTGGACTCGTTGAACGAAGGACGCTTGCGCTGCATCGTGTCCTTCACCATGGAAGCGAAGATCGGGTCCTTGTTCTCCCGGATAAGGGCGCCGATCGACTCGAGAAGCAAGTCGTAGACCTCCTTCTTCTCCGGCTCCACTGCTGTGGCCGTGGGGCCGGGAGCCGCAGGAGTGGCGGTCTGCTTCTCGAGGTCTTCATAGAAGATGAACTCGTCGCAGTTGTTGGAGAGGAGATCGGAGGTGGAGGCTTTCATACCCACACCGATGACGTGCTTGCCGTTCTCCTTGAGCTTGGATACCAGCGGGGAGAAGTCGGAATCACCCGAGACGATCACGAAAGTGTCGATGTGCTCCTTGGACCAAGCCAGGTCCATCGCATCCACCGCGAGGCGGATATCGGCCGAGTTCTTGCCGGTCATTGACCGGCGGGGAATCTCGATGAGCTCGATGGCGTTCTCGTGAAGGGTCTTCGTATACTGCTTGTACTCGCCCCAGTCAGCGTACGCCTTCTTCGAGATCACCTTTCCCTTTTCCACGAGCCGTTCGAGGATCTTGTGGATGTCGAACTCGCCGCGGCGGTGTTTGAAGCCTATCGCCAGGTTCTCGAAGTCGATGAAGACGGCGAGGGTACGTTCGGTTTCTGCCATTGTGTTGATGGTGCTCCTTCCCCGGAAACGCACCAGGATCGTTCATTTTCTCTGGAGATTCTTGCACGATTCCCATTTTCCTGTCGTTGCGGAAACCCACGTTCCCCGATAGGATGGCCGCAGGACTGCCGAGGAGTCACGCGCCAGGGGGGACACCGAAGGAGCGGACCATGCCGGAATCCGTGACGCAGAAGCCCGAAGCGAGTAGGTCCTACCGGGCGATGCTCGTGCAGTATCGCATCCAAGAGTTCCTCGATCTGGGGCGTCCGACCAGGCAGTTCGAGAGGGCGGCGCCTCAGTCCGGGGAGACCATCGTCGACTGGGGCTGCGGTCCCGGGCGCGTGACCATTCCGTTCGCGACCGGTCTTCCGGGCGCGAAGGTCGTGGCTGTGGATGTCGAACGGCTTGCGCTGCAGGTGGTGCGCGAAAAGGCGGCCCGCGCCGGTCTCGACAATGTGTATACGGTTCTCCTGCAGTCTCACCCCGTGGCGATCCCCGGTGGCACTGTTGACCTTGTCCTGCTGCTCGATACCTTCCACGCCGTGAAGGACAGGGCCGGACTCCTTTCCGACATCGGTCGGATCCTCCGGCCCGAGGGCCGGCTATTCATGGATCCGGGTCACATGGACCTCGAGAAAGCTCGGGGTTTCGTTGACGATTCGGGCCTCTTTCGGTTGGCCGATTCCTGGGGGAAGGAGATGCTCTTCGTGAAACGCGAGGAATCGGCGACGGCGCCACCCGATTAGCCCAGGACGCCGGCACCGGGGCCGGCCCCGGCGTGTTCCCCCGATGGTGCGGAGTCACTCAACCCTCGGCGATCACCTCGAAGGCGGCCAGCACCGGCGTGATCCCGAGTTCCCGAAACACTGCGTTCGGCGGTAGCAGGTCGACCGACTCCTGATATTCCTGAAGAGCCTCGCGGCTGCGCCAGAGGGTCACGGCGCACCAGGTGTCGGCTCCGTCGAGACCCTGCACGAGCCAACTACGCACCACCTGGTCCGGCCTGTTCTGGGCAAGCCGGTCCCAGGCTTCCTGGAGCCGCAACCAGTCGTCCTCCACGACGCCTGCCTCGAAGATGGTCATGACCTCCGCCATGGGGCCTCCTTTCTCGTCCTGAGCCT
Organism: uncultured Gaiellales bacterium; assembly: GCA_964631965.1. GTDB lineage: Bacteria > Actinomycetota > Thermoleophilia > RBG-16-64-13 > RBG-16-64-13 > CAIQPS01. The sequence goes on from CAZWAR010000005.1 coordinate 5,638, forward strand.
CAGGGTGTAGCGAGGGTGATGTACCCGCGAGAGGCGGGCGTGCAACGTGCACTCGACAGCGGGCATCCGGCGGCGGCCGAACAGTAGCTTCGGCCCAGCCGGGCGGGTGGACGGACGGACCTGCCTAACAGCCGCAGCCGAGGTCGCCGAGCCCAGGGACCCGGGCGCTGAAGACGGTGTGATGGATGCTGAACTGCGCCTCGTCGGCATCGATGTCGGTGGGTCGCATCCAGGCGGCGACCGGAGGGGGCGCCAGGTGGAGGAGGGCACGCAATTCGGCCAGATCCTCGGGTGTTCCCTCCTGGTCGGCGACCCACTTGCGCAGACTCAGGCGCTTCTCGAAGTGGTCTTCGCTCTCCACGCTGAAGCCGGAGGCGCCGAGCAGGTTCAGCCATTCAGCGTCGGACAGGGCTCGCTGGTGGCTGGGGTCGCGCCGCTTCTCGAAGCGGGTGATCCAGTCCGCAGCTCCCGGGTCCTGCGGCGTCACCTGGTCTTGAAACAGAAACAGGCCGTCGGGCCGGAGCACCCGGCGAACCTCCTCAAGGAAGCGGGGCGGATCGGGGAAGTGGTGGGCCGCGATGCGGCAGGTGACCAAGTCGAAGCTGCCCGCGGAGAACGGGAGGTCCTCCGCATCGGCGAGTCGGAACTCGACGTTCGTGATCGGACGGCCGTCGGGGAAGTGGTTGCCGAGGATGAAGTGCCGAGCCGCCTCGAGCATCGGTGCGGCGAGATCAGTGGCCACAACCTTGGCCACGCGTGGAGCCACCGCCAGGGCCGTGTGCCCGCCGCCGGTGGCGATGTCGAGTGCCACCCAGGACGGGTGTTGGCCGACCAGATCGGCGAGGCGCCGCAGGTCCTCGCCACCTGAGTGGGTGCGGCTGGTGACGTAGCTGGCCGCGTATCGGCCGAAACGGTCCTGCGAGAGTCTCTTGGCGTCTTCATCCGACATAATGATTTCCTCCAGGCCTCCTCCGTCTGGGGCAGGGTCGCCCTGTAACGGACCACCGTGCCTTCTCGCCGACCTCGCTCGTGCCTAGAGCAACTCGAGAAAACTCTCCATCTGTTGTAGAGACTTCTCCTGGTTGGGTCCGCCACGGGCGAGAGCATCCCCGTCGATGGCCAGGAAGGGGATACCCGCCTCCACGAGAGCCGCTCGGACTACCGGCACCGACCCTAGGCCATGACGGCAGCCCCAGTGGTTGAAATGGACCACACCATCCACCTTCAGGCGCTTCGCCAGATCGACATTCTGGCGCGCCCGGCGGGCCGAGGTACCCCAGAGGGCGTGGTCGGTGAGTCGGCGGGCCAATCCCCGGAAAGGATCGTCCGGGTCGATGAGGTCCTCGTGCATCTGCCCCATCTCCTCAAAGATGACCACGGCGCCCCGTTTCTCGATGAGCTCGAAGATTTCCTTGTCGTGGTGGGGCACGGTGTGAAGCCAGAGCAGTCTCTTGAGCCTGCCCCCCGGCGGGGGTGTTGGCGACATCAGGTCGCGGCGGCCCCGTTCGGAGAGCAGGCGTTCAAAGTCTTTCGCGCCTTCCTCGGTGCCCCACAGCAATTGCCCCAGGAACACGAGGGCGAAGGTCTTGCGGCCATCCATCTCCAGTTCGCCGGTCAGGCGACGCGCCATGATCTCGCCCCAGGCCTTGGATGCCCGGTTGGAGAGCTGCACCGCCTTACTCAGATTTGCTCTGCGACCGGTCCAGCGCCCGATGTCCTCATGGAGCACACGGATCTGTTCGGCGACGTCGGCCACCACCTCAGGCGTAGACTCACCCTCATCTGGAGGTAGAGGTACACGGATCTCCCGGAACGGCACCCCGTGACGGACGGAGAGCATCTCCAGGAGCATCTCCTTGCCGAGGCAGAGGGGCGTGGTCCCCAGGCACATCGTGGGTGGGGGCAGCATGTCGTTCTCCACCGAGGCCAACGCCGTCCGGTGGTAGCTACAGACGTCGCGGGCGAGGGCCATGCGGGCCGACGCGGCTTCCACGGCCTCGCGAAGGTCGCTGCCGGTGATGGTGGCGGACCCGATCTCGGGGATCATCGGGGTTATCCCGTAGGAGCTGAGGATCTCGGTCGGGAAGAGGTATGACACCCAGGGCACGACCGCGCCCGGCTTGAACATCTCCAGCGACGCAGCGAGCGCGTGCATCTGCAGGTAGGCGCGCGCGGTCCGCGTCTGCAGAGCCTTGAGGCGCATGGAGGCCAGAAGGGCGGCCCTGATCAGGGAGGCGTTGAGCGAGGTGCCGGTGACGTCGGCCATGCCGGGCACCTAGATCGCCTCCTCATTCGCTGGAACATCCGCCCGGGCGTCGGCGGCGAGATCATCAAGCAGGTCATCATCAAGGAGGTCATCGTCGGCCAAGTCGCCCAAGAGATCGTCGTCGAGGAGTTGGGCCTCGAGGAAGGCTTCCACCCGTGTGCGGAGCGGACCACCAGCGTCGAAGGGGAACCCGACCTCGATTTCGAGGAACGGCAGCCCCCGCTCTGCGGCCAACTCTGCAGCGAGAACGGCGTCGTAGGCTCCGGGATCACAGAAACTCTGCCGGGCGTAGATCACCGAAGACGGCTTGCTTTCGTCCAGCCGGCGCGCCAGATGGGCACGACGATCCAGGGTGGACCTCCGGGGGCACATGCCGAACTCCAGCAGGTGACGGGCAAGGGCTTCGTAAGAGTCGGTGCCCGACCCCGAGGCCCCTCCGGCCTCGGCCAACGGCTTCCAGCGGTCGGGCGACGTGCACGATTCCAGACCGGACACCGCCGCACCCAGCCGGCTGATGAGATCCAGAAGGGAATCGTCTGTCAACGGCCCGGCCACAACGAAGACGCCCCCCGCCTGAGGTTCCAAAGGGTAGTCCACCCGTGGGGTCTCCTTCGTCCTGCCCCTCCCCGCAGTCGCACCCGATTCCTTCCCTTTCACGCGCAGCCACTTCTCGAGGCGGGCCAACTCTGCGGCGAGGTCTTCCGCCGCGTGGTCACCCGAGGAGCGCCCGAGAGGGAGCACGAGCACGCGGTCGGGGTGGGTGGCCGAAAGCAGATCTCCCAGACGTCGCATGGCGTCGCAGCCGCCGGGGACCAGTAGGACATCGTCATCGGCCGCGCGGTCGAACAATCCGTCCGCTGCCGCCACGAGGCGGGTCACGTATGGGCAGGTCATCGGATGAATGCTGAGAGCGTCTCGGCGGGGCGTCACCCCTGGATCCTGCAGATGCTCTCCCAGCCAGCGAGGGGAATAGCCGGTGCGAGCTATGAGCTCGAGGGGCAGAAGGTTACAGGTGTAGTAGGCATCAGGCAT